>DASWHI010000070.1:0-3187 GCA_036398235.1 Burkholderiales bacterium
CGGCGCGCTTTTCTTTCTGGAATCCGGGGCCTTGGCCTTGTAATTCCCGTAGGCGTTGACGATGCGCTGCACCAGCGGGTGGCGCACGACGTCCTCGGCATCGAAATGGGTGAAGGCGATGCCGCGCACTTTCTTCAGCACGTCGCGGGCCTCGACGAGCCCGCTCTTCTGGCTCTTGGCAAGGTCGATCTGCGTCACGTCGCCCGTGACCACCGCCTTGCTGCCGAATCCGATGCGGGTGAGAAACATCTTCATCTGCTCGGGGGTGGTGTTCTGCGCCTCGTCGAGAATCACGAACGACTGGTTGAGCGTGCGCCCGCGCATGAAAGCGAGCGGAGCGATCTCGATCGCGGCACGGTCGAACAGCCGCGCCACCTTGTCGAATCCCATCAGATCGTAGAGCGCGTCGTAGAGCGGGCGCAGATAGGGGTCCACCTTGGCCGCCATGTCGCCGGGGAGGAAGCCGAGCCGCTCGCCTGCCTCCACCGCCGGACGCACCAGCACGATGCGCTTGACGACCTCGCGCTCGAGCGCGTCCACCGCGCACGCGACCGCAAGATAGGTCTTGCCGGTGCCGGCGGGGCCGATGCTGAAGGTGAGGTCGTGGGAGAGGATGTTCTGCAGGTACTGCACCTGGCGCGGCGTGCGCCCGTGCAGGTCCTGGCGGCGCGTGATGAGCTGGGGACTGCCGTCGGGGGCGCGATGCTTGCGCGGGCCCGCGGCTTCAATCAGCCCGAGCTGCACGTCCTCCAGCGAGAGCCCGCTCTTCGCCTGCTCGTAGAAGGTCCGCAGAACCTGGGCGGCGACGCGCGTCTGGTCGGGCCGGCCGGAGAGCGCGAAGCGTTCGCCGCGGCGCGCGATGCTTACATCGAGCGCGGTCTCGATCTGCCGCAGATTCTCGTCGAGCGCTCCGCACAGGGTGGCGAGGCGCTGGTTGTCGACGGGCCGAAAGGCGATTTCGACGGGCTTCAAGCGAGTTCGCCGCGCAGGGAGTGAGGACGCGCGGCGGTGATCGTGACGTCCACCAAACGGCCGACGAGCTCGCGGGCCCCGGGGAAATTGACGACGCGGTTGTTGGCGGTTCGCCCGGCGAGCTCGGCGGCGTCCTTCCTGGCGGCGCCTTCGACCAGCACGCGCTGGAGGGTGCCGACCATGCCGCGGCTGATGGCTTGCGCCTGCTGGTCGATGCGTGCCTGCAACCGCTGCAGTCGCGCGAGCTTCACCTCGCGCGGCGTGTCGTCGGGCAGCGCCGCCGCCGGCGTGCCGGGGCGGCGGCTATAGAGGAAGCTGAAGCTCGCGTCGAAGCCGACGTCCTCGACCAGCGCCATCGTCGCCTCGAAATCGGCATCGCGCTCGCCCGGGAAACCGACGATGAAATCCGAGGAGATCGAGATCGCCGGACAGGCCGCGCGCAGCCGGCGCACGATTGCCTTGTACTCGAGCACGGTATAGCCGCGCTTCATCGCCGCCAGCACGCGGTCGGAGCCCGCCTGGACCGGGAGGTGCACGTGGGGCACGAGCTGGGGAACGTTGGCGTGCGCGTCGGCCAGCCGCTGCGTGAACTCCCGCGGATGCGAAGTCGTGTAGCGGATGCGCTCGATGCCGGGGATCGTGGCCACGTATTCGAGCAAGAGCGCGAGGTCCGCGGCGCCTCCTTCCGGCGTGGCGCCGCGATAGGCGTTCACGTTCTGCCCGAGCAGCGTCACCTCCTTCACCCCCTGCTGCGCGAGTTCCGCCACCTCGACGAGGACGTCCTCGAAGGGGCGCGAGACCTCCTCGCCGCGCGTATAGGGCACCACGCAGAACGTGCAGTACTTGCTGCATCCCTCCATCACGGAAACGAAGGCGGTGGCCCCCTCCGCGCGCGCGGGCGACAGGTTGTCGAATTTCTCGATCTCGGGAAAGGACACGTCCACCTGCGGCCTGCCGGTTCCCCGGCGCGCATCGATCATCTGCGGCAGCCGGTGCAGCGTCTGCGGCCCGAACACGAGATCCACGTAGGGCGCGCGCGCGACGATCGCCGCCCCTTCCTGGCTCGCAACGCAGCCGCCGACCCCGATCAGCAGCCGCGGGTTGAGGCTTTTCAAGTGCTTGACTCGCCCGAGGTCCGTGAATACCTTCTCCTGGGCCTTCTCGCGCACCGAGCAGGTGTTGAAGAGGATCAAGTCCGCGGTTGCTGGGTCCGCGGTTTGCTCCATGTCATGCGACTGCCGCAGCACGTCGGCCATCCGGGCCGAGTCGTACTCGTTCATCTGGCAGCCGAAAGTCCGGATGTACAGCTTGCGAGGCACGGGACGCAGCGCGGACACCGCCGGCCGGGCTCAACGAGACTGCTGGAGCTGTACCAGCTCCTCGGGCCGCAGGATGTAGACGCGCGAGATGTCGCCGTTCATGTCCTGGACGAACAGCACCGCCGCGTACTGCGGGAGATGCGCATGCGTGATAGTGCGGTTGTGCTGATCATAGATGCGCCCGCCGGGCGCGAGCCGCACGACCTGCTTGTTGATCTGCAGCAGAGGGAGGGGGTGCTGTCCGCCCACCAACTCGCCCAGTTTGCCGTTGGCCGGCAGCTGGCGGGGCATCTGGGCATGGCTCGGGCTTGCCGCGATCCAGGCTGTGGCCAGCGCCAGCGTCCAGATCCATCTCCGCATCGATTCACAGTATCACAACGTAATCAAATACTTCAACCGGGATCCGGACCCTGTCGCGCGGTTTGGCTGCGCCGTCACGGCAGCGTCGAAACTGGTGGCGAGTCAGGGATTTGAACCCCGGACCAACGGATTATGATTCCGCTGCTCTAACCGCTGAGCTAACTCGCCGTAGAAAGCGGGCGAGTCTAAAGAGGGGGCCCGCTGATGTCAAGTTAAGCCACTGAATTTCTGCTGGATTTCGGTTTAGAATCCGGCGGTTGAAGCGGCGATGTTTAAAATGCTATGCTGATTTTGAATTACGAATCCGTATCCCGCATCGCGAAATGAAGTCGCGGTGTCATTCCCGCGCAGGCGGGAATCCAGACCAAACAATCCGGAGGAGTTCGATGGCGACTACTTACAAGATTCTGATATTGGGTGCTTCGTATGGTTCGCTGCTTGCGACCAAACTGCTGTTCGCGGGCCATACGCTGAAGCTTGTGTGCCTGCCCGCCGAGGCGGACTTGATCAATAAGGAAGGCGCGCGGGTACGCCTG
>DASWHI010000071.1:0-1794 GCA_036398235.1 Burkholderiales bacterium
AAACCGGCGCCCGGCGCGAAGAAGTCGCGCCATCGCGTGGGTCGCGGCGGCGGCTCGGGCTGGGGCAAGACGGCGGGGCGCGGCCACAAGGGCCAGCGCGCTCGCTCGGGCGGCTACCACAAGGTCGGCTTCGAGGGCGGCCAGATGCCGCTGCACCGGCGCCTGCCGAAGCGCGGCTTTGCCTCGCCCACGCGCACTCACTCCGCGGAAGTGCGACTGTCGGAACTGCAGGGCATGAAGCCCGGCGACATCGATCTCGGTGCGCTCAAGGCGCAGGGCATCGTGCCGCGCGAGGCGCGCACGGCGAAAGTCATCCTGTCCGGAAAGCTCACGCGCAGCGTCACCCTGAAGGGCGTCAAGGCCAGCAAGGGTGCGCGCGCCGCGATCGAGGCCGCGGGCGGCAAGGTCGAGGACGCCGCCCCCGCGGCGCAGCCGACCGGGGGCTGAGGCTTGGCGACCACGCTTCCCACCGCAGGCAAGTCCGGGCGCTACGGCGACCTGAAGCGGCGCCTGCTGTTCCTGCTGGGCGCCCTGGTGGTGTTCCGCATCGGCGCACACATCCCGGTGCCGGGGATCGATCCCAACGTGCTCGCCGACCTGTTCAAGAGCCAGCAGGGCGGCATCCTGGGCATGTTCAACATGTTCTCGGGCGGCGCGCTGTCGCGCTTCACCATCTTCGCCCTGGGCATCATGCCGTACATCTCGGCCTCGATCATCATGCAGCTGATGACGGCCGTGAGCCCGCACCTGGATCAGTTGCGCAAGGAAGGCGAGTCGGGGCGCCGCAAGATCACCCAATACACGCGCTACGGCACGGTATTCCTGGCGCTGTTCCAGGCCACCGGAATTTCGGTGGCGCTCGAGTCCCAGGCCGGTCTGGTGCTCGATCCGGGGCTCATGTTCCGCGTCACGACGGTCACCACGCTGGTCACCGGGACCATGTTCCTCATGTGGCTCGGCGAGCAGATCACGGAGCGCGGCCTGGGCAACGGCATCTCCCTCATCATTTTTGCGGGTATCGCGGCCGGGCTGCCGAGCGCGATCGCGGGGACGCTGGAACTGGTGCGCACCGGCGCCATGCATCCGCTCACCGCGCTGCTCATCGCGGCGGCGGTGCTGCTGGTGACGGCCGTCGTGGTGTTCGTCGAGCGCGGGCAGAGAAAGATCCTGGTCAACTATGCCAAGCGCCAGGTCGGCAATCGGGTATACGGCGGCCAAAGCTCGCACCTGCCGTTCAAGCTGAACATGGCGGGGGTCATCCCGCCGATTTTCGCTTCGTCGCTGATTCTCTTTCCGGCCACGCTGCTCGGCTGGTTCGGCGCGGCCGAGGGCATGAACTGGCTGCGCGACATCGCCGCCACGCTCACGCCCGGCCAGCCGATCTACGTGCTGATGTACGCGGGACTCATCATCTTCTTCTGCTTCTTCTACACGGCGCTGCAGTACAACCCGAAGGAGACGGCGGACAACCTGAAGAAGTCCGGGGCCTTCGTGCCCGGCATCCGTCCGGGCGAGCAGACCTCGCGCTACCTGGAGAAGATCCTGACGCGATTGACGCTGGCGGGGGCGATCTACGTGACGCTCGTTTGCCTGCTGCCGGAATTCCTCATCCTGAGGTGGAACGTGCCGTTCTACTTCGGCGGGACGTCGCTGCTCATCATCGTCGTGGTGACGATGGACTTCATGTCGCAGGTGCAGGCCTACGTCATGACGCACCAGTACGAGAGCCTGCTGCGCAAGGCGAACTTCAAGGGCGGGCTGCCCGCACGTTGACGGGCGCAAGAGACGAGGAGC
>DASWHI010000072.1:0-2976 GCA_036398235.1 Burkholderiales bacterium
GAGGCGGCGAGGACCAGGACACCGATCAGCGCGATCGTCACCACGAGATACGCGCGGTCCCCGCTCTTCGCGTAGGCCGGGACCAGTAGCGCCAGGCTCAGGGGGGATACCGCCGCAAGCAGCGCGATTCCGCTGAGCGCAAGGACGTCCCCCTTGTCCAGCATCCCGAGCCAGCCCCAGCCCGCCGCCATGCCACTTTCCCGCACGTATTCGGAGGCCGACAGGCCCCACAACCTCGGCAGCATCTCGAACGGAACCTGCGGAGACGGCACATTACCCATATAAGCCGCAAAACCGGCAATCAGCACGATCAGCCCGCCCTTCATCCCGTAATCGAGCACGCGGGCGTAGCGCAACTGCTCCGGTGACGGACCTTGCTCCTGCGGGCGCCCCGTCGCTTTCACGTCCACCATCCGAGTCCCTTCGTCAATGCGCGCGCGCCCGCGACCACCAGAAGCGCGATGACCATCCGCCGTATCACGGCGGCCTTCAGCGTTCTCAACAGCCGCGCCCCGATGAACGCGCCGAGCATCATGCCGATCACCGAGGGCACGGCGACGATCGCGAGCAACGCGCCCCGGTTGATGTAGACCCAGGCCGCGGAAGTGTCGACGAAGGACAGGATAAAGCCGCTGGTGCCTGCAGCGAGCTTGAGCGGGGCCCCCATCACCAGGTTTAACACCGGCACGTTCGCCCAGCCGGCGCCGAGTCCGAACACGCCCGCGAGCACGCCAATTCCCGCGAACAGCACTAATGCGAGCGGCGTACGGTGCACCCGCCAGGCGACTTCGCGGCCGGCTGCGTGGTCGTGAAAAATGCCGCTCATGCGCAATGCGGCGCCGAGCTTATCGGGCTGGGCGACCTCGGGGTAGTCCGATTTCTTCGCGCGCCACATGAGCGCAGCGATGCACAGGACCGTGACCCCGAGCGCGGACTCCACTGCCGCCGCGGGCAGCGCAAGTCCGACCAGCGCGCCGACGATCGCACCCACCGAGCCAACCAGCGCAAACGGCAGCGCGAGCCGGAGGTCGGCGAGCCCGGTGCGAAGCAGGCCGGGTCCGGCGGCGAGTGCGCCGGCGAGCGCCACCAGCAAGCCGGCGCCGCGCACGAAATCGAGATGAAACGGAAAGAAACCGCTGACGATCGGCACGAACAGCACGCCGCCGCCGATGCCCGCCGGCACGGCAACCAGGCCGAGCGCGAAGCAGACGGCGAACAGCACGACCGGCCACACCCACCATGGCATGCCGGCGCCGGTTCCGCCCGCGGCGTGCGACAGCGCCGGCCACGCAGCCGCGGCGACAAACGTGCTCCAGCGCAGCAGCCGTGTCAAAGTCGATGCAGTCATGCGGTTGTCCCGTATTGTAGCGGGGCAGCGTCCCCGCGGCGCGGAGGTCCGCCGCTATAATGACCCCTTGCATGGCAAACCGGCTGACCCGCATCTACACACGCACCGGTGACGGCGGCACCACCGGCCTCGCAGACGGCTCGCGCGTCGCGAAGGACTCGCCGCGCATCGAGGCGATCGGCGCGGTGGACGAGCTGAACAGCACGCTCGGGGTGCTGCTCGCGGAGACCCTGCCGGACGCGGTGCGTGCCTGCCTCGATGACGTGCAGCACGATCTGTTCGATCTCGGCGGGGAATTGAGCGTGCCCGGCCACGCGATCATGAGCAAGTCCCACGTCGAGCGTCTCGAGCGCGAGCTCGATCGGTTCAACGCCGGGCTTCCCCCGCTCAAGGACTTCATCCTGCCGGGGGGCGCGCGTGCCGCTGCGCTCGCCCACGTCGCCCGCGCGGTGTGCCGCCGCGCGGAACGGCGGCTCATCTCGCTCGCCCGTAAGCAGAAGATCGCACCGCCCCTGCGGAGCTATCTGAACCGTCTCTCCGACCTTCTCTTCGTCATTGCGCGCGTGCTCAACCGGGCGGCGGGCCGGCCGGACGTGCTGTGGCAGCAAGGAAAGAACCGGTGACCGGCGACCGCCCCGTCCCGGATGCCCTCGCCGCCCGGCTGGCGGAGCTGCTGGTCCAGGCCGCGCTCAAAAACCAGCGTGCATTCGCGGACTTGTACTCGCTGACCGCGTCGAAACTGTTTGGGGTCGCGCTGCGTATATTGAGGAGGCAGGACTGGGCCGAGGAGGTCCTGCAGGAGTGCTATATCAGCATCTGGAACCACGCCGGGGACTACGCCGTCCAGAAGAGCGCGCCGCTCACGTGGATGACCAGCATCGTGCGCAACCGCTCGCTCGACTGGCTGCGCCGGCCCCGGCAGGAGGCGAGCGGCGAGGAATACGAGATCGCGGTCGAGGCATGGCAGGACGATGCGCCGGGGCCGGTGGAGCGCCTGGTGGCCTCCAGCGAGGCGGCCGCCTTGGCACGCTGCATGCAGCAGCTGGAAGCGAAGCAGCGCCAGAGCATCATGCTCGCGTTCTTTCACGGGCTCTCCCACTCGGAGCTCGCGGAGCACATGAAGCAGCCGCTCGGCACCGTAAAGACCTGGGTGCGCCGCGGCCTCGAGCGGCTCAAGCTCTGCCTCGGCGAGGCCGCCTGACGGATGACCCAGCACCGGTCACTGGTCACGTTTCAGTGGTGATAAATGGCTTCCTATAAGAGTCCGGAATTACGCGAGAAGCTGGCGGCCGAGTACGTGATCGGCACGCTGCACGGGCGCGCCCGCGCGCGCTTCCAGGCGCTGCAGCGCTACGACCCCGAGCTGCGGCGGATCGTCGCGGAGTGGGAGACGCGGCTGACGCCGCTCTCGGCGGCGGCGGGCGAAATTGCGCCGCCGGCGCGCGTCTGGCAGACGGTAGCGAGGCGCATCGGTGCCGCGCGCGGGGGTGTCTCGCGGGCCGGCCTCGCATTCTGGCGCGGGCTCGCCGTGACCAGCACCGCGTTCGTTCTGATCCTCGCCGCCTTTATCGGCGTCGCGCCGCGCCCGGAGCCGCCGATGGCGATGGTCGCCGTGATGAACGACGACA
>DASWHI010000073.1:0-19842 GCA_036398235.1 Burkholderiales bacterium
TGAGTATGAAGCCGTCCATGCACACCATCACCGGGAGCGAGAGCTCCTCGCCGAGGCGGAAAGCCTGGATGTGGAGGTCGAGCGCCTCCTGGTTGGTCTCGGCGAAGAGCTGGATCCAGCCGCAGTCGCGCTGGGACATGGCGTCGCTATGGTCGTTCCAGATGTTGATGGGCGCGCCGATCGCGCGGTTCGCCACTGTCATCACGACGGGCAGCCCGAGCCCCGCGGCGTTGAACATCGCCTCGACCATGTAGAGCAGGCCCTGGCTTGCGGTGGCGGTGTACGCGCGCGCGCCGACCGCCGAGGCCCCGATCGCGACGCTCATCGCCGAGAACTCGGACTCGACGTTGATGAACTCACAGGGGGCGAGCGCGCCCGATTTCACCATCTCGCCGAGGTCTTCCACGATATGGGTCTGCGGCGAGATCGGGTAGGCGCAGATCACCTCCGGGCGGCACAGCGCCACCGCTTTCGCGACGCCGAGCGAGCCTTCAATCTGCTTGAGCATGCAGTGCGGCCTCCTTCATTTCCTGTTTCACGATTTCGTAAGCTGCCGTGGCGGCGGCAACGTTTCCCTCGCCGACCCTGCCCGGGAACTTGTCGCGGATCGCCGCGGCGACCGAGGCGAGGTCGAGCAACCCGGTCACCGCTGCAAAGCCGCCGAGGAGCGCGGCGTTTGGCAGCGGGCGCCCGACGTGCTTCACGGCGAGCTCGGTCGCCGGCACGGTGCGCAGCCGCTCCGGCCGGAAGCCGGATACGAACTCGCCGATACCGAGCTCGTCGAAGCTGCGCGAAGTGTTGATGAGGATGTAGCCGTCGCCGGGTTTCAGCCCGCTGAAGACCTCGACTTGGTGGAGGAGCGTCGGGTCCTGGATGATGAGCGCGTCGGGCTCCATGATCGGCTCGCGCAGCCGGATTTCCCGGTCGTCGATGCGGCAGAACGCCACCACCGGCGCGCCCGTGCGCTCCGAGCCGAAACTGGGAAAGGCCTGCGCGTGCCGGCCCTGCAGAAACGCGGCGACGGAGAGCATCTCCGCGCCGGTCACCACGCCCTGGCCTCCACGCCCGTGCAGGCGTATCTGGAACACAAACCCCCTCCGCCGGCAGCACCCGCGGCAACCACCCGTTGCGGCAGGCGCCGGCGAAGGTCAATCTAATCCCGCGCCGCGGGGGGCGGTTTGCGCTAGATCAAGCATTTTGGGACGCGCTGCGCCGCAGGATGGCGCCTGCGCCTGCCGGAGTCATCGCCAGGCAGCTCCCTGCCAATCAGCTGATGAAGGGCCGGCGGACGCATCGCGGTGCCTGCGCCATTGGAGCAAAATAGCCGCAGCAGCAAGTCCGTTCTAAAAAGGAGGCCGCCATGCCGCGCATCGTAAAACGCACTCACCCAGGGCCGTACAAGCTGGCGATCGGTGGAGAGGAGAAGTTTCTCTGTCGCTGCGGCCTGTCGAAGAACCAGCCGTTCTGCGACGGCTCGCACAAGCTCACCAGAAGCGAGGACGTCGCCAAGCTCTACTGGTACGACGACGCAGGGCAGCCCCACGAAGTCGCCGACGCTTTCTCCGGGATCCGCACGTTCTGAGCGGGGCTTGGATTCATTATGCCGGCCCATGAAGCTCGGTTGGCGCGGCGCGATTGGGTCGCTGAAGGCACGATGGCGTTCCGCTTTTCCAAGCCCTCGGGATTTCGGCATCAGGCGGGCCAATCGTTACTGATGATGCTCGTCGATCCGCCGGAGACCGATAGTGAAGGCGACGCCCGCACCTTCACGATTGCCAGTGCGCCCCACGAAGCGGAATTGATGATCGCCACGCGCATGCGCGACACGGCATTCAAGCGCGTGTTGAAGGCAGCGCCGGTCGGGACGGCGGTCAGGATCGACGGCCCCAACGGCGAGATGGTGCTGCACGATGACCCGGCGCGTCCCGCCGTCCTCCTGGCCGGCGGCATCGGCATCACGCCTTTCCTCTCGATGGCGCGGGATGCGGCGCATAGACGCCTGCCGCATCGCCTATATCTGTTCTACTCCAACCGCCGGCCGGAAGACGCGGCATTTCTCGCCGAGCTGCAACAGATGGAGCAGTTGAACAGGAACTTCCGTTTGATCGCGACCATGACCGAACCGGAGAAGTCGGCGCAGCGGTGGCCGGGCGAGACCGGCTTCATCCGGCGCGAGCTGCTGGAACGGCACCAGCCCGATCTGCTGAGCCCTGTCTATTACTTTGCGGGGCCGCCCGCGATGACCATGGCGATGCAGCAGATGCTGCAGGACCTCGGCGTCGGCGATGAAGCCACGCGATCCGAGGAGTTCTACGGCTACTGATATCGCGGTGGCCTAGGCGCCGCGCTGGGCCCCGGGCCGGCCGTCTTCCACGGTCCAGGAGGCGAGCGTGCGGATGCTTGCGTCCGGATCGGTCACGTCGCTCACGGTGCGAAATCGTGTGACGCAGCGGTTCTGCGACAGCTCCATGAGCCCATAGCCGCGGCGCGCGCTGTTGGCGAACGTCACGTGCGGATTTTCGCCGGCCCAGGATTCCACCTGTTTCACGGGCAAGCCCTGTGAGGTGATGGAGCTGCCGCCGAACTCGGTTGCCACCACGGGCGCGGCGGGGTCGTTGAAGTCAATCTTCAGGTCGGCCGCGACGAACATGTGCACGTCGCCGCCGATCACCAGAGGATTGGCGGCCCCGGTTTCCGCCACGCTGCGCAGCAGCCGCGCGCGCGCCGCCGGATACCCGTCCCAGCCGTCGGTCCAGAACGACTGCCCCTCGCCCGCGGTGCGGTCCACCTGCGCCATCAGCGTCTGCTGCGCGATCACGTTCCAGCGTGCGCGCGAGGACGCGAGCCCGTCGTGCAGCCACTTTTCCTGCTCCGGCCCGAGCAGCGTAAGCGCCGGGTCGAAAAGCTCGGGGCAGGCCGTCGCGCGCACGACGTTGCTGCCGCCGCGCCCGGGCCGCGGGCACACCTGGTACGAACGGTATTGCCGGTCGTCCAGCACGTGAAAGGCGGCAAGCGCGCCGAACCCGGCGCGGGTGTAGATCCGCATTGACGGACCGCTCGGCTGCATGCGCTTGGGCAGCGGCATGTGCTCGTAATAGGCGCGATAGGCCGCGGCGCGGCGCTCGAGAAAAAACTGCGGCTCGTCGAGACGCTGCGAGCGGTCGTTGGCGTAGTCGTTCTGGACCTCGTGATCGTCCCACGTGACGAGCCACGGGAATGCCGCGTGCGCGGCCTGGAGGTCGGGGTCGCTCTTGTAGAGCGCGTAGCGGTTCCGGTACTCGGCGAGCGTGTGCGGCTCCTCCGTGCCGTGCTTGCGCACGTGGACCCGGCCCCAGGAGGACTCGTAGATGTAGTCCCCGAGATGAATGACGAGATCGAGATCGTCCCGGGCCATGTGGCGGTAGGCGGAGTACCAGCCCTGCTCGTACTGCTGGCACGCAGCGAAGGCGAGGCGCATGCGCTCCACCGGGGCGGGCCGTGGCGTGGTGCGCGTCCGGCCGACGGGGCTCGTCGCGCCCCCGGCGTGGAAGCGGTAGAAGTACCCGCGTCCCGGTTCGAGCCCGGTCACCTCGGCGCGCACCGAATGGGCCCACTCGGGCGCGGCCACCTCGGTGCCGCGGCGCACGATGCTGCGGAAGGACTCGTCGGCCGCGACTTCCCATGCGACCTCCACCGCCGCCGCGGGCATGCCGCCGCCGGCGAGCGGTTCCGGCGCGAGCCGCGTCCACAGCACGAAGCCCCCCTCGTCCGGGTAGCCCGATGCAACCCCCAGCGAGTAGGGGTTTTTCTCAAAGCGCGGCTGCGCCAGGAGCCGGGGGATCGGGAGTGCGACCCCGGCGAGCCCGGCTGCGCGGCGCAGGAATTCACGGCGGGAAATGGGCATCGTTCGCACTATAACGGATGCCAATTGCAGCGCGCTGACAGCCCGATGGGGCGCCAACCCGCAATTCG
This sequence comes from Burkholderiales bacterium, assembly GCA_036398235.1. Taxonomy (GTDB): domain Bacteria; phylum Pseudomonadota; class Gammaproteobacteria; order Burkholderiales; family SG8-41; genus SG8-41. The sequence goes on from DASWHI010000073.1 coordinate 3,952, forward strand.
GCGAACTTCTTGCGTGGAAGGTCTAAAATGGTTCCGGGATGGACTCCACGGATTTCCGGGAATCGCTGACGGCCGGACGCCCGCCGCGCGGGCTGCCCGGGCCGCTGCGCGCCCTGTGGCATGCGGCCCGGGGCAACTGGAACCGCGCCCACGACATCGTGGCGGCGCAGGATGGCAGGGCCGCCGCGCGCGTGCACGCTTTTCTCCACCGCAAGCAGGGCGACATCGTGAACGCCGACTACTGGTACTACCGGGCGGGGGCGAAGCGGCCGCGCGTTGCGCTCGAGAAGGAATGGCGCACGCTGGTGCAGCAGTTCCTGAGCCGGCAATGAGCGGTTACTGTATACGTCATTCCCGCGCAGGCGGGAATCCAGTAAGCCATTCCTTCAAGCTGTAGCGAATTTTCTGGACTCCCGCCTCCGCGGGAGCGACGCTGGTTTGCATGAAAACGCTCAATATCATCGGCTCGGGGCGGGTCGGCCGCGCCTGCGCGCGGATGTGGGCGCGGGCCGGCGTGTTCGTGATCCAGGATGTGCTGACGCGCTCGCGCGCGAGCGCCGCCGCAGCCGTTGAATTCATCGGGGCCGGGCATGCCGTGGGCCGCCTCGAGGAGATGCGCGGCGCCGACATCTGGATGATCGCAACCCGCGATGACGCGATCGTGCCGAGCTGCGTGACTCTGGCCGCGTCCGGCAAGGTCACTCCCGGCGACATCGTCTTTCATGTCAGCGGCGCGACGCCCTCGAGCGACCTCCAGCCGGCCCGGGACAAGGGCGCGCTCGTCGCGAGCGTGCATCCGATCAAGACCTTCACCGACGCCGAGCAGGCGGTGCAGACCTTCCCCGGCACCTACTGCAGCGCCGAGGGCGACCCGGGTGCGCTCGCGGTGCTGCGGCCCGCGTTCGAGCGCATCGGCGCGAAGATGTTCGAGATCGCGCCGGAGATGAAGCCGATCTATCACGCGGGTGGCGTGTTCGCGTGCAACTATCTCGCGGCGCTGATCGAGGCAGCGACGCGCGCGCACGAGAAGGCGGGCATCCCACGTGCCGCTTCCCTCGCGGCGCTCGAGCCCCTCGTGCGCGAGACGGTGGATGCGATTTTCGAGCGCGGGCCGGCCCGGGCGCTGACGGGACCGATCTCGCGCGGGGACACGGCGACGGTCAGGCGCCAGCTCGCGCGGGTGCGCGAGTGGGATCGCGGCATGGGCGATCTCTACCGCGGCCTCGGGCTGCTGGCGGTGTCCCTCGCCGAAGCCGACCAGCGGCTCGACGCGCGGCGCGCAGCCGAACTGCGCGCCGCGTTTGCGGGTGACGCGTGATCGCGTCACGAAACAGGGAGGAAGCGGCGTGCCCCTCGGCCTGAAGCAAGTCATCAAGTTTGCGCACAAGCTCGATGACGCCTACTGCGTCACCTCGGGCAAAGACTTCCGGCTGAAGGACTACGACCCCGGCGATACCGGCAAGCTCGGGAAGGAGGACAAGCCGCGTGCGAAAGAGGCGCTCCGGCTCGGCATCGAGCAGCTTGCCGCACTTCAGCACATGCTGTACGCGCAGGACCGTTGGTCGATGCTGCTCATATTCCAGGGGATGGACACCGCCGGCAAGGACAGCGTCATCAAGCACGTCATGTCGGGCGTCAATCCCCAGGGCGTGCAGGTGGCGTCGTTCAAGGCACCCTCGTCGGAGGAGCTCGATCACGACTACCTGTGGCGTTGCATGAAGCACCTGCCCGAGCGCGGGCGCATCGGCATCTTCAACCGCTCCTACTACGAGGAAGTCCTGGTGGTGCGCGTCCACCCGGAATTGCTGGCGCGGCAGAAGCTGCCGGCGGAGCTGCTGATCAAGCGCATCTGGAGCGAGCGCTACGAGGACATCCGCGATTTCGAGCGCTACTTGAGCCGCAATGGCACGGTGATCCGCAAATTCTTCCTGAACGTCAGCCGGGGGGAGCAGAAGCGCAGGTTCCTGGAACGCCTCGACGAACCGGAAAAGAACTGGAAATTCTCCGCCGCCGACGTGCGCGAGCGCGCGCACTGGACGGACTACATGGACGCGTACGAGGAGATGGTCCGGGAAACGGCAACGGAATACGCGCCGTGGTACGTGGTGCCGGCGAACAACAAGTGGTTCACGCGCATCGTGGTCGCCTGTGCCATCATCGAAGCGCTCGCCGCGCTCGACCTCCACTATCCGAAGGTCGACAAGCGCAAGCGGCAGGAACTCGCCGCGGCGCGCAGGCTGCTGATGGCGGAGTAGCTCCATGCCATTGAAGACTCTGAGCGGCAGGCATGCCGACCCGCGCAAGGGGCGCGGCGCCGGCATCAATCCCGAGGGCCGCTTCGAGACCGTCGCGCGCGAGGCGTTCGACGACGGCTGGGACCGGCAAGAAGAAGAGCTGCCGCCGCTTAAGACCCATGTCACCGTGGAGCGCGTGAGCAGCATCATCTCGCGCAACAATTCACCCGATGTCCCGTTCACGCAGTCCATCAATCCGTATGCCGGATGCGAATGCGGATGCTCGTACTGCTACGCTCGTCCCTCGCACGCCTACCGCAACCTCTCGCCCGGCATCGATTTCGAGACGCGCCTCTTCGCCAAGGTGAACGCAGCGGAGAAGCTGCGCGAAGAGCTCTCGCGCCCGGGTTACCGGTGCGAAGTGATTTCGATCGGCGCCAACACCGATCCTTACCAGCCGATTGAACGCGAGCACAAGATCACACGCGGCATCCTGGAGGTGTGCGCGGAATTCAACCAGCCGGTCGGCATCGTCACCAAGAACGCCATGGTCGAGCGCGACCTCGACCTCCTCGCGCCGATGGCGGAGAAGAATCTTGTCAACGTCTTCATCTCGCTCAATAACCTCGACCACGAGCTCGCGCGCCGGCTCGAGCCGCGCTGCTCGGCGCCCGCGCGCCGGCTCCAGGCGATGAAGAAAGCGAGCGACGCGGGCGTGCCGGTCGGCGTGCTGTGCGCGCCGGTGATCCCGTTCCTCACCGACCACCAGATCGAGCCGGTGCTGGAGGCGGCGTGGGCGCACGGTGCGCGCCAGGCGGGCTACGTGCTGATGCGGCTGCCGTGGGAGGTCAAGGACCTGTTCAAGGACTGGCTCGAGCGGCATTATCCTTTGAAAGCAAAGCACGTGATGAGCCGGGTGCACGCGATGCGCGGCGGGCGCGACAACGACCCCAACTTCGGCAGCCGCATGCGCGGCTCGGGCGAGCTCGCGGCGCTCCTCGCGCAACGTTTCAAGCAGGTGTGCCAGCGCCTCGGCTTCAACGCGGACCGGCGCAACACGACGCTCGATACCACGCAATTCCGCCGGCCCGGGCGGGCGGGGCAGCTGTCGCTTTTCGGTGATGAGTGATGAGTGATGGGTGATGGTTCCATCGTGAGAACGGCATGAAAAACGAGGTGAAGCTTTACGTCGGGGAATCGCTCGGGAAGTATGGTTTTCCGCACGGCCACCCGTTCGGGCCGGACCGGCAGGAAGCGTTCTGGAAAGAGGCGGCGAAGCAGGGGCTCGACAAGCGCGCCGCGATCGCCGACCCGCGCATGGCGGCGCAGGAGGAGCTGTATCGCTTCCACACGCCCGAGCACGTTGCCTGGGTGAAGGAGAAATCCGAGGAGGGGTACGGCGCGATTGATTACGGCGACACGCCGGCCTGCCCGGGAATCTACGAAGCCGCGGCGACGGTCGCGGGTTCCGCGCTGCACGGGCTCGATACCGTCATGAGCGGCGGCGCGCTGCGCACGTTCCAGCCGATCGGCGGTCTGCACCACGCTCGCCGAGGGAGCGCCGCCGGTTTCTGCGTGTTCAACGACGTCGGCGTCGTGATCGACACGCTGCGCCAGCAGTTCGGCGTGAAGCGCATCGCCTACGTGGACATCGACGTCCATCACGGCGACGGCCTCTACTATCCGTACGAGGAGGACCCGGATCTCATCTACGCCGACATCCACCAGGACGGGCGCACGCTCTACCCGGGCACCGGCCACGTGCACGAGATTGGCAAGGGCGCGGCGAAGGGCACCAAGCTCAACGTGCCGCTGCTGCCGGGCATGGGCGACCGCGAGTTTCTCATGGTGTGGGAGGCGGTCGAGGCGCACGTGCGCGGGGGGAAGCCTGAATTCATCCTGTTCCAGTGCGGCGCCGACAGCCTGGCGGGCGATCCCCTGGCGATGCTGCAATACACACCGGCGGCGCACGCGCACGCGGCGCGGCGCGTGTGCGCGCTCGCGAACGAGTTCTGCGGCGGGCGCATCATGGGCTTCGGCGGCGGCGGCTACCACCGCGGCAACCTGGCGGCGGCCTGGTGCGCGGTGCTCGACGAGTTCCTGAAAGCCTGAGGAATCTCCCGCACCGACATGACGTCCATCCGCGTTGCGTGGATCGACGTCTTTGCGTTCATCGTAGCTCCAATTCGAGAAAGGCAGTCCCCGCGACCGGGTTGAATCGATATGCCATGGTCGGCTTGAACCCCAACGAGAGGTACAGGGATTGAGCCTCTTTCATGGCAGGCAGCGTATCAAGAAGCAAACGGCGATACCCAAGTACCCCGCCTGCAACCACGATCCTCTTGGCGAGGAGGCGTCCGAGCCCGCGGCCTCGTGCAGCGGGAATCGTATACAGGCGCTTGATCTCGCCGATCCCGTCGGAGAAATGCCGCAGGCCGACACAGCCGAGATAAGACCCGTTCTCCTCGGCAAGAAAGAAGGCTCCCGCGGGTGGGCCGTATTCGCTTGCAAGATGCCCCAGCTCGTATGCGAGGTTCTGGAACGAGAGGTCCACGTTCAGAGACGCCGCGTATTCTTCGATCAGATGCCGCGCGTTCGTCCATTCGTCGTCCGAGCATGGCTGTATAAGTTGGATCGCCACCTGATCCTGCCCTTGGACGCTGTTCCCGGTAACCGGCGCGCGAATCACCGGCCGCAAGCGCCGGCACGCCTGCCGGCAAGCTCAAAGAAGCTTCCACTTCAAAACGATCGCAACAGCAACTGGAACACCGAAGATGAGCGCAAATATGGGCAGTTCCTCCGCGACCGAGTAACCCGCTTTGGCAACCCCAACCCACATGTTTGCGCCCGCGATGACGATCCACACGACGACGTAGAAGACGGTCGCCAACGCCGTGGCACCAGGATAGTTCCCGGAGAACAGCTTGCCCAATAGAAGCGAGGCGGCCAGTAACAAGAACCCTGCGACGAGAAAGAGTCCGGTGCGCATGTTTATCCTTTCTATCGTCTCCTCAGATTCAACTGCGGGCCATTACGGCGCTCGCCATTGGCACCACGCTCACGGCCCGTCCACTCCGGATTTCTTGAAGAGCGGCCCAACGCATAGTGAACTTGCGAAATGTCGGCTCATTAGACACCCGGCCAGCCGGCGTTGTCATCGTCGCCCGTAAATCAGGCGTTTATGACGTCGCGGTGATGTTCAGCGGCAAGGATAGGTGTGCGAAGCACGCAGGAATATCCACATCAGGCCGCGAGGAGGGAAGGGATGTCCGATCGATCAGGAAATTCCGCCCCCCCCTGCAAGCGGGTCCCCGCCGCGTCCGCGTTTGCTCGACCGCCTCGCCGCCTAACGCCACGTGGCGGCGACACAGAATCAGGCGCTGTCCGCGCCGCTCTTTCTCTAATCAAGCAGCCGCGATACCCGCCGCGCCGCTGCGATGTGGCCGTCGCGCTGGAACCGCTCGTGGTTTTCCTCCACCTCGGAGAGCTCGTAGCGGTAGCTCACCATCATGCCGTAGGACTGCTCCATGCCGTGGGCGGAGGTGTCGGCGAGCCAGTAGATGCGGCTCACCAACGCGCCGTTCGTGAGGTGAAAATGCGCGACCGGGTCGAGCGGGTGCGGGCCCGATTTTTCCCGGAGCAGGTAGCACGCGACGAGCTTCTCCATGGGCTCCCGCAGCGCTTCGACCAGCCGCGCATCAGTCGGCCATTCGGGGCGCGCCAATGCGGCGGCGAGAGCGCCCGTCGGATCGGGGTGACCCACCGACCCAGCGAACCTGGCGAGATCCGCTTCCGGCAGCAAGAGCCGCCTCTCGGCGAGCGCCTGGTCGAGCCACTTGCGGAAGCCGGGCAGCGGCGAGAGCGTGGCAAATGCGCCGAGCCGCGGGAGGTCGCGCCGCAGGTCCTCGATCACGCGCTTCAGCAGCAGGTTGCCGAGGCTCACGCCCCGCAGGCCCTGTTGTGTGTTCGAGATAGAGTAGAACACCGCGGTATCGGCGGTGCGCGGATCCTGCACGGGGGCGCCCTGGTCGAGCAGGAGCTGCACGCTTCCGGGCAGGCCGCGCGTAAGCGCGATCTCGACGAAGATGAGCGGCTCGTTGGGCAGCCGCGGGTGGAAGAACGCGTAGCAGCGCCGGTCGGTGTCGAGGCGGTTCCTCAGGTCGTTCCACGACTGGATCGGGTGGACCGCCTCGTAGGCGATGAGCTTCTCGAGGATCAGCGCGGGCGAATACCACGTGATGCGCCTCAATTCGAGAAAGCCCGGGTCGAACCAGCTCTCGAGGAGGCCGTCGAGCTCGACTTTCAGCACTTCGAGCGCCGGCGCCTTGGGCAGCGCCGCGAGGAGATCGGCGCGCAGATCCACCAGGAACTTCACGCCCTCGGGCAGCAGGTTGAACTGGGTAAAGAATTTCGCGCGCGGGGCGTTGAGCGCGATGCGCAGCCGCGCCTCCGCGTGGGACAGCTCGGCATCGTTCGCCGCGCCCTGGATGGCCACGATGGCCTTCTCGAGCTCGTCACGACGGGGCGCGAATTCGTGCGTGATGAGATCGAGGATCGCGGCGCGCTGTGCGAGGCTCGCGCCACGGTAGATCGCCGCGATCCGCTCGGCTCGATCGCGCGCCGAGACTTCGCCGCCGCGCTGGGCCCGGCTCTCCTCGAGCAGCGGCTTCATCTCGTCCAGGGTGCGCGCGACGGCGCGGCCGGCGTCGTCCGCGCCGGCTCCCGGCAGCACCGCCGCCGCGATCCGCTGCCACCAATGGCGCAGGCGCTCGAGCGCGGAAAGCGGGTTGGGGGTGCTGGCTGCCTGGCTCATGTCCACGGGTCCCGAAACTGGACCCAAAGCGGGGATGCTATGACCCTCACGTTACACTAGAGCGAAACTGCGCGAAAGGATTGCGATATATCAAACAATTCGACAGATCATGCTTCCGAGCGTTCTCATGATGCTCCCTGCGCGGGTCGTAGCAGAAACCTCCCGGATACAGGTAGGCTGACTTCCCCACGCTTCGTTGCCGAGGCGGGGAAACGCGGGGCATACTGGGAAACGGGTATGCCCCTATTTTTCATGCGGACACTGCGCAACTGCCTGCTCGCCCTGATCGGCGCCGCGTCGCCCGCCGCCGCAGCGGGCGCGGCGCAGGCGCAGGGTCAGGACGTCTACGAGCCGCAGCGCAAGCGCATGGTGGAGGAGATCGCGGAGCTTGCCCGCGAGACGCGCTTCGAGACGGGCCGCGCGAGCCTCTCGGAGCGCGTCATGCAGGCGCTTGCGAAGGTGCCGCGCCACGAATTCGTTCCCGCGTCGGAGCGGCGCAACGCCTACGCCAACCGCCCGCTGCCTATCGGCAGGGGCCAGACCATCTCGCAGCCCTTCATCGTCGCGCTGATGACCGACCTCATGGACGTCAAGCCCGGCGACCGGGTGCTCGAGATCGGCACCGGCTCGGGCTACCAGGCGGCGCTGCTGGCGGAGCTTGCCGGCACGGTCTTTACGATCGAGATCGTGGAGCCGCTCGCACGCGAAGCCGCGGAGCGCCTGACGCAGCTCGGCTACCGCAACGTCGAGACCCGGATCGGTGACGGGTACAAGGGCTGGCCCGAGCACGCCCCGTTCGATTCAATCATGGTGACGGCGGCACCGCGCGAGGTGCCGCAGCCGCTGATCGACCAGCTGAAGCCCGGCGGGCGGCTGGTGGTTCCCGTCGGCGGCCAGGCGGCGGGCCAGTCCCTGCTGTTGATCGAGAAGCAGCCGGACGGGAGGATCACACGCCGCAACGTCCTCGCGGTGCGCTTTGTGCCCCTCACGGACAAATCTGGACGGCAACAGTAGCCGGCGGCGCGAGCCGTCCGGCTTTACGGCAGCTTCGTGATGAGATCGCGGGCGGTACGCTCGAGCACGGCGCGCTGCATCACCGGTTCCTCGGAAACCCGCTCCTGCGAAATGTGCAATTCCTGCATGGCTTCCCACGCGATCGTGCCATCGCGGCTGTCCCAGATCTGGAAGAACAGCCGGACGTAGGCGTACTGGGTCTCTACGATGCGAAAGCCGAGCAGCCCGAAACGCTCCTTTGCCCCCTGTACGAAGCTCTGCAGCTTGGTTTGCGCTAGGTAGCGGACGCCCGTTGCCGCGCCCACCCGCTGCAAGATTCCCCCTGAAAGCAGGCCGGTGTCGCGATACTCGTCGTACATCCGCTTGTAGTCGTCGGCCAGGCCGGCCTTGTTGATCGCGCCCAGCGTTTCCGCAAGCGTCACGACCCGCAGGTTGGGTCGCTCGCTCTTGATCACGTCGGAGAACGTGAGCGCGACCGCCTGCTTTTCCTGTTCCTGCCCGGTGACGGTCGAGGGCGTGATGAACGCCAATCCGAATTTTTCGAGGTCTCCCGGCCGCAGTGAGATGTCCTGCAGCTGCAGGCTGGGAAAGACCTGGGTGCTCGCGCACCCGGCGAGTGCGAGGATCAGCGCTGTGAGCGTCAGCGTTACGGGCAGCCTCGCGTACGCAAGTCCGGACATTAGCAACCTCGCTGATCCCTACTTCGGCGCGCTACTACGGCGTGCCCCGCGGCCCGGAGCGCGATCTCATAGCCGCGCAAGCGATCATGGTCAAGTTCCGCTTGTCGTGGATGGCGGGGATGCGTGCGCTCAGAACCGGTAGCGCACGCCGAAACGCAGTCCGAGGCCCTGGAGCCGCATCGGGCTCGGGCCGCCGAGGTCTCCCGACAGCACGTCGTAGCTCAATGCCCAGCTCGGCGTAAGCCAGTGCTGCCCGGTGAAGGAGAGCTGACGTGGATAGGGAGTTGCGGGGTCGAAGGCCGTTGCGTAGCTTTCCATCTCCCGTCCCAGCGCAAGCCCGAACAAGGTGAACGCGCTGTGCTGGTAGCCGAATTGCACCTGATAACCGGGGGCATAACCTGTCCCCAGCCCGCGGGAAGGCGCAAGCCCGAACCCGTTCACCGGCGCAGAGTCACCCGGCATGCCGAGGTCCGCGTCGTACACCCGGTACTTGATTCCCACGCTCAGCGCCTTGTGGTCGCTCAGCGCGGTGCGCACCTCGCCCGCGAAGGCGTAGTGGCGCGGCACCAGCGTGGATTCCGGAGCATAAGCCGCCTCAAGCGACGAGGCCCAGCTGCGCGAGATGGAGTACGCCACGCCGCCATATGCCTCCATCGCACCCGGGCCGCCGCGCGTCAGCTCGCGCGCGCCGCCGAACTGAGTGAATTCGGATGGTTGCCGGCCCAGCCAGGCCGGTCTCGTCTCGCTGCCGGACTGAGCACTCTCCCCGGACCCGGTCGGCTGTCTGAGCCCCAGACCGCCGTGCTCGCTGGAGAGCAGCGCCTGGGCAGCACAGGTGAGGGGTGGCAGCGCCGCCGCGACCGTCAGCAAGAACGCTGCGAGCGTGATTCCGAATCGATGACGCATGGGCGATCCGAATTCGCTGTTTCAGGGCAGGCGGGAGCATTCGTGCACCCCGATCCGCTGTGGCTAGTTTACCCAATTTGGCGGGCCGCGGACACGATATTGTCGCATCAGCGCAACAGGAGGAAACCGGCGCGATCCAGCGCTGATCTTGCCAGGCGCTGACGCGCCGCCGCACACCAACAGCGGCTAGCGGCGCCACGCATCGTCTACAGCCACTTGAATTCGCGGTGGAATTGCTGCCCGGGTCCAACTGTACTAGAATGTCCCGCCAGCTTGTTCGCAATTTCGCACAGCGCGCTTCCAGGAGGAGGGATCAGCAATGAAATATTTTCTAGACTCGCTCGGGTGGACGGTGTTCTGGGGCGTGGTCCTCACGCTCATCCTGTACAACGTCGTGAAGTACGCGTTGCAATAGGAGGCCGGCCATGATGGACTTCATTCAGCTCGGCATCGGGCGCTGGCTCCATATCGCGGCGGGCGTGATGTGGATCGGCCTGCTCTACTATTTCAATTTCGTGCAGGTGCCGGCGCTGGCGGCCGCCGGCAAGGACAACACGGGGGCGGGCATCACCAAGCATGTCGCGCCGCGCGCCCTGTTCTGGTTCCGCTGGGCGGCGGTGGCGACATGGCTGCTGGGCGCGCTGCTGCTTGGCAAGAACTTCTTCAACGCGTTCCTGTTCCTCAACCACGCCTTCTACGCGATCGGCATTGGCGCGTGGCTCGGCACCATCATGCTCTTCAACGTGTGGGTGCTGATCTGGCCCAACCAGCAGAAGATCCTGGGCATGGTGCAGGCGACCGACGAGGAGAAGGCGAAAGCGCGTCGCGTCGCGTTCCTCGCCTCCCGCACCAACACCCTGCTTTCGATCCCGATGCTGTTCTTCATGGCGGCCGCGGGCCACCAGGGCATCTTCTTCGGCTGATCGGGTCAGGCTTTCGCAAAAACGCCCGGGTTTGCCCGGGCGTTTTTTTTGCTCCAGTCACCGGCCACCATCCACCAGCCACCAGTCACGCTTCATCGGGCGGGCGGCGCGCGCTCCAGCCCCTCGATCCTGGCGCCTGGCTTGATGCCGCGCTTCGCGAACCAGCCCTGGTTCATTTCCAGCGCGTAGCGCGCGGGTTTCGCGGCGGGGTGCGTGTCCTGTGTGTGCGGCTTCATGTCCTCGATGTTGATGATCACGCCGCGCTCGTCGAGGAACGCCACCGACAGCGGAATGTAGGTGTTCATCATCCACATCGCGTGCTGCGCGGTTTCGCGGAACACGAACAGCATGCCGCGATTCTCCGGCAGGATCCTGCGGTGCATGAGGCCCTGCGTGCGGGTGCCGTCGGTGGCCGCGACCTCGGCCGTCAGCCGGTGGCCGTTCACCACGAGCGGAATTTCCGGCAACCCGGCGCGCGAGGCGCACGCGCCCAGCGCGAGCGCCGCCACAGCCAGGGGGCGCCTAACGATCCGCAACGCGAACCGCAAGCAAGCTCCTTCCCCCCTGGCGGGGGAAGGTTGGGATGGGGGGGAGGGAGGCGTGCTCCCAGTTTGACCCCCCACCTCAATCCTCCCCCGCAAGGGGGGAGGAAGCTTGTACAAGCTTGGCCTTTCGATCATTCTTCAGCGCGGCGCGCTGCTCACCAGCCAATCCGAGATCGCTTCCAGCAGCTCGGTGACCTCGCCGATCGCCGGCAGCACCGTGATCTCCGCCGCCGCGTGCCGGGCGCTCAGCTCCTTCAGCAGCCGCGGCAGGTCCTTCTTCAGGTGCCCGCCCTGCGCCAGGAACAGCGGAGCGACCGTGATCCGGGTGTGGCCGTCCTTGACCAGGCGCGCCACGCAGTCGCCGAGCGCCGGCTGCATCAGCTCGAGGAACGCGATTTCCACCGTGAGATCGGGGCGGCGCGCTGCGACCGCCTGCCGGATCGCGCGGAATGGCTCGCTCCATTGCGCGTCGCGCGCGCCGTGCGCGAACAGGACAAGCGCTGACTTCGTCATCAGTTCCCCGTGCTTCCAAAGCCGCCGGCTCCGCGGCGGCTTGAGTCAAAGTCCTCCACCACGTTGAAGCCGACCTGGACCACGGGCACCACCACCAGCTGGGCCAGGCGCTCCATGGGGTTGATCGTGAACGGGGCGCCCCCGCGGTTCCAGGTGGACACGAAAATCTGGCCCTGATAATCGGAGTCGATCAGGCCGACCAGGTTTCCGAGCACGATGCCATGCTTGTGGCCGAGGCCCGAGCGGGGCAGGATCACCGCCGCCAGGCCGGGGTCGGCGAGGTGAATGGCAATGCCCGACGGGATCAGCTCGGTCTGGCCGGGCGCGAGCGCGAGCGGCGCGCTGATACAGGCGCGCAGGTCGAGACCCGCCGAGCCCGGCGTCGCGTATCCCGGCAGCTGGCCGCGCAGCCGCTCATCGAGGATCCTGACGTCGATCGTTTTCATGGGCGCGCGCGCAATCTGCGGTGACCGGTTCATGCGTGACGGTCTTGTTCCGCTCACTGCTTACCGCTTGCCGCTTGCTTGCTTGTAGAGTTTCGCGATGTGGGCGACGAGCTGCCGCGCCACGAGTTGCTTCGAAGCCCGGGGAAGCTTGTGCACGCCCGCGTCGTCGAACAGGGTCAATTCATTGTCATCCGCGCCGATCGCCTGCTGCGCGAGGTTCGCCGCGAGCAGCGGCACCTTCTTCGCGCGGCGCTTGGCTTCGGCATGCTGCCGCAGCTTCTCCGTTTCCGCCGCGAAGCCGACGCAGAACGGCGGCCGCGGCCGCGACGCGACCCACGCCAGGATATCCGGGTTGGGCACGAGATCGAGCCGGAGCCCGCGCGCGCTCCTCTTGATCTTGTGGCGCTGCGGGCTGGCGACGTGGTAGTCCGAGACCGCGGCGACGCTGATGAAGATGTCGGCGTCCGCCACGCGCTTTTTCACCGCCTGGAACATGTCGCGCGCGGAAACGACGTCCACGCGCTGGGCGCCGGCGGGCGCGGCGAGGCTCGTTGGCCCCGAGATCAGCGTCACCCGGGCCCCGGCCTCGAGCGCCGCGCGCGCGACCGCGTAGCCCATCTTGCCGGAGCTGCGGTTGGTGATGCCGCGCACCGCGTCGATGGTCTCGAACGTCGGGCCGGCGGTGATCAGCACGCGCGCACCGCGCAAGATCTTCGGCGAAAGGAAGGCCGTCACCGCCTCGGCGATGTCGCGCGCCTCGAGCATGCGGCCCATGCCGACCTCGCCGCACGCCTGGTCCCCGCTCGCGGGCCCGAGGATCGCCACCCCGTCGCGCAGCAGGCGCTCGATATTGCGGCGCGTCGCCGGGTTGTCCCACATCTGGCGGTTCATCGCCGGCGCCACGATCAGGGGGCATTCGCGCGCCAGGCACAGCGTCGAGAGCAGATCGTCCGCCAGGCCCTGCGCGAGCTTGGCGATGAAATCGGCGGTGGCGGGCGCGACCACGATCGCATCCTTGCCGCGCGAGAGCTCGATGTGGGCCATGTTGTCGGCGACGCGCGCGTCCCACAGGTTGGTGTATACCGGCTTGCCCGAGAGTGCCTGGAAGGTGGCAGGCGCAACGAGTCCACCGGCAGCCTCGGTCATGACCACCTGCACCTCGATGCCGTTGCGCGCAAGCTCGCGCGTGAGCTCGGCCGCCTTGTACGCAGCGATGCCGCCGGTGATGCCGAGAACGACTGATTTCTTAGAACTTTCAGCCATCTAGAGCTATTACTTCAGGTTGCGCTCTGGAGTGTAACCGCAAACGCCGTGAATCGTAAATCGCGAATGCGAAAATTCGCGCCCGCAAGTAAACGCCGGGGACCGCCTTGCGTTATGCAGTAACGAGCAAAGAGTTGCGAATAGCGGGCCGCACCATGGCAATTACCGACTGGCCGCCCGACGACCGGCCGCGCGAGAAGCTCCTCCACCGGGGCGCGGACTCGCTGTCCGATGCCGAGCTGGTGGCCATCTTTCTGCGCACCGGGGTCCGGGGCAAGAGCGCCGTTGACGTCGCGCGCGAGGCGCTGACGCGCTTCGGATCGCTTTCCGGGCTGTTCGCGGCCGGAGCGGATGCGGCGACTGCCGTGTCCGGCCTCGGCACGGCAAAATACGTGCAGCTGCAGGCGGTGCTGGAAATGGCGCGGCGCGCCCTGCGCGAGAGGCTCGACCGCGGCTCCGCGCTGGGCTCTCCGCAAGCGGTGCGCGACTACCTCCGGCTCAAGCTTCAGGACCGGCCGCACGAGGTCTTCGTCGGGGTGTTCCTCGACGCGCAGAACCGGGTGCTGGAGGTGGAGGAGCTCTTCCGCGGTACGCTTACCCAGACCAGCGTCTACCCGCGCGAGGTGGTGAAGCGCGCGCTCTACCACAATGCGGCGGCACTCATCTTCGCGCACAATCATCCCTCGGGCATCGCCGAGCCCAGCCGCTCCGACGAGGCGTTGACGGGCGCGCTCAAGCAGGCGCTCGCGCTGGTCGATGTCAAGGTCCTCGACCACTTCGTCATCGGCGCGGGGACGGCAATGTCGTTCGCCGAGCGCGGTCTGTTGTAGGAAAGTTGACCTGGATCAAGCGGCTCGATCGGTTCGGCGCGCACGCTATTGCTGCTTCACCTCACATCACGGAGGGGTGCGCCATGTACTACAAGCACATCATGCTGGCCGTTGACGGCTCCGAGCTGTCCCGCAAGGCGGAGCAGGAATGCATCGCCTTTGCCAAATCCACCGGGGCGAAAGTGAGCGCGATCCACGTGGTATCCCACTTCCACCTGCACATCCAGCCGTGGGCCACGCCCAAGTCGGTGCACGCCAAGATCGAAACGGAGCACGAAGAGGAAGCCAAGGAGATCGCCCAGAAGATGGTTTCCGCACTGGTGACGCGCGCGAAGAAGGAGGGCGTCGATTGCGACGGCCTGGTCGTCGTGGGAGACCACCCCTACGAGGAGATCATCAACAACGCCGAAAATCGCAAGTGTGACCTGATCATGATGGCCTCGCACGGGCGCAGGGGCCTCGATGCCGTGCTGCTCGGCAGTGAAACGGTGAAGGTGTTGACCCACAGCAAGATCCCGGTGCTGGTCCTACGATAGGCCCGAGCCAATGGAGCGTAATGAAAGCCACCCGCTCCCGCCTTGAGCGGGCGGCGAAAAGACTGTAGAATCCGCGCCTTTCGAGATCCCCGGAGCCGTTCCATGTCACGCATTTGCCAGGTCACCGGCAAGAAGCCGATGCTGGGGCACAACGTGTCCCACGCCAACAACAAGACGCGGCGGCGGTTTCTGCCGAACCTGCAATACCGCCGCTTCTGGGTCGAGGCCGAGAACCGCTGGGTGAGCTTGCGCGTGTCCCAGGCGGGGCTGCGCACGATCGACCGCAAGGGAATCGAGGCCGTGCTCGCCGAGATGCGCGCGCGCGGCGAGGAAATCTGAGGAGCCCGCCATGCGCGAGAAGATCAAGCTCGAATCCACCGCCGGCACCGGCCACTTCTACACCACGACCAAGAACAAGCGCCTGCATCCGGACAAGATGGAAGTGCGCAAGTTCGACCCCAAGGTCCGTAAGCACGTGGCCTACAAGGAAGCGAAGATCAAGTAACTTCGCTTGCGCAGCCCGCCACGGGCGCGCTGCCTCAGAATAGAAAAGCCCGCCTTTCGGCGGGCTCGCATCAGATCGCAAAAACCCGCCTTTCGGCGGGTTTTTCGTTGGCGGGCCCGAGAACCCGTCTGGAGACTCTGGGCCGAGGTTACGCCGGCTGCATGGAGTAGCTGCGCAGGGTGTTGGCGAAGTCCTGCAGCACCTGGATGCGGCTGGCTTCGGCCTGCGCGATCAAATCCCTCAGGTGCTGAACCAGCTTCTCATTGCTCATGTTCGCACCGCTCCACATCACCGCCATTCGTTCGCGGAATTCGTGCACGGTCTTGAGCGTCTGGTTGTTCGCCAGCACTTCGCTCAGCCGCGACTTGGCTTGCTGATCCAGCAGTACCGGCTCACGCACCAGCAGCTTGCGGACCCGACTGCTCAGCTTGCCGCCGGCAACACGCAGTTCTTCACGGAACACCGGCAACGTGACGCTGCGAGTGTAGTCGCGCAGCACATGCATGCGATTGACGATCACGGCACGCACGTTCTCGAGATCGATCTGCACTCGCGGCTCGACTTTGGCCGGCGACGGAGCGACGCGGATGACGCGCGCCAAACCCAGCGCCTGGAAGACGCGGATGTACAACCAGCCGATGTCGAACTCCCAGCGCTGCACCGAGAACTTCGCCGAGCTCGGG
>DASWHI010000074.1:0-7305 GCA_036398235.1 Burkholderiales bacterium
TTCATCGCCGCGACGAATGCATCGAGGGTCTGCTTCGATTCGGTCTCGGTGGGCTCGATCAAGAGGCACTCCGGAACGAGCTGCGGGAAATAGGCGGTCGGCGCGTGGAAGCCCTTGTCGAGCAGGCGCTTCGCGACGTCCATCGTGGTGACGCCGGTCTCATCCCGGAGCGCCTTCAGGGTGACGACGAATTCATGGGTCGCGCGCCGCCCCGGGAACGCGACCTGGAAGCCCGCGCGCCTGAGCTCGGCCATGAGATAGTTGGCGTTGAGCGTGGAGTAGTCCGCGACGCGCCGCATGCCCGCCGCGCCCAGCATGCGCATGTAGACGTAGGCACGCAGCAGCACTCCCGCATTGCCGAGGTGGGCGCCAAGCCGCCCGATCGCGAGCGGGCAATCGCGTTCGTCGAGCAGGCGCAAGCCCTCCGCCGAGCGCCCGATCACCGGCAGCGGAAGGAACGGCGCGAGCGTGGCGTTGACGCCGACCGGCCCCGCGCCGGGGCCGCCGCCGCCGTGCGGCGTGGAGAACGTCTTGTGCAGGTTGATGTGGATCACGTCGAAGCCCATGTCGCGGGGCTTCACCCTGCCGAGAATGGCGTTGAGATTCGCCCCGTCGTAATAGAGCAGGCCGCCCGCGCCGTGCACGATGTTCCCGAGCTCGACGATGTGGCGCTCGAACACGCCCAGCGTAGAGGGATTGGTGAGCATGAGCCCCGCGGTGCGCGGGCCGACGGCGCGTCCGAGCGCCGCCACGTCCACGTTGCCGTCGGCGTCGGTGGGAATCTCGCGCACCCGGTAGCCGCACATCACGGCGGAGGCGGGATTGGTGCCGTGCGCGGCGTCGGGCACCAGGATCTCGTCGCGCGCCGCGTCCCCGCGCGAGTCGTGATAGGCGCGGATCATCGCCACACCCGCGAACTCGCCTTGCGCCCCCGCCATCGGCGCGAGGCTTACCTGCGCCATGCCGGTCACGCTCTTCAGCATCTCCTGCAGCTCGAACAGGCACGCGAGAAACCCCTGCCCGGTTTCCGGGGGTGCGTCGGGATGCCGCCCGAGGAATTGCGGCAGCATGGCGAGCGCGTTGCAGGCGCGCGGGTTGTACTTCATCGTGCAGGAGCCGAGCGGATAGAAATGCGTGTCGATTGAGAAGTTGCGCTGCGAGAGCCCCGTGTAGTGGCGCACCGCGTCGAGCTCGGAGACCTCCGGCAGGCGCGGCGGCCGCGCGCGCAATTGATTCTGCGGAATCCCAGCGGCGTCGCCCGGCTGGACTGGGGCTCGCACTGCGCCGCGCCGACCGGGCCGGGACCGCTCGAATATCAGCATGGAATCAGCCCCTGGGCTCCGCGGCAGGTCGCGGCGGTTGCTCGATGACGCGCTCCAGCTCCGCGCCATAGCGCGCGATGTCGCCGCCGGTCCTGGTTTCCGTCGCGCATACGAGCAGCGCGTGCCCGAGCTCGGGGTAGTCCTGCTCGAGGGCGCAGCCGCCCAGAATGCGGTGCTCTCTCAGCGCCCTCAGCACGGGTGCGACCGCAACCGGCAGCCGGAGCACCGCTTCGTGGAAGATCGCCCCGCTGAACGCGCGCGCGACGCCGCGGATGCGGGTGAGCCGGGCGGCGAGCGCGAGGGTATTGGCGTGGCAGGCGCGCGCGACCCCGGCGAGCCCGGCCGGTCCGAGCAGCGCCAGGTACAGCGTCGCGGCTGTCGCCAACAGGCCCTGGTTCGTGCAGATATTGGAAGTCGCCTTGGCGCGCCGGATATGCTGCTCGCGCGCCTGCAGCGTCAGCACGTAGCCGCGCCTGCCGTCGCGATCCCGGGTCGCACCGACGATGCGCCCCGGCATCTGGCGCACGAGGTCCTTGCGGCACGTCATGAAGCCGAAATACGGACCCCCGCCCGCGAGCGGCGCGCCGAGCGGCTGGCCGTCTCCCACCGCGATATCCGCGCCGAGCGCGCCCCATTCGCCCGGCGGTTTCAGGAGCGCGAGCGCGGTCGGATTCACGGCTGCAATCGCGAGCGCGCCGTTCGCGTGCGCCCAGTCGGCGAGATCGTCCACCGGCTCCAGCACGCCGAAGAAATTGGGTTGCGGGATCACCACGGCGGCGGGCGCGCTGCCTTTGAAGCGGCCGAGGGCCTCCAGGGTGGTCGAGCCCGTCCCGGGGTCGAAGGGGATCTCGAGCAGCTCGATGCCCTGGTTGCGCACGAGGGTCCGCGCCACCTTGCGCCACGACGGGTGCACGGTGCGCGGCATCAGCACGCGCCGGGACGACTTGTGCGCGCGCACCGCCATCAGCACCGCCTCCGCCAGCGCCGATGCTCCGTCATACAGGCTCGCGTTGGAGACGTCGAGCGCGGTGAGCGATGCCATCATGGACTGGAACTCGTAGAGCACCTGCAACGTGCCCTGGCTCGCTTCCGCCTGGTACGGGGTATACGCCGAATAGAACTCCCCGCGCGTGGCGATCTGCCACACCGCTGCCGGGATGTGGTGCTCGTAGGCGCCGGCCCCGATGAAATTGAGCCAGGCGCCGTCGTGCGCGGCGCGCTCGTGCATGAGCCGCGTGATTTCCATCTCGGAGAGCGCCGGCGGCATGCCGGCGAGCGCGTCGGCACGCAGGCCGGGCGGAATCTCGTCGAACAGGTCGTCGATCGCGGCGACGCCGATGGCCGCCAGCATCTCGCGGGTATCGTCCTCGGTGTGCGGGATGAACGGCATTCAGCGCTTTTCGGACTCGGCGTGCTTCGCGTAGGCCGCGGCGTCGAGGAGACCCGCCAGCTCGGCGGGATGCGAGGGCCTCAAGCGAAAGAGCCACGCCGCGTACGGGTCGCGGTTCACGCGCTCCGGGCTGTCCGCCACCTCGGGGTTGGCGGCGATCACCTCGCCGGAGACCGGCGCGTAGATGTCGGCCGCGGCTTTCACCGACTCGATCACGGCGCACTCCTCGCCCTGCTTCACCTTGCGCCCGGCTTCGGGAGCCTGGAAGAACACGATGTCGCCCAACTGCTCCTGGGCGTGAAAGGTGATGCCGACCGCGACCGTTCCGTCGGCCTCGGTCCTCACCCATTCATGGGAGGGGGTGTATTTCAGGTTTGCGGGAGTCGTCATCTACCCTCCAATTCTCCGTGCTCTCGGTGTCCTCTGCGGCTCAGATCTGAATCAGGATTCTGCCGTGGCGCACGAACGGCGGTTTCACCGCCCGCGCCCGCAGCCAATTGTCGCGCACCTCGACCTCGACAGTCTCCCCCGCCGCGACGGCGCGCGGCAGGCGCGCGAGCGCGATCGAGCGCTCGAGCGTCGGTGAATAGCCGCCGCTCGTGATCCCCCCCGTGCCGGCGCCGCAGCGGATCTTCTGATGATCGCGCATGACGCCCCGCTCGAGCAGCATCAATCCGGTGAGCTGCCGCGCCGCCGGCCGCGCTTCGAGCGCGCGCGCGCCGATGAAATCGCGCCCGCCCGCGCGCGCCACCGTCCATGCGAGGCCCGATTCGAGCGGAGTGACGGTCTCGTCCATGTCATGGCCGTAGAGGCACATCCCGGCTTCGAGCCGCAGCGTGTCGCGGGCGCCGAGGCCGGCGGGGGCGACGCCTTGGGCTGCGAGCGCCTGCCAGGACGCGGCCGCCTGCGCGGCAGGCAGCATGAGCTCGAATCCGTCCTCGCCGGTATAGCCGGTGCGGGAGACAAACATGCCGCCGGCCTCCACCGCGTGGAACGGCGCAAGCCCTTCGGTTGCGCTCCGCAGCGGCGGATGCGCAGCCCAGGTCTTCTCCCGCGCCCGCGGACCCTGCACCGCAATGATCGCGAGATCGCGCCGCGGCACGAGGCTGACCTGCGGGGCGCGCGCGGCGCGCTGCGAGTCGATCCATGCGACGTCCCGGTCCGCGGTGCCGGCATTGACGACGAGCCGGAAGCTTTCCCCGCCCAGGTCATAGACGATGAGATCGTCGAGCACGCCGCCGTCTTCGCGGAGCATGCAGGAGTACAGCGCTGCGCCCGGCCGGGCGAGCCTCGCCACGTCGTTGGCGAGCAGCACGCGCAGGAATTCGCGGGCGGCCGCCCCGCTCACGTCGACCGCCAGCATGTGCGAGACATCGAACATGCCGGCGTCGCGGCGCACGCGGTGATGCTCCTCGACCTGGGAACCGTAGTGCAGGGGCATGTCCCAGCCCGCGAAATCGACCCTCTTCGCGCCGAGCGCGCGATGGGCGGCGTTGAGCGGCGTGCAGCGGCGCGCAGCCTGGATCGTGCTCAACGCGGGATGCCGGAAAGCGTCACGGCGCTGCGTGGTTAGCGGTCAGGGCGGCGGAGCGGGCAGGAGATCGAGGCGGAAGCCGGCGGGGCTCAAATCGCCGGTATCGAGGTCGAGCCGGACGGTGATCTCGGCGTTGGCGGGCAGCCCCGAAGCGATGTCCTTGCCGCGCTCCAGGTACTCCTTCGGCAGGAAGACGCGCCGCGCCAGCGTGTGCTCCTTGGTGTTGGTGAGCACGAGGTCGAGCGCGGGATAACCGAGGTCGTGCCCGGCGTGGTTGCGCAGCGTCGCGGTGAGCTGGATCACTCCTGGCCGCTTCGGGTCGGTCGCTTGCAGGTCGGAGGCCTCGATCGCGATCAGCCGCGGGCGTTGCGGCGGGAGCACCTTGCATTGGATCACGTCGCACAGCTTCACGAGATAGGGTTTGAGCGCGGGGTAATTCACGGCCAGCTCGGCGCGATAGAAATAGGCGGCTTGCCCAACGAGCACGAGCACGAGCAGCGCGGCCCCCACCGCCCACAGCCGGTCGCGCCGCATCTGGGCGGGATCGGCAAACAGCTCCTCATCGAGGGAAAGCTGTTCCGGCTCCGGCCCGTATTCCTTTCCGGCCGCTTCCGCCTCGGGCGCGCGCGCCGGCGCCCCCTGCGGCGCCGCCGTCTGCGCGGGCTCGACCGGCTCGAGCCGGAACGCGCCCGCTTCGCCCACGTTCCCCGCCGCCGCATCCGGCGCGGTCTCCGACAGCGCAGCGAGCGCCCTGAGGCCGTCGAATACCGTCATGCAGCGGCCGCAGCGCACCTGGCCCTGATGGACCTGCAGCTGCTCCGGCGCGACGCGGAAGTGGGTCCCGCACGCCGGGCACTGGGTGATCATGCCGGTCGCCACGGACTTACCGGCAAACGCCGCTCACGAGCGCCCAGCCCTCGTCCTCTTCGGGCGCTTCGAAATCGAACCACGGCGCGTAGGCGGCGCGCACCCCGGCCGCCTGTGCCGCCAGCAGGCCCGCCAGCGCGAGCCGCCCGCCCTGCGCGGTGAGCCGGGCGAGCAGCGGCGCGAGCACGATGAGGGGATGAGCGAGAATGTTGGCCACCACGATGCGGGCGGGCTGCCGCAGGGCGTCGGCAGCGCCGTGAAAGGTTACCTGCACCCGATTGTGCATAGCATTGCGGCGCGCCGCAAGCAGCGCCTGCTCATCGATGTCCACGCCGTCCGCGCGCACCGCCCCGAGCTTCATCGCGGCGATCGCGAGGATGCCGGAACCGCAGCCGAAATCGAGCACCGACTCGCCCCCGCGGATCACGCGCTCGAGCCAGCGCAGGCACATGCGCGTGCTCGGGTGATGCCCGGTGCCGAACGCGAGGCCCGGGTCGAGCACGATCGCGACGGCATCCGGGTCAGGCGCCTGGTGCCAGCTCGGAACGATCCACAGCCGCGGCGATATGCGCACGGGGGCGAGCTGCTCCCGGCTGGCGCGCACCCAGTCCTCGTCGGCGACCTCGCGCACGCGCCACTCCGGCGCCGCGACGCCGGCGCACGCGCAGGCCGCTTCAACCACGGCCGCGGCGTCCATGCCCCGCGCCAGGAGCGCGCTCACAACGCTGTGCTTCCACGGTCGCGATGCGAGGGCCGCGTCGGCGAACACCGCTTCCTCCGCCCCCGTGCCGGCATCTGCATCGGCGATGTCGACGCTCACCGCGCCGGCTTCGAGCAGCGCGTCGGAGAGCGCTTCGACCCGCTCGGCCGGCACCTCGAAGGAGACCGAAAGCCACGACATCGGACGGGTGGGCCGTGAGCGGCAGGCGGTGAGCGGAAAAAGCGCGCCGCTGCCGGCGTCAGGGCGATGAAGTTAGTGCTTACTTCTCACTGTATACAGCCTACTGCTCTCTGGCCAGCTTCGCGAGCCGCTGCTCGAGATAGTGGATGCTGGTGCCGCCGCTCAGGAACGCGGCGTCCCGCAGCAGCTCCTGGTGCAGGGGGATATTGGTCTTGATGCCCTCGATCACGGTCTCCGAGAGCGCGATGCTGAGGCGCGCGATCGCCTGCTCCCGGGTATCGCCGTAGGCAATGATCTTGCCGACCAGCGAGTCGTAGTTCGGGGGCACGAAATAGCCGTTGTAGGCGTGGGAATCCACGCGGATGCCGGGCCCGCCGGGCATGTGGTAGGACGTGATGCGCCCCGGCGAGGGCGTGAAGCGGTAGGGGTCCTCGGCGTTGATGCGGCACTCGATGGCGTGCCCGCGGAACTGCACGTCGCGCTGCCGGATGCGCAGCTTCTCGCCCGCCGCGATGCGGATCTGCTGCTGCACGATGTCGATGCCGGTGATCATCTCGGTCACGGGGTGCTCGACCTGCAGCCGTGTGTTGATCTCGATGAAATAGAATTCACCGCGCTCGAACAGGAACTCGAAGGTCGCCGCACCCTCGTAGCCGAGCTTGTGGCAGGCCTCGGCGCAGCGCTCGGCGATGCGGAAGCGGGCGCGCGTGCTGATGTGCAGGGCAGGCGCCTCCTCGATCACTTTCTGGTGGCGCCGCTGCATCGAGCAGTCGCGCTCCCCGAGGTGGATCGCGTTGCGGAAGCGGTCGGCCAGCACCTGGAACTCGATGTGGCGCGGATCCTCCAGGTACTTCTCCAGGTAGAGCGTCGCGTTGCCGAAGGACGCCTGCGCTTCCGCCCGCGTGGTCTGCACCGCGGTCAGCAGCGCCGCCTCCGTGTGCACCACGCGCATGCCGCGGCCCCCGCCGCCGCCCGCCGACTTGATGATCACCGGATACCCGATCGACCGCGCGATCCTCACTACCTCGTTCGCCTCCTGCGGCAGCGGCTCATCCACGCCCGGCACTACCGGCAGCCCCGCCTTCTTCATGGCGTTCTTGGCGTTCACCTTGTCGCCCAGCAGGCGGATGGTCTCGGCGCGCGGGCCGACGAACACGAACCCGCTCTGCACGACGCGCTCGGCAAAGTCGGCGCTCTCGGAGAGGAAACCCCAGCCGGGGTGGATCGCCTCGGCGTCCGTCACCTCGGCCGCGCTGATGATGGCGGGGATGTTGAGATAGCTCGCGCTCGA
>DASWHI010000075.1:0-2944 GCA_036398235.1 Burkholderiales bacterium
CCTATCTCGCGGAAGGCGAAGCTGCGGTCGTACGACCGCTGGGGAAAGACTTCGAGATCATCGCGCGGGTGCGCCACGACGCCTGGCGCGCCCTTGCGCAGTGACTCATAACGCAAAGTCGAGCGTGCTGAAATCCGTCACCTTCTCCGCTTCGGCGAGCTGGGAGAACAGCCGCAGCGCCTTCGCGCGGTCGCGGTGCGCCGTCAACGTGAGGAATTTCTCGAGCAGCTCGGCGCGCGTGAGCGGCATCGTGGGCGTGCCCTTGAAGTCGTGCCCCTCGGCGGTGAGCGCCTGGCCGTTTTTCAATTTGAGCATAACGCGGCTCGCCGACGACGAGTAGCCGGACGCGGACTTCAACAGCTCGACCTGCGCGCCCTTGGCGAGCGCGCGGATCTTCGGATCATTGAGGGTCGCCTCGGAAAACGTCCGCGGATCGAGCGGATCCTTGTGCAGCGCGACGGCCACGCTGAAGGGCACGCTGTATTGCATCATCGTGAGGTCCCGCGGCTCGTTGATGGCGTGCTGGGTCACCACCTTCTCGCCGCCGGAGATGGCGATTCCCGCGACGTCGTCTCCCGAAAGCTTGTGCTTCTGCTTGAGGTCCAGCGCGAGGGTCACCGGCACCTGCGCGGTGGAGTGGCAGGCGTAGCGCTTGATCTTGGTCTTCATCACGTGCCATACCTTGCCCAGGTCCTTCGTGAGCCGTTCCGGCTGCGCGTCGCGGCAGAACACGTTGAGGATGCCGAATTTCCCGTCCAGCACTCCGGTGGGACCGGTGTAGCCGTCGCGCGCCAGCACCGCGGCCATGAAGCCGCCTTCCGCCGCGCGGCCGAGATGAAGGCGCTTCACCATGCCGCCCGTCATCGAGAATTCCATCAGGCCCGAGCTGAGGGAGCCGGCGATGCCGAAAGCGTTCGCCATCCGCGCGGCGTCCAGATCGAAGAGCCTCCCCACCACCGCGGCGGTGCCGAACACGCCCACGACGCCCGGCGAATGGAAGCCGACTTTCTCGATCGAGTGGTTCGCCGCGTGCCCGATGCGGTAGAGCACCTCGAATCCCGCGACGTAAGCAGACAGCAGGGCCTTGCCGCTCAGCTTGCGGCCCTGGGCGGGAGCAAGGCCGGGCACGGCGAGCGCCGCGCTCGGATGGATGCCGACGCTCGGCTCGACCAGGGCGTCCAGCTCGAACGCATGGGCCGCGGCGCCGTTGCACAGGCAGGCGAATGGCGCGCGCACCGTGACCGGTGTCCCGAACACGCTGCACTCGCCCGGCGCGCTGTTGCGGCTGGCATATTCGACCACGGTCCGGCTCCAGGGCAGCTGCGAGCCGTAGACGCAGGCGCCGACGGTGTCGATGATGCAGTCCTTCGCGCGCTCGATCACCTCCGGCGGGATCCGGTCCCAGGTGAGGCCGACGGCGAATTCCGCCAGCCCCCGCGATGCTTCCGTCATGATTTTCGTCTCCCGATGGCGGCTGGGGACGCCGCGCTTTTGGTAAAATAGCGTAGCGATGGCATTGACTCCCCTCACCGCATTATCCCCTCTCGACGGCCGGTATCACAACAGAGTCGCTGCGCTGCGCGACACCTTCAGCGAGCTCGCGCTCGTGCGGCTGCGGGTGAGGATCGAGATCGAATGGCTGAAGGCGCTCGCCGCCGAGCCTTCGATCCGCGAAGTGCCGCCGTTCTCCCCGCCCACCCTCGCCCAGCTCGACGAAGCCGCCGCGAAGTTCTCGGAGGCCGACGGCGAGTCGGTGAAAGCGACCGAAGCTCGCATCAACCACGACGTCAAGGCGGTCGAGTACTTCCTGCGCGAGAAGCTCGCAGGCAACCGGGAAGTCATGAGGGTCGCGGAATTCCTCCACTTCGCGTGCACCTCGGAGGACATCAACAATCTCGCGCACGCGCTGATGCTGAAGCGCGCCCGCGCCGAGATCATGCTGCCGGCGCTCGACAAGGTCGTCGAAAAGCTTGCCAAGCTTGCATCCGACCTGGCTGACTGCGCGATGCTCGCGCGCACCCACGGCCAGCCGGCGAGCCCGACCACCATGGGCAAGGAGCTCGTCAACGTCGCCCACCGCCTGCTGCGGGCGCGCGAGCGCATCGCGACGGTAAAGCTCGCTGGCAAGTTCAACGGCGCGGTCGGCAACTACAATGCGCATGTCGCCGCCTATCCCGGCGTCGACTGGGAAAGGATCGCGCGCTCGCTGGTCGAGCGCCTGGGCCTTGAGTTCAACGCCTACACCACCCAGATCGAGCCCCACGACTCGATCGCCGAGCTGTTCGATGCGTTCGCGCGCGCCAACACCATCCTCATCGATCTCGACCGCGACATCTGGGGCTACGTTGCGCTCGGCTACTTCCGGCAGAAGGCGAAGCCGGACGAGGTCGGCTCTTCCACCATGCCGCACAAGGTAAACCCGATCGATTTCGAGAACTCGGAGGGCAACCTCGGCGTCGCCAACGCGCTGCTGCGGCACATGAGCGAGAAACTGCCGGTGTCGCGCTGGCAGCGCGATCTCACCGATTCCACCGTGCTGCGCAACATGGGAGTGGCGCTGGGCCACACGCTGCTCGGCTACGACTCGTGCCTCAAGGGCCTCGACAAGCTCGAAGCCGACCGCGAGCGCATGGCCGCCGAGCTTGACGCCAACTGGGAGGTGCTCGCCGAGCCGATCCAGACGGTGATGCGGCGCCACGGCATCGCAGATGCCTACGAGAAGCTGAAGGCGTTGACGCGCGGCAAGGACGGCATCACGCGCGATGCGCTGCACGCCTTCATCAAGGGCCTCGCGATTCCGGATGCGGAGAAGCAGCGCCTGCTCGCGCTGACGCCGGCGACGTATGTCGGCAAGGCCGCCGAGCTCGCGAAGCGCATCTGAAGTCTCCCATCACGCATTCTGCTTCTTAATGTTGCCGAGCTCGGTCCAGATCCGCAGCTCCTC
>DASWHI010000076.1:0-17066 GCA_036398235.1 Burkholderiales bacterium
CGCGCGGCGATGAGCGAGAGCCCGAGTGGGCAGTCGTCGAGCTGCGCCAGCGGCAGCGACACCTGCGGCAGCCGCGCGAGCCCGGCCGGGCACAAAAGGGCAAGCGCGCGAGCGCGAAAATCCTCGGTGTCGGCGGGTGCCGCATTCCGGATGGGCGCGATGCCCGGCACGGTCGGCAGCACCAGCACCGCGCCGCCCGCAAGCAGGCGCTCCATGTGGCCCGCTATTTCCTCGCGGCGCTTCCTGGCCGGACCGACGAGAGCGGGGTCGAGGTCCGCGGCCCACTGGACGCGCTGCCGGATCCCGGGCCCGAGATCGGGCTTGACGCGCGTCACCCACTCGCCGTGCTGCGCCCACGCCTCCGCGCTTTGCAGCACGCGGAAAATCTGGAACCACTGCGGCAACCCGTCGGCGGCGACGGTCACGCGCTCGGGCTTGCCGAGCGTTGCGCTTACGCGTTCGACGGCCGGCTCGAGCGCCCGCGCAATCGCATCCCCCGCCAGCGCAAACGCGTCCTGTGCCAGCAACAGGCGGCGCGGCTCACCCGGTCTCCCGCCGCCGAGCAGCACACGGCCGACGCGCTCGAGCAGCTCGGCGCTGCGCGCGAACCAGCCGCAGGTGTCGAAGCTTGGCGCGAGCGGACACGCGCCCTCGAGCGACGCTCTCCCGTGCGTGGGCCGTATGCCGAAGATCCCGCAAAAGCTCGCCGGCGCGCGCACCGATCCCCCGGTATCGCTTCCCAGCGCAAAATCGCACAGGCCGCCCGCCACTGCCGCCGCCGAGCCGCTCGAGGAGCCGCCGGGAATGCGTCCCGGCGCATTGACGTTGACCGGCGTGCCGTAATGGGCGTTTTCGCCGTTCAAGCTCCAGGTAATTTCGTCGGTATGGGTCTTGCCCACCATATCTGCGCCGGCATCGAGCAGGCGCTGCACCACCGGCGCGGTGCGCTTCGCGGCGTCGTGCGTGCGCAGCCAGTCGGGGCTGCCGAAGCCGCTTTTGTGGCCGGCGATGTCGTAGATGTCCTTGACCCCGAACGTCAGGCCGGCGAGCGGACCGCCCGGCACGCCCTTCATCTCGGCGTGGGTATGGCGGCAGAATGCACCGAGCTTGTCGTTTACGACGGTTTCGTTCATTTGCTGGCGAGGCGAGCGAGGAGCTTCTCGTGGATGCCGTTGAATCCGCCGTTGCTCATGATGACGATATGATCGCCGGGTTGCGCCGCCCCCGCGATGGCCGCAAGCAGGCGCTCGAAATCGGCGTAGGCTTCGGCCTTCGCGCCGAGCGGCGCCAGCACCGCGGCCGCGTCCCATTGGAGGCCCGCGCTGAAGCAGTAGACGCGGTCCGCGCCGGTGAGGCTCGCCGCGAGCCGGTCCTTCATGACGCCCGCCTTCATCGTATTGGAGCGCGGCTCGAGCACCGCCAGGATTCGGGAGCTGTTCACTTTCGCGCGCAATCCGTCCAGCGTCGCCGCGATCGCCGTCGGGTGATGCGCAAAATCGTCGTAGAGGGTGACGCCGCCCGCCACCCCGCGCACCTCCATGCGCCGCTTGACGCCTTCGAAGGCGCGGAGCGCGCTGATCGCCTGCGCCGGCGCGACGCCGCAGTGCCGTGCGGCGGCGATCGCGGAAAGCGCATTCCCCTGGTTGTGCGCCCCCTGCAGCGCCCACTGCACGCGGCCCTGCTTCACTCCGCGCCACAGCACGTCGAACGCGTCGGGCCCGATTGCGGTCGCAGCCCAGCCGTCCGTCACGGCGAAGCGCTCCACCGGCGTGTAGCAACCGCGCGCGAGCACGCGCGCGAGCGCCGCGTCCGCGCCATTGGCAACGATCAGCCCGTTCGCCGGCAGCGTGCGCACGAAATGGTGGAACTGCGTCTCGATCGCCGCCAGGTCCGGAAAGATATCGGCGTGGTCGAACTCGAGGTTGTTCAACACCGCGGTGCGCGCCGGGTAGTGCACGAACTTGGAGCGCTTGTCGAAGAACGCGGTGTCGTACTCGTCGGCCTCGACGACGAAGAATGGCGACGGATCACCCCCCCATCCCGACCTTCCCCCGCCAGAGGGGAAGGAGCTTTTTTTCCCTCCCCCTTGATGGGGGAGGGTTAGGGTGGGGGTGGAAAGCCGCGCGGAAACCCCGAAATTCGCCGGCACGCCGCCGATGAGAAAGCCGGGCTCAAGCCCGGCCTGTTCCAATATCCACACCAGCATGGAAGCGGCCGTGGTCTTGCCGTGCGTCCCGGCCACCGCAATCACCCACTTCCCGGCGAGGACGTTCTCCCTCAGCCACTGCGGGCCGGAAACGTAGGGCAGTCCCCGGTCGAGGATCTCCTCCATCAGGGGGTTGCCGCGCGTCACGACATTGCCGATGACGAAAACATCGGGCTTGAGAGCGGCCTGATCGGAGTTCCAGCCTTCCGTCAGTTCGATCCCCTGCGCGGCGAGCTGCGTGCTCATCGGCGGATAGACGTTGGCGTCGCACCCGGTGACGCGGTGGCCCGCCGCGCGCGCGAGGAGCGCGAGGCCGCCCATGAACGTGCCGCAGATGCCGAGAATGTGAAGGTGCATAACGGGGGTGAGGGTCGGGTACCGATTCTATCGGATTGGCGCTATCGGCCCCGGGAGTCGGCGCGTCCCTACACACCGGCGCGTATCCGCGCGGCCCGAACCGTCACGGCCACATCATCGAGATCGTGCCGCCGCGCCCGTCGGTGATGGCGATCACCAAGGCCGACGGCGGGGAAATGGGTTCCTAACCCTCCCCCTTCTCCCTAACTTCCGGCGCGCGCCTGAAAATCCAGCGGTGGAAAACGAGCGCACCGATGACGAGGGTGATCAGCGTGTACACCGGGTCCAGCTCGAGGGCGGTGAAAATGGACTCGGTGGTCAGCGCCGAGCCTTCATAATTGGCGACGAGCGCGAGAAACACGTTATTCATGGCGTGCAGCCCGATGGCGAGCTCGAGCCGGCCGTCGCGCAGAGTGATGGTCGCGAGCAACATGCCGATCGCGAAGTAGTTGGCAGCCATGATGAGCACGCCGTGCTCGTACACCTCGGGATTGAGCAGGTGCGGCACGGTGAATAGCAGGCTGCTCGCGACTGCCACCAGCGCGGGCCGGCGCGTGAGGAGCGCGAGCCCCTGCATGGCGTAGGCGCGGAACACGAGCTCTTCCGTCCCGGCCTGGATCGGCGTCAGCACCAGCACCAGGACGAGATATAAGAAGAACCGCTCCGCGTCGAAGCTCAGGAAGTAGCGGTCAGGGAACAGCGCGTGCTCGATCGCCACGATCACCGCCGCGATGACCGCCCACACCAGCGCGCCGCGCGCAACGCGCAGCCAGTCGACACGCGCTTTTGGGGTTATGAGGCTCAGCAGCGGCCGGCGGTGTATCACCTTCACCGTCAGCACGAGGCCCGCGAGCATCATGAAGATCGAGAAATTGACCGCCAGATACTCGAAAAGCTGGCCGCTCAGGCCGGCGCCCACGAGCAGCAGATAGGGCACGTAGCCCAGCACCAGCCAGAAAAAAGCGATGGTGGCGGCGCCGAGCGCGTAGCGCCACCAGGCGTTGCGCCCCAGCCGCGCGAGGGCGAGATAGCGTTCGGTCTGCGGCGGCATCAGCGCAGGCCGGCGGGCGCGCCGCGTAGCCGCACGAGGGGCGCGATGCCGATTAGCCCCAGCACGGGCCCGGGCAGCAGCAACCAAGCCACGTACGCGCCGAGCGATGCCCAGGACGCGGTCGCGACCGAGATCGCCACGACGGTGATGAAGAACCCGATGCTGTTCTGGATCGCGAGCGCGCTGCCGACGAGCTCCGGCGGGCAGGCGCGCGCCGAGAGCGCGGAGAACTGCGGCGAGTCGGCGATGACCATGACCCCCCAGAAGAGCAGCGCTGCAAGGAGCGCGCCGGTGGGCGCGTCCTGCGCCAGCGGAAACACGAGGCACATCGCCCCCGATCCCACGAGCGCGATCGCCGCGACACGTGCGCCGCCCAGGCTCCGGCTCAAGCGTCCGCCGAGCACGCAGCCGAGCACGCCTGCCGCTCCGATCACGGCGAACGACCAAGCCGACACCGCCGCCGGCGTCGCCTGCCCGCCCCGCGCGAGCACCAGCGCAACGAGGAACGGAACCAGCGTCCAGAACGCGTAGAGCTCCCACATGTGGCCGAAGTAGCCGAACGCGGACGCGCGGAAAGGCGCGACGCGGAAGGCTCTCATCACCCCGCCCCAACGCCGGTGGCCGCCGCCGGCCGCCTTGAGATGGGGCCCGTCACCGAGTCGAAGCACCATCGCGGCCGCAATCAGCGCGAGCGCCGAGGAGCTGAGCACCACCAGGCTCCACGGCCATCCTCCCCCGGCGGCGCGCACGGCGTGCGGGAATGCCGTGCCGAGCGTCAGCATGCCGACGAGCCATCCGAGCGCCTCGCCCGCGCTCTCCGGCGCCCAGCTCACCACGAGTTTCATGCCGACCGGGTAGATCCCGGCAAGCGCTACACCGGTCGCAAAGCGCCAGACGCAGGCGTCCGCGAGACCCTGCGCGAGCAGCGCGAAGCCCGCATTGGAGAACGCTCCCACGACGGCGCACACGGCAAAGATGCGGCTTGCGGGATAGCGGTCCGCGAGGCCCGAGAGCGCGAAGAGCAGCGTGCCGCTGATGAAGCCGAGCTGCACCGCGCTCGTCAGCGCGCCGATGCCGGCGGCATGCAGCCCCCACGCGCGCTCCAGGTCGTCCGCGGCGGCGTTGGCGCTGAACCAGAGCGAGCCGCCGAGAAACTCGGCGAGGACGATTGACGCGACGGCGAGGCGGGGTGCCACCGCGTCACGGCTTTCCCGGCTCGTAGCCCAGGTTGGGCGCGAGCCAGCGCTCGGCCTCACCGACCGGCATGCCCTTGCGCCGCGCGTAGTCCTCGAGCTGGTCGCGCCCCACTTTGCCGACCGCGAAGTACTGCGACTGGGGATGGGACAGGTAGAAGCCGCTCACCGCTGCCGCGGGGTGCATCGCGTAGGACTCGGTCAGCCGCATGCCGATGCGCTCGGCCTTGAGCAGCTCGAACAGCGGCCCCTTTTCGGTATGGTCCGGGCAAGCCGGATAGCCCGGCGCAGGACGGATGCCGCGGTACTTCTCCGCGATGAGTGCGGCATTATCGAGGCGCTCGTCGCCGGCGTAGCCCCAGAATTCGCGGCGCACGCGCTTGTGCAGCAGTTCCGTGAACGCTTCCGCCAGGCGGTCGGCAAGCGCCTTCAGCATGATGGCGCTGTAGTCGTCGCGCTTCTTCTCGAATTCCGCAAGCTTTTTCTCGATGCCGATGCCGGCGGTGACGGCGAATGCGCCTATGTAATCGGCCACGCCCGAGCCCTTGGGCGCGACGAAGTCAGCGAGGCAGAGATTTGCGCGGCCAGTCGGCTTCACGCTCTGCTGGCGCAGGTTGTGCCACGTCATCAACGTCCGGGCGCGCTTCTCGTCCGCATAGATCTCGATGTCCTCGGCGTCGACCGACGCCGCCGGGAAGATGCCGAACACGGCGCTCGCGGTAAGCCACCGCCCCGCGATGATCTTCTTCAGCATGGCGCGCCCCTCGTCGAAGACCGCGCGCGCGGCCTTGCCCACGACGGCATCATCGAGTATCGCCGGGTACGGACCCGAGAGCTCCCATGCCTGGAAAAAAGGACCCCAATCGATGTGCTCGGCGATCTCCGCGAGGTCGTAGTTCTTGAGCAGGCGCGTGCCGATCACCTCGGGTCGCGGCGGCATGTACTCCGTCCAGTCGGTTTTCAAGGCGTTGGCGCGCGCCTGCGAGAGCGGCACGAGCTCCAGTCCCTTCTTCCCCTCGTGCTGCCGGCGCACGCGCTCGTATTCGCCCTTCACCTCCGCGACATAGCCCGCGCGTGCTTCGTCCGAGAGCAGATTGCTGCATACGCCGACGCTGCGCGAGGCGTCGGCCACCCAGATCACCGGCCCGTGATAATGAGGCGCGATCTTGACCGCGGTGTGGGTGCGCGATGTCGTCGCGCCGCCGATCAAAAGCGGCACCTCGAACCCTTCCCGCTCCATCTCGCGCGCGACGTGCGCCATCTCCTCGAGCGAGGGCGTGATGAGGCCGGAGAGCCCTACGATGTCGCATTTCTCCTCGCGCGCGACCTTGAGGATCTTCTGCGCCGGCACCATGACGCCGAGGTTGATCACCTCGTAGTTGTTGCACTGGAGCACCACCGCGACGATGTTCTTGCCGATGTCGTGCACGTCGCCCTTCACGGTCGCGACCACCATCTTGCCCTTCGGCCGCGCGTCGCCGAGCTGGGCCTTCTCCTGCTGCAGGAACGGTTCGAGGTGGCCCACCGCCTGCTTCATCACGCGCGCGCTCTTCACCACCTGCGGCAGAAACATCTTGCCGGCGCCAAAGAGATCGCCCACCACGTTCATGCCGTCCATGAGCGGGCCTTCGATCACGCGGATCGGGCGCCCGTACTGTACGCGCGCCTCCTCGGTATCCTCCACGATCCAGTTGTTGATGCCCTGCACCAGCGCGTGCTTGAGCCGCTCCTCCACGGTCTTCTTGCGCCACTCGAGATCCTCGGTGTCGCGCCGCGCGCTTCCCTTCACGGTTTCCGCAAACGCCACCATGCGCTCCGCCGCGTCCGGGCGGCGATTGAAGATGATG
Source organism: Burkholderiales bacterium (assembly GCA_036398235.1). Classification (GTDB taxonomy): domain Bacteria; phylum Pseudomonadota; class Gammaproteobacteria; order Burkholderiales; family SG8-41; genus SG8-41. The sequence continues at coordinate 6,655 of DASWHI010000076.1, forward strand.
TCCTCCACGTGCTCGAGCAGGTCCTTCGGGATTTCCTCGTAGACGCCGAGCTGGCCGGCGTTGACGATGCCCATGGTCATGCCGGCGCGGATCGCGTGGTAGAGAAACGCGGTGTGGATCGCCTCGCGCACCGGGTCGTTGCCCCGGAACGAGAACGAGATGTTGGAGAGCCCCCCGGATATCTTCACGTAGGGCAGCGTCTGCCGGATGACGCGGGTCGCCTCGATATAGTCCTTTCCGTAGTTCGCGTGCTCCTCGATCCCGGTCGCGATGGCGAAGATGTTGGGGTCGACGATCACGTCCTCCGGAGGGAAGCCGAGCTCGTCCACCAGGATATGGTAGGTGCGCTTGGCGATCGCGACGCGGCGCTCGAGCGTGTCCGCCTGCCCGTTCTCGTCGAACGCCATCACCACCACGGCCGCGCCGTAGCGCCGCGCGAGCTTCGCATGCTTCACGAACTCGTCCCTGCCCTCCTTCAGGCTGATCGAGTTCACCACGCACTTGCCCTGCACGCACTTCAACCCCGCCTCGATCACCTCCCACTTCGAGGAGTCGATCATCACCGGCACGCGCGAGATGTCCGGCTCGGAGGCGACGAGGCTCAGGAACGTCGTCATCGCCTGCTTCGAGTCCAGCATCGCCTCGTCCATGTTGACGTCGATCATCTGCGCGCCGTTCTCGACCTGCTGGCGCGCGACGGACAGCGCTTCCTGGTAGTTGCCGGCGAGGACGAGGCGCGCGAACGCGCGCGAGCCGGTGACATTGGTGCGCTCGCCGATGTTGACGAAGAGAGCGTCGTCGCCGATGTTGAGCGGCTCCAGGCCCGCGAGACGCGTCTTGCGCTCGATCACCGGCAGCTTGCGCGCGGGCACCCCGGCGAGCGCATCCCCGATCGCCCGGATGTGCGCGGGCGTCGTGCCGCAGCAGCCGCCGGCGATGTTGACGAAGCCGCTCTTCGCGAAGTCGAGCAGGTAGGCGGCGGTCTGCTCCGGCGTCTCGTCGTAGCCGGTCGGCGCGAGTGGGTTGGGCAGCCCCGCGTTGGGATAGGCGCTGACGTAGATGTCGGCGATCTTCGAGATCTCCTCGATATAGGGGCGCATCAACTTCGCGCCGAGCGCGCAGTTCAGCCCCACCGCCAGCGGGCGCGCGTGCCGCACCGAGTTCCAGAACGCTTCCGGCGTCTGCCCCGAGAGCGTGCGGCCGGAGGCGTCGGTGATCGTGCCGGAGATGATCACGGGCAGACGCGCTCCCATCTGCTCGAAAATCTCCTCGATGGCGAAGATCGCGGCTTTCGCGTTGAGCGTGTCGAATATCGTCTCGAGCAGGAGAAGATCCACGCCCCCTTCGACCAGGCCGCGCACCGCCTCAGCGTACGCGTCCTTGAGCTCGTCGAAACTGATGTTGCGGAAGCCCGGATCGTTGACATCCGGCGAGATCGAGGCGGTGCGGTTGGTGGGCCCGAGTGCGCCGGCGACGAAGCGCGGCCGCGATGGATCTTTCGCAGTGAACGCGTCGGCCGCCGCGCGCGCGAGCCTTGCCGCTTCGACGTTGAGCTCGTGGACTACGTGTTGCAGGCGGTAATCCGCCTGCGCGACCGCGGTCGAGTTGAAGGTGTTGGTCTCGATCACGTCGGCACCGGCCGCGAGGTACTCCGAGTGAATCGTCCGGATCACGCCGGGCTGCGTCAGGACCAGCAGATCGTTGTTGCCCTTGAGGTCCTGCGGGTGATCGGCGAAGCGCTCGCCGCGGTAGTCCGCCTCCGACAGCCGGTAGCCCTGAATCATGGTGCCGAGGGCGCCGTCGAGGATCAGAATGCGATCCCTCAACAGAGCTTCGAGCTGTGCGATGCGGTGAGCCATAAGCGCTGGATTAAGTGGCGTAAGACCCTGATGCAAAAGGCGGTAATTTTACGCCAAGTGGCCGGCGGCAGCGGGTTGCGACTATAATTCCGGTCCCAGCGCGAGACGTGGAAAACGGAAATGAAGCATTTCGAGCCGAGAGAGGCTTACGAGTTCCTGAAGAAGAACCCGAACTCGATCTTCATCGATTGCCGCAGCGAGATGGAGTACCTGTTCGTGGGGCACCCGGCGGGCGCGATCCTCGTGCCGTGGAACGACGGCCCGAACTGGGAAGTGAACCCGAATTTCGTCGCGCACGTGAAGAAGGCGGCGAGCGTCGACCGCCCGATCGTCCTCATCTGCCGCAGCGGCAACCGCTCGCTCGACGCCGGCCGCGCGCTCGAGGAAGCCGGATTCACGCAGGTGTGGAACGTGCTGCACGGCTTCGAGGGTGAGCTCGATGAGCAGCACCACCGCGGCTCCAAGACCGGCTGGCGCTACGAAGGGCTGCCCTGGGAACAGTGCTAGAAGCGGGCTCCCTCAGGAAAGCCGCCGGAAGCCGATCCAGCATAAGCAACCCAGCGTGAGCAACCCGAGCGCGCCAAGCGCCAGCGTCAGCCCGCTGCCGGATAGGAGCGGCGCGATGAGCGCCGCAGTGAACGCGGTGAAGAGCGCGTGCGTGAAGCCCTGCATGGAGGACGCGGTGCCGCTGTTCTCGGGAAAGAGGTCGAGCACCAGGAGCTGCACGCTCGGCGCCGCGAGCGCCATGCCGACTGCGTAGGCCGCAAACGGCAGCACGGTCCACGGCAGCGCCGCCGGATACAGCGCATGGTAGCCGACGTTGAAAGCCGTCGCGCCGAACATGATGAGATAGCCGGTTTGCACCGTGCGCTGGCGCGAGGCGCGGCCCGCCATCCGGTGGGACAGGAACGCGCCGAGCATGACGCCGAGCACACCCGGCACGAACAACACCGGGAAATGGAGCTCGGTCAGCCCGAGCAGGCCGTAGATGACGGCCGGCGCCGCGGCAACGTAGAGAAAGAACGCGCAAAAATTCAACGCGACCGCGAGGCACAGCAGCCGCAGCCGCGGGCTGCTCGCGAGCGTGAGGTAGATTCTGATGAGCGGTGCCGGAGCAAACGGCTGGCGCTTCTCCGGCGGGTGCGTCTCCGGCAACGCCCGCGCGCACACCGCCAGCTGCAGCGCCCCGAACAGCGTCAGAAACGCGAATACCGCGCGCCAGCCGAAGGCGCCCTGCAACCAGCCGCCGATGATCGGAGCGAGCGCGGGGGCGAGCCCGAAGATCATGGTGATGAGCGAGAGCAGACGCTGCGCGTCGTGGCCGGGAAAACTCTCGCGGACGATGGCGCGGCCCACCACCCATCCGACGCCCGCCGAGAAGCCCTGCGCGCCGCGAAAGAACAGCAGTTGCGGAAAGCTCTGGGCGAAGGTGCAGCCGATCGAGCCGAGCACGTGGATCGCGAGGCAGGCGAGTATCACCGGGCGCCGTCCAAACGAGTCCGACAGCGCGCCGTGGAACAGCGTCATCACGGCGAACGCGATGAGATAGGCCGTGAGCGTCTGCTGCACTTCCAGCGGCGTCACGGCGAACTCGCGCTGGATCGCCGGGAACGACGGCAGGTAGGTGTCGACCGAGAACGGGCCCAGCATCACGAGCCCGGCGAGCGTTACCGCGAGCAGCGGCGCTGAGACCTTCCCCCTCACTTCACCTCGTTGAGGTTGGCGCGCAGGAACATGCGGCGGTAGGGCTTGATCATGTCCCGCGCCTCGACGCCGATGTATCCCAAATCGCGCTATCAGCTACCGAAGGGTTGCGCGCCAGCCGCGGTCTTGAAGCTCACGAAGCGGGTGCCGTCTTCGAGCGCCTCCTGCTCGTGCTCCTGATCACCCAGGATCAGGGCCACCTCGCCTGGCCCGATGTCCCGGGTCTCCTCGCCGATCCGCATCCGCAGCCGTCCCGCGAGGACCATGATGATCTGTTCGCTCGGATGATGGTGCGGCCTGGCGCCGGAGCCCTTGGGCTCGGCGTAGTAACCGAGCTCCAGCTCCTTGCCGGTAATAGTCGGCCCGTACGCGGCGGAATATCCCGGGGCCACGAGGGACTCCGGCATTTCCTTCAGCTTGAAGAATGGCATGGCACCTCCTTGGCGTACATGGATCGCCGAATCGTTCTGCTCGGTTGACACTATCCGCCGCGCGAACGGGGGTCAAGAGTCGCGGGAGCGATCGAAACGGCGGTATTGAATGGCTTCCGCGACGTGGACGGCGGCAAGCTCCCGCGCCTGGGCCAAATCCGCGATGGTGCGCGCGACCTTGAGTACCCGGTGGTAGGCGCGCGCGGAAAATCCCAGCCGGCTGACCGCCTGCTCGAGCAACTTTGCGCCCTGCGCGTCCGGCGCGCAAAAGCGCTCGACCTCGCCCGTTGGCAGCACCGCGTTGGGCCGGCCCTGGCGCTCGAGCTGCCGGCCGCGCGCGGCGGCGACCCGCTCGCGGATCGCGTCCGAGGACTCGCCCCGCCCGCCGCCCGCAAGGTCTTCCTGCGGCACATCGGGGACCTCGATCTGCAGGTCGATGCGGTCAAGCAGCGGGCCCGAAATCCTGCGCCGGTAGCGCGCCACCTGGTCCGGCGTGCAGCGGCAGCGCCCGCTCGGGTGACCCAGGTAGCCGCACGGGCACGGGTTCATCGCCGCCACCAGCTGGAACTCGGCGGGGAATTCCGCCTGGCGCGCGGCGCGCGCAACGCTGACGCGGCCCGACTCGAGCGGCTCGCGCAGCACTTCCAGCACGCTGCGATCGAATTCCGGCAGCTCGTCGAGGAACAGGACGCCGTGCTGCGCCATCGAGATCTCCCCCGGCCGCGGTTGGCTGCCGCCGCCGACCAGAGCCACTGCGGAAGCGGTATGGTGGGGAGCGCGGAACGGTCGCACGCCCCAGTTCGCGTTATCGAAGCCCATGTTGCCAAGCGACTGCATCGCCGCGGTGGCGAGCGCTTCCGCGCGCGTCATGGGCGGCAGGATTCCCGGCAGCCGCTTGGCCAGCATGGACTTGCCGGTTCCCGGGGGCCCGACCATGATCAGGCTATGCCCGCCCGCCGCCGCGATCTCGAGCGCGCGCTTGGCGTGCAGCTGGCCTTTCACGTCGCGCAGGTCGGGGTGGCGCCGGCCATTCACCCGGGGCCGCTCGGAGCAGCGCGCCAGCGGCGCGCGTCCCGTCAGGTGGGCGCACACGTCGAGCAGGGAACGCGCCGGATAGACCACCGCTTCCTCGACCAGCGCCGCCTCGCGCGCGTTGGGTTCCGGCAGCACGAACGCGCGGCGGTCACGCGCGGCCGCAAGCGCCATCGCCAGCGCGCCGCGGACCGGGCGCAGCTCTCCCGTCAAAGCGAGCTCCCCCGCAAACTCACAGCCCGCAAGCGGCGCGGCCGGCAGCAGCCCGGAAGCGACCAGGATGCCGAGCGCGATCGGAAGATCGAAGCGGCCCGATTCCTTGGGCAGATCGGCGGGCGCGAGATTGACGGTAACGCGCCGCGCCGGGAATTCGAAGCGCGCGTTCTGCAATGCCGCACGCACGCGGTCCCTCGCCTCCCGCACCTCCGCCTCCGGGAGGCCGACGAGGGTGAAATTCGGCAGGCCGTTGGCAAGGTGCACCTCGACGGTCACCAGCGGCGCGTCCATCCCCGCCAGCGCGCGGCTGTATACGACGGCGAGCGACATCGACCCCACCCCCTCGGCAAGTCCCTGGGGGCTTAACGGGCGAGACCGGGAATCGGACGACGCAGGAAAAAAGATAAGGATGAAGGGGGAAGGATGAATGGAAGGCGCTGTTAAAGCACAGCTTATTCCGCCTTCCGCCTTCTGCCTTCTGCCTTGCCTTCGAGCTCCGCCAGCTTCTCTTCCAGTTCCTGGAGCTTCGCGCGCGTGCGCGCGAGCACCTCGCGCTGCACGTCGAACTCCTCGCGCGTCACCAGGTCGAGGCGGCTGAACGCCGACGCAATCAACGCGCGCAGGTTCTTCTCGAGGTCCGCGGCCGGACTGCGCGCGAGGATTTCCCTCATCCTGCGGTCGATTTCCTCGAACAGCTTCGTGCCGGCCATGGTTGTTCCGATTCTACTGAACGCTCCGTCTTGGTGCGAAGTCAAATTGTGCGCGCACCATCGTAGTGCGCAAACGTTTCGTCGCAATCCTGATGATTTCATAGCATCTTGTTTTGAAGGGGATTTCGGACTGGCACGATCCGTGCTGATCCGACGTTCGCATTATTTTGCTCCGTCAACAATGAAAGGGTCATCCATGTTCAGGAAATGCCTCATCGCAGGTTTCACAGCCGTTGCGTTGAGTTCGGGAGGCGCTCAGGCGCAGCAGCCGCCTGCTTCACCCCACACGCTAACCGGCAACATCGGGCTCTTCAGCCAGTACATCTTCCGCGGCCTGACGCAGACCAACGAGGAGCCGGCATTGCAGGGCGGCATGGACTACGGCCATGCGAGCGGCTTTTACGCCGGCACGTGGGGATCGAACGTCAGCGTGCTGCGCGACAGCGGCGCCTACAGCTCGGGCGGAAGCCTGGAGCTCGACATCTACGGCGGTTTCAAGGGCAGCATCGGCAAGACCGAATTCGGCTACGACGCGGGTCTGCTCTATTACTGGTATCCGGGCGATGCCGCTCCCGGATTCACGGAGGCCGACACACTTGAAGTGTACGGTGCACTCACCTGGAAGTGGCTCTCCGCCAAGCTTTCCTACGCGCTCTCCGACGACGTGTTCGGCGTGAAGAATGCCGATGGCACCTACTACCTCGATCTCACCGCTACCTATCCTATCCCCAATACGAGGCTGACCGTGATCGGCCATTACGGCAAGCAGAAGTTCACCGGGAGTAGCGGGAGCTTCGATAACGACGACAATGCATCGTATGACGATTGGAAGCTGGGGGTGAACTACTCCCTGCCGAAGGACTTCACCGTCGGCGTGTTCTACACCGACACCAACATGGACTCCACGCAGGAGGCGTTCTACACGGCCGCCGGCACCAAGCTTGGCGACTCGACGGTTACGGTATTCGTCCAGAAGACCTTCTAACGACGCAAACCGGGGCCGGCCCTGCAGCCGGCCCCACTTTAACGGGGGGTACGAATGAAACTCGTCACAGCAATCATCAAGCCGTTCAAGCTTGACGAAGTACGGGAGGCGCTGTCCGCCGTCGGCGTGACCGGCATCACCGTCACCGAGGTCAAGGGCTTCGGGCGGCAGAAGGGACACACCGAGCTCTACCGCGGCGCCGAATACGTGGTGGATTTCCTGCCCAAAGTCAAGATCGAGGCCGCGATCAAGAGCGAGATTCTCGACCAGGTCATCGAAGCGATCGAGAAGGCGGCCAATACCGGCAAGATCGGGGATGGCAAAGTGTTCGTCTTCGATCTGGAGCAGGCCATCCGCATCCGCACTGGCGAAACCGGCGCCGAAGCGCTATAGAAACAGGGAGAAACCAATGAAGAACTTTTTCAGGAAACTCATCGCCGTGCTGGCCATGCTCGGCGTCGTGGGGCTCAACACGGTGCCGCTCGCCGCGCTCGCGCAGGATAAGCCGGCGGCCGAAATGAAGGCGGACGCCAAGGCCGCTCCCGCCAAGGAAGAAAAGAAGGAAGAGGCCAAGCCCACCCCAGTGCCCAACAAGGGCGACACGGCGTGGATGCTCACTTCCACCGCCCTGGTGCTGGCGATGAGCGTGCCCGCGCTGGCGCTCTTCTACGGGGGGCTCGTGCGCGGCAAGAACATGCTCTCGATGCTGATGCAGGTGTTCGTCACTTTCTCGCTCGTCGTCGTGCTCTGGTGCATCTACGGCTACAGCCTCGCGTTCACCGAGGGCAACGCCTACTTTGGCGGGCTCGACCGGCTGTTTCTTGCCGGCACTTTCGACGCGGCGAAGGGCGAGTTCGCGATGGCCGCAACCTTCAGCAAGGGGACGCCCCTCTACGAGCTGGTGTTCGTCGCGTTCCAGGCAACCTTCGCCGCAATCACCTGCTGCCTGATCCTGGGCGCGGTGGCCGAGCGCATCAAGTTCTCCGCGGTGCTGGTCTTCATGGTGCTGTGGTTCACGTTCAGCTACGCGCCGATCGCGCACATGGTCTGGTTCTGGATGGGGCCGGACGCCTACACCGATCCCAAGGTGGTAGAGGAGATGACCGCGAAGGCGGGTCTCATCTGGCAGTGGGGAGCGCTCGACTTCGCGGGCGGCACGGTGGTGCACATCAACTCCGGCGTCGCCGGCCTGGTGGGCGCCTATCTCGTGGGCAAGCGCATCGGCTACGGCAAGGAAGCGATGACGCCTCATAATCTCACCATGACGATGCTCGGCGCGTCGCTGCTGTGGTTCGGGTGGTTCGGCTTCAACGCGGGTTCCGCGCTCGAGGCCAACGGCTTCGCCGCACTCGCCTTCATCAACACCTTCCTCGCGACCGCTTGCGCGGTGCTGTCGTGGACGTTCGGCGAGTGGCTGTTCAAGGGCAAGCCCTCGATGCTGGGGGCCGCCTCCGGCGCGGTGGCCGGGCTGGTCGCCATTACACCCGCGGCCGGAAACGTCGGCATCGGAGGGGCGTTCATCATCGGGCTCGCCGCCGGACTGGTGTGCCTGTGGGCGGTAAACCAGCTGAAGCGCTGGCTCGGCGCCGACGACGCGCTGGACGTGTTCGGCATACATGCGGTGGGCGGCGTGCTCGGAGCCTTGCTGACGGGGGTGTTCAACAGCCAGTCGCTCGGTGGGCCCGGCCTCGTCACCGACTGGGTCACGGGCAAGGTCGGCTCCAACCCGATCTGGGACCAGTTCCTGATCCAGGCGCAGGCTGTCGGCATGACGATCATCTGGACGGCGGTGGTGGCGATCGTCGCGTTCAAGATCGCGGACCTCATCGTCGGGCTGCGACCCGCCGAGGAAGAGGAGCGCGAAGGGCTCGATATCGCGGAACACGGGGAAACCGCCTACCACGTGTAGAGCTCACTTCAGGGAGTATCAAGTCGCGGGCGCCTTCGGGCGCCCGTTTTTTTGCGCATCCGCTAGAATAGGCGTCCCCGCGTGGGGAACCTATGTCCGTCCCCCGACTGACCACTGCGCTTGCCGGGCCGCTCGCCGACCTCGAGCAGCGCCTGCTCGCCTCGCAGCCGGAAGCCGAGCGCTGGCTGCGCGGCAACTGGCAGGAGCACGCTGCGCCCTTCTACGCGTCGGTGGACCTGCGCAACAGCGGCTTCAAGCTCGCGCCAGTGGACACCAACCTCTTTCCCGGCGGGTTCAACAATCTCAATCCGGAATTCCACCCGCTGTGCGTGCAGGCGGCGATGGCCGCGATCGAGAAGGTCTGCCCGGATGCGCGCGGCGCGGTGCTGATTCCGGAAAGCCACACGCGCAACCAGTTCTACCTGCGGAACGTGGTGGTGCTGCAGACGATCCTGCGGCACGCCGGTCTCAACGTGCGTATCGGCAGCCTCCTCACCGAGGTCACCGGGCCGACCGAGCTTGCGCTCGCCGACGGCTCGAAGTTGACGCTCGAGCCGCTTCAGCGCCGTGGCAACCGGCTGATGGTGGACGGCTTCGACCCCTGCGTCGTGCTCCTCAACAACGATCTTTCCGCAGGCACCCCCGAGATCCTGATGAACCTGGAGCAGGTGGTGCTGCCCCCGCTGCACGCGGGCTGGACGGTGCGCCGCAAGTCGAACCACTTCCAGGCCTACCGCAGGGTGGCGGAGGAGTTCGCCGGGGTGCTCGGCATCGACCCATGGCTCATCAATCCCCTCTTCGAGAAATGCGGCCGGATCAACTTCCAGGAGCGCAAGGGCGAGGAATGCCTGGAGGGCTATGTCGCCGAAATCCTCGATGACATCCGCGCCAAGTACCGGGAGTACGGTATCCAGGAAGAGCCGTTCGTCATCGTCAAGGCGGACGCCGGCACCTATGGCATGGGCATCATGACGGTGAAGGACCCGTCCGAGGTCAGGGGGCTCAACCGCCGGCAGCGCACCAAGATGGCGGTCGTGAAGGAAGGCCTGCAGGTGCACGAGGTCATGGTGCAGGAAGGCGTCCACACCTTCGAGAGCGTGGACGAGGCGGTGGCCGAGCCGGTCGTCTACATGATCGACCACTTCGTGGTGGGCGGCTTCTACCGCGTGCACACCGGGCGCGGCAAGGACGAGAACCTGAACGCGCCCGGCATGCAGTTCGCGCCCCTTGCCTTCGCCGCGCCGTGCTCCTCGCCCAACCCCGACGATCCGGGCTGCCCCCCGAACCGCTTCTACGCCTACGGCGTCATCGCCCGGCTCGCGCTGCTCGCCGCCTCAATCGAGCTCGAGCAGACCGAGACCGCGGCGCCGGAGACCGCCGCCAAGCCGCGCGCGGCCGCGAGATAGAAAGCAGGCGGCTGGCGGTATGAAGTTGGCGTTCGTCGTCGATCCCCTCGACTCCTTCAAGATCTACAAGGACACCACCTTCGCGATCATGCGCGAGGCGGCCGGCCGGGGGCACGCGTTGCACACCCTGGAGCAGGAGGACCTTGCGTTGCGTGGCGGC
>DASWHI010000077.1:0-21682 GCA_036398235.1 Burkholderiales bacterium
GATATCGATTCGGTAAGAGCGGCCCTGGTCAAAAGTCGGAGCAGGCTTCTGCCCCAGACGAATGTCGTTGCAACGGGGGTGGGCTACAAGGTCACGCGGGGACGAAAGACCGACGCGCTGTCGATCGTTTGTTCCGTCACCAAGAAAGTCGCCCTGAGCCAACTCGCAACGCGCGACCAGGTGCCTTCGACCATCGACGGCATCCCCACCGACGTGGTGGCCACCGGCGTCATCCGGGCGTTCCAGTCCCGAACGGAACGCCACCGGCCGGCCCCGGGCGGGGTCAGCATTGGACATCGCGACATCACCGCCGGCACCCTCGGATGCCTGGTGCGAAGGGGAGGACAGCTCTTCATCCTGTCCAACAATCACGTGCTCGCCAACAGCAACGCGGCGGTGCGGGGAGACGCGATCCTCCAGCCGGGGCCGGTTGATGGCGGCAGATTTCCTGACGATCACATTGCGGCGCTGGAGGATTTCGTACCGATCACGTTTCTCGAGCCGCCCAGCGAATGCCAGTTCGCGCGCGGCGTCATCACAGCGCTGAACGCCGGCTGCCAGTTGATCGGCAGCAAGACGCGTTATCGCACCATCAATATCCAAGCCACCGAGAATCGGGTGGATGCGGCGATCGCCAGGCCCCTGGAACCGACGCTGGTGAAAAAAGAAATCCTGGAAATCGGCGCGATTTCGGGCCCGGGGACCGGCAGTCTGGGTACGGCAATCAAGAAGAGCGGGCGAACGACCGGCCTCACGGCGGGCGAAGTCATGCAAGTGGACGTGACCGTCAACGTGCAATACGGCCCCGGCCAGACGGCGCAGTTTTCGGATCAGCTGCTGGCCGGCCCCATGAGCCAGGGCGGCGACAGCGGCTCGGCCGTTCTCGACAATAACAACCGCTTGATCGGATTGCTGTTTGCAGGAAGCGATAACAGCACGATCATCAACCGCATCGAGCACGTTTTTTCGGAGCTCGGGCTCACGTTATGAGGCGCGCCGTTGCGGCGTTGCTGGTGCTGCTGATATCGTGCACGGGATACGCCGGGGAACGAGTAATGCCTGCAACTATCCATGATGTGAAGGCGAAACACGCTCCCCGCTTTCTCGCGCTGCCTGGTGTCGTCTCGGTGGGCGTCGGCCGTGATGCCGGGGGAGTCGAGGTGATCGTCATCGGTCTTGACCGCGCGCGTCCTGAAACCCAGGCAGCTCTCCCCACGCAGCTCGAGGGGTACTCCATTCGGGTGCAGATCATCGGCGCCGTGAAGGCCCAGTGACCGGCTCAGGCATCTCGTAGCCTCGCAAAAGGGGAGCAGCACGTTTCGGCCAGTAGGTTTTTCCACATTTCTTTTTTCGATTAGACTAGCGGCCCCCGATCCATCAACCGAAGGAGCCCCTTCTATGGAGCGCAGGAAAGCGAGCGATTTTCCCCAGGAAGTTCTTGATCTCTTTGATGGTTACGTTCACGGCGTGATGACCCGCCGCGAGTTTCTCGACCGCGCCGCAAGGTACGTGATCGGCGGGTTCACGGCGGCAGCGATGCTGGAATCTCTCAGCCCCAACTTTGCCTGGGCCCAGCAGGTCGCTGCGAACGACGCCCAGATCAAGGTCGAATACCTGACCTATCCGTCGCCGCACGGCTCGGGGACCATGCGCGGGTATTTTGCGCGGCCGGCAGCGGCTACCGGCAAGCTCCCGGGCGTGCTGGTCATACACGAGAACCGCGGCTTAAGTCCCTACATCGAGGACGTTGCGCGGCGGCTGGCGGTGGAGGGCTACGTGGCGTTTGCACCGGATGCTCTTACGCCTGTGGGCGGCTACCCGGGCGACGAAGACAAGGCGCGGGCGCTATTTGCCACGCTTGACCGCAAGAAACAGCCCGAGGACATGGTTGCCGGCGCCGGCTTTCTCAAGTCGCGCCCCGAGTGCTCGGGCAGGATAGGCGCCGTGGGTTTCTGCCAGGGCGGCGCTATTGCCAACTTACTGGCGGTACGGCTCCCGGATCTCGCTGCTGCGGTGCCATTCTACGGAACCCAGCCGAGCGCCGCGGACACCGCCAAGATCAAGGCGCCGCTCCTGATTCATTACGCCGAGCACGACGATCGCGTCAACGCGGGCTGGAAGCCTTTCGAGCGGGCGCTCAAGGCGAACGGTGTGAGATACGAGATGCACGTGTACCCGGGCACCCAGCACGGCTTTCACAACGACACGACGCCCCGCTATGACGAGGCCGCCGCCAAGCTCGCGTGGTCGCGCACGCTTGCCTTCTTCAAGCGGCACCTGAACGGCTGAGACTCGGCTATCATCCACATCGAATAAGACGCTCCCTGGGGAGGGAACATGCCGCAGTTGAAGCTTTCCATCGCGACCACGGACTACGATCACTTCCGCGACTTCCGGCTGGGCTACGTGAAAGCCGAGGGAATCGAGCACAACTGGCTCAACCTTGGCCACCACGAGTGCTTCGCGCGCTTCACCGCCAACCGCGAGTTCGACGTGTCCGAGCTCTCCTTCGCGAAATTCGCCGCGCAGGTGACACGCCAGGATAGCGACATCATCGGACTTCCCGTCGTGTGCTCGCGGCTGTTCCGCTTCAGCTCCTTCTACGTGAACCGGAAGAGCAACATCAAGACGGTGAAGGATCTCGCCGGCAAGAAAGTAGGCTCTCCGGAATGGGCGCATTCCGCGGCCGTCTACATGCGCGGCTGGATGCACAACGACATGGGCGTGAAGCTGACCGACGTGCACTGGTACCAGGCGGGGGCGAACGCTCCCGGCCGCGACGAGAAGGTCGAGTTGAACCTCCCCAAGAGGTTGAAGCTCACGCGCGTCGCCGAGAAGTCCCTGAGCGAGCTGCTGGCGGCGGGGGAGATCGACTGCGCCATCATCGCGCGCCCGCCCACCTGCTTCGTCGAAGGCCATCCGGACGTGATGCGCCTGTTTCCGAACTACCACGAGATGGAGGAGGAATACTACGAGCGCACCCGGGTGTGGCCGATCATGCACATCATCGCGATGAGGAAACGGGTCCTGGACGAGAACCCGTGGGTCGCGCGCAATCTCTACAACGCGTTCCTGGAATCGAAGCGCCGCAGCCTCGAGCGCCTGCTCGACCCCGCAGTGTCGCGCTATCCGCTGGCGTGGCTTCCCACCTATGCGCGCAGCATGCGCGAGATGTTCGGCGGCGACCCGTTCCCCTACGGCATTGAGGAGAACCGCCCGACCTGGGAGCAGATGGCGCTCTACACCTGGCAGCAAGGCATCGCCCACCGCCATTTCAAGCCCGAGGAGATTTTCCCGCAGGGCATGATGACCAAGGTCGTGATCTAGATTGCAAGGATGAAGGCAGAAGGCGGAAGGATGACCCGGCCAACCGTGGCCGCGTCGCAAGCGCCCGCATCGGGCGGGGCGGTTGCGGCCGAATTGCTTCGGGACCTCGCGGCCGCGAGCCGCATTCTCGCCGCGCAAGGCGTGGTGGATGGCTTCGGACACGTCTCGATGCGCCATCCGTCGGCACCGGACCGCTTCCTGATGGCGCGTTCGATCGCGCCGGCGCTGGTAACCCCCGGGGACATCATCGAGTACGATCTCGACAGCAATCCCTGCAACGCCGGAGGCCGCGGCAGCTTCCTCGAGCGCTTCATTCACGGCGAGATCTACAAAGCCCGGCCGGACATCATGTCCGTCGTGCACAGCCATTCGCCCGCGGTCATCCCGTTCGGGCTGGTCGGCGTGCCGATGCAGGCGATGTTCCACAACGCGGCCTTCATCGCCGCGGGTGTACCGGTGTTCGACATCCGCGAGACATTCGGCGCCACCGACATGCTGGTCAGCAACGGGGCGAAGGGGGTGGCGCTTGCCAAGGTCATGGGAAAGAAGGACGTCGTGCTCATGCGCGCGCACGGGGCCGTGGCGTGCGGGCCGACACTGCAGTCGGCGGTATTCCGCGCGGTCTACACGGAAGTCAATGCCCGCATCCAGCACTGGACGGCGGCGCTAGGGGACGGGGCTCCGATTGCCGCGCTCGACAGCGAGGAGGGCAGGCTTGCCGACGCCGTCAACGAGACCGCCGGCAAGCGCGCCTGGGACCTCTGGCGAAACCAGGTGCGCGCCCAGGTAAACTGGTGACAGGGGAGGCATCCATGGCAGAAACCGCATTGAAGCCGCGCGAGGACGCTCGATCGGCGGCCGAGCTGAAGCAGCAGCTCGTCGACTGCATCCGCATGCTGGAGCGGTCCGACATCATCGACTACAACGGCCACGCCAGCATCCGCCTCGGCGAGGACCGCATACTGATCAACATCGGTTCCTGCCAGAGAAGCCGCCTCACGGTCGCGGACATCTGCACGATCGACATGGAGGGAAACGTGATCGAGGGCAACGGCAAGCCGCCGCTCGAATTTCATCTCCATGCCGGCATCTACCGAGCGCGGAAAGACGTGAAGGCGGTCGTGCACGCGCACCCGAAGTGGTCCACGTTTCTCACGATGACCGGACACGGCTACCTGCCGGTCTACGCGCAGGGCTCGCTGGTCTACCCGCTGCCGGTGCTCGACTCGCCGAACTCGATCAACAACCGGGCGATGGCCGACCGCCTGGCAGCCACCCTCGGCGACCGGCCGGCGGCGATGATGAAGTCGCACGGCGCGGTAACGGTGGGCAAGGACATCGTGGAGGCGTTCGTGCTCGCCAACTACCTCGAGGAAAACGCTTACCGCCAGTACATGGCGCTGCAGATCGGCAAGCCCTACGCGTTCAGCGCGGAGGAGGTGGCGCTGTGCCGCGAGAAGCTGTGGACGCAGAGCCTCTTCAAGCGCACGTGGGATCATTTCCGCGCCAAGCTGGATTAGAAGTGACGACTGGCGTCTGACCGACGAGCCCTCAGATTTCAGTTACCGGGCGCGACGAGGCTTTTTTCCATCAGCGCCCGCAGTTCCGCCGTTACCTCAGGTTCAACACCAAACCACGCTTTCCAGGCGGGACGTCCCTGGTGCAACAGCATGCCGAGGCCGTTGACGGTACGATTGCCGCGCTTGCGGGCAGCGGCGAGAAACGGCGTCTCGAGCGGGGTGTAGATGATGTCGGCGACGAGCGCGCTCGTCGGCAGCTTGTCGAGCCGGATGTCGAGGGGAGGCTGGCCGGACATGCCCTGGCTGGTGGCGTTGACCGCCATCGCGGCGCCTTCAAGCGCATCGTGGCGATGTTCCCACGGCAGAGCCTCGATCGCGCTGCCGAATTCGGCAGCGATGCCCTTGGCGCGGGCAAACGTGCGGTTGACGAGCCGGATCTCCTTCGCGCCCTCCTGCAGCAGGCCGTAGCACACCGCGCGTGCGCCGCCGCCGGCACCGAACACCACGACCGGCCCCGCATCGGCCCGCCAGCGCGGCTCGGACTGCTTCAAATTGTGGATGAATCCGTAGCAATCGTTGTTGCTGCCGACAAGCGATCCGTCGGGCCTCACCACCACGCAGCTGATCGCGCCGATGCGGATCGCTACCGGATCCACTTCGTCGACGAGCGTCATGGCGTGCTGCTTGTGGGGGATGGTGAGGTTCGCGCCTGCGAAGCCCAGCGGATGCAGCGCGCGCAGCGCCACGGGGAGCCCATCCGGCCTGATCGCCAGTGGCACGTAGGTTCCGGCCAGCCCGTGCCGCGCGAACCAGTAGTTGTGCAGAAGCGGCGAGCGCGAGTGCATGACCGGCCAGCCCATGACGCCGGCAAGGAGGAAACGATCGGGATGTGCCATTTGCCAAGTATGCACCGGAGCGGGTCCCGTTCCTGGAAATCGCACCCGGGCATGCGTTGAGAGATTGGGTGTGACGGTTTCGCGCGGGCGGGTTGCTTTGCCTGTTCCTGTTGCCCCCCGCGGTGCGCGCGGGTATTCTTTGACGGCGGCTTTTGCTGAAACATACCACACGGAGGACTCCCATGACGGTTCAGACGGGCGCGGAAGCGCCGGATTTCACGCTCGGCTCGCACGCCGACCAGAAGGTCTCGCTCTCGAGTTTTCGCGGCCGGCGGGTCGTGGTCACGTTCATGCCGTTTGCCTTCACCGGCGGGTGAACGAACCAGGTCAACGGGTTCCGTGCGAACTACGAAGAATTCAAGAAGCTGAACGTTGAAATCATGTGTATCAGCGCCGACCCCGCTCCCAGCCTCAAGGCATGGGCCGAAAAGCTGGGCGGGGTGCCGTTCCCCTTGCTCTCGGATTATTGGCCGCACGGGGTGGTCGGCAAAGCCTACGGCGTCTTCAACGAGGAGCGCGGCATGGACAAGCGCGCAGCCTTCGTGCTCGACGCCAAGGGCGTCGTCCGCTACGCGAAGCTCTACGACCCGGGCACCATACCGGAGAGCAAGGAGATGCTGGAGCAATTGCGCAAGATCTGACCGCACAACGCCCGATGAGCCAGTCCTTGACAGCCGGAATTCCGTACACGGTCAACACCGGCGAGACGCTCGTCAACGAGACCTTCGGCCCGAACAACATCCGCCGCCGCCGGACCGGCAAGCATGAGCTGCGGACTATGCCCATCCACAATGGACGGGCGCTCGCGGGCGCGCTTCACGCCGCACACTTCGTTCGACGACCCACAGTCGCCGCCCAGTGCGCCGCCGCGGCAAAGCATCGAGGCGCGCGCCTTCGCGTTTTTCTCCGCCGGTTCGTGAACTCCTTCCTCAAACGCCGAAAATCAGATGTGAATTTGTGACGCAGAAGCGCAAGAAATCCCTCGTGCCGTCAACTTGTTAAACCGTTGTTAGACCGTTTTCCCGTTACCATGATGGCGTGCTTGATTCAAGCACTTTATCCGGGGATGGCCGATGAAGCGGTTGTTGGCCATGTTGGTAGCGTGTCTGCTGGGCAGCGCCATGCCCGGTGGAACCGTCGCGGGTGCCGAGCGCGCCAGCCCGGAAAGTGTCACGCAGCTGATACTCGTATTTTTCTCGAATATCTCGCGCGGACTCGTGCCGAAGCGCGTTGTGGCCGAGGACAAGGATTGGAAGGTCGTAAGGGAAGCCGAGCAGCAACAGGAAGCGCGCAAGTCCCAGGAAGAGCGCCGTCGCGAAGCCTACAAGCGTCTCGAGGCGCAGGAGCGCGAAGCGCGCCTGGCTCGTGAGGAATACCGGCGCGAAACCCGCAACCTGCTGCAAATGCGTCATTACGGGTGGCAGCGACCGGCGAATGACCAGGCGAAAGCGGCCCGCGAAGCGCAGGAGGAGCGGCTGCGTGCCGCCAGGCTGCGCATGCAAGACCGGGAGCGTGAAGTGCAGATGGCAAAGGAGGCGTATCAGCATCTCGCGCGCATGGCACGCGAGGAACGTCGGCGCGAAGCCGGGAAAACGGGTGCCGGGGGCTAGGATTGAGGAAATAGCTCGACGGGGGACAGCGATTGCTGTCCCCCTTTTTAATTTGGGCGTCAAGCACGGGCGGTAGAATGGGCTCGGTTTGCGGGACGCCGTGCTTCCGAAAGGGGAACAGCACTTGAGCAGCGGAGTGGCCACGCCGGCGACGCGATCGGGCCCGTTGCCGGCCCGCGCGGCGAGCGCCGGCGAGCGGGTCATCCGGCCGGAATTCACCGGCTCGGCAAGCGAGTATTTCCGCATCTGGATCGTCAACCTCTTCTTCACGCTCATCACGCTCGGCATCTACTCGGCTTGGGCGAAGGTCCGCAAAAAGCGCTATTTCTACGGGAGCACCCGTCTCGACGGCGACACCTTCGATTACTTCGCGAGCCCGAAGACGATACTGAAAGGGCGGATCGTCGCGTTTGTCGCCTTCGTAATTTATGCGTTCGCGGCCGAGCTCTACCCGGTGTCCGGATACGCGTTGTGGGCGGTGTTTTTCCTGGCCTTGCCCTGGCTCGTCATGCGCGCGCTCATGTTCAACGCGCGCAACTCGGCGTACCGGGGCCTGCGCTTCGACTTCGCCGCCACACCGCGGGAGGCGGTCCGGATCTACATCGGCATGCCGCTCGTCGTGGGCCTCACGCTGGGTCTTGCCTATCCCTGGTTCATGGCGCGCCAGAAGGCGTTCGTGCTCTCGCACCACGCGCTCGGCACGACTCATTTCGGCTGTGACGTTTCGGTGCGGGAGTTCTTCGGGATCTATATTCTCGGCGCCATCATCCTGTTCGCGCTCACGATTCCGGCCGCGGGACTGATGGGGTTCGCGGTCGGCAGCCAGGCGCTTCCCGAGGCTTATTCGTGGATCGGACTCGTGGGTCCTGCGGTCTTGATGTACGCAGCCTACGCGGTTGTCAATGCGTTCATCCAGGCGCGCACCACCAATCAGCTCTGGAGCGGGGCCCACGGGCCGGGGATCCGGTTTGCGAGCACGCTGCGTGCCGCGAAACTCGCGCGCCTGTACATCGGCAACGTGGTCGCGATCGCCGCCACCGCGGGGCTCCTCATTCCCTGGGCCGTCGTCCGGACGCTGCGCTACCGGCTCGAGAACCTCACGATGTTCGTCGCCGACGACGTTCCCCATGAGGCGAATCCGTCGCTCGAGCGGGTCGGCGCCACCGGGCAGGAGCTCGGCGACATCTTCAACCTGGATCTCGGGATATGAGCGTACTGCAGGCGGTCTACTTCGACGGCAAGACCTCCCGGAGGCACCCGGTGAGCGTCATGATCGCGGGCGGAGGGCTCAAGGTCATCGGTCGCGACGTGAACGAGGAATTCGACGCGCGGGGAGTGCGCAGGTCGTTGCGCATCGCGAACACGCCGCGTTGGCTCTATCTCCCGGGCGGGGGCGCGTGCGTCACGTCCGACAATGACGCCGTCGACCGCATGACGCGCGATCGCCGCTACGAGATCGTGCTGCATCGCTGGGAATCGCGACCGGCGTACGCCGTGGTCGCCATCGCCATGGTAGTGGCCGTGCTTTGGTTGCTGATCGACCGCGTGCTGCCGGTCGCGGTCGAGGCGATCGCCGCGCGCATTCCGGTCGAGGCCGAAGCGGCGCTGGGCCGCGAGACGCTTGGCGGCATGGAACGGTATTTCCTGCAACCCAGCAAGCTGTCCGCCACACGGCAGGACCGGCTTCGTACCCGGTTCGGCGCCGCGGTGCGCGCCACTGGCGAAGCCGCGCCCTACCGGCTCGAATTTCGTTCCAGTCCCGTGATCGGCCCGAATGCATTTGCACTGCCGTCGGGAATCATCGTCATGACAGACGAGCTGGTGAAGCTCGCGCACAACGACCGGGAAGTCATCGCCGTGCTCGCGCACGAGCTGGGACATGTCCGCCACCGGCATACCATGCGGCGTCTGCTGGAGAGCTCCGCGACGGCGCTCATCATCGCGGGCGTGACCGGCGACATCGCATCGACGACGTCGCTCGCGGCGGCGGCCCCCACGTTGCTGTTGCAGACCAAGTATTCGCGGGACCACGAGCGCGAGGCCGACGTCTATGCCGTCGAGATGATGCGGAAGGCCGGGATCGAGCCGCGTCACTTTGCCGTCATACTCGCGCGGCTGGAGGGCCAGGCGCCGCGACGCGGAAGCTTGCCGACCTACCTCGCCTCGCATCCGCCGACCGAGGAGCGGGAAATGCTCGCACGCGAGGGCACTGGAACCGCGGGCGCGGAGGACGACGCCGCTCGCGAAACCGAAGCGGATGCGGAGGCGCCGCCGGTCAAGACAAGGCTGGCGCTCGCCGCCGTCGACCCGGTGCAGCGCCATATCATCGGGCTTCTCGAGCGGGCGGACTACGCGGAGCTCGAGCGATTGCTCGGTGGCTATCAGCAGGCGTTCGAGGCGGACCCGGCGCTGAGTCCGCGGCTCGAGAACGCGTACCTGGCGTTCCGCAAGGTGGCGCAAGGGGCGGAACCCCGGTTCAACGAATGGGTCAGGAGATACCCGTCTTCCTACCCGGCGCTGGCGGCGCGCGGTTGCTTCCTTTATTTCCAGGGGCTGGAAGCGCGCGGCACCGGATACTTCCAGGACACGCCGGAGGAGAACATCCGCGCCATGCGGTCCTACCTGAATAAAGCTCGGGCGGATCTGGAGCGCTCCCTGACGCTCACACAAAAGCCCTACATAAGCCGCCTGTCGTTGATGACCCTCGAGCGGACCGGCGGCAGCCGCAAGGATGAGAGGGCGCAGTATCTCGAGGCGGTGAAGCTTGCGCCGCAGAGCATCGAGTTGAGGCTCGCGCACATGACGGCCTTCGAGCCGCGCTGGGGCGGCAGCTACGCGCAAATGGAGGCGTTCCTGGCCGAATCGCGCTCCCAGTTGCAAGATCCGGGCGCGGTTGCGCGCCTCGCCGCGCGCATTCCGGCGGACCGTGCCGACGAGCGCCAGCGGGCGAAGCAGTACGCCCAGGCCCTCAAGCTCTATGACGAGGCGATCGGCCTCCACGAGAGCGCGTTCACGCTGTGCGAGCGCTCCTACGTCCTGAGCCAGCTCAAGCGCGATGCCGAGGCGTTTGCCGACGTCAAGCGGGCGCTGTCCAAGGCCCGCGACATCCGCTACTGCCTGGACCGGGCGGTCGCGGTCGCTGCCAGTGCCGGCAGTAGGGAGGAGGCAATCGAGTTGATGAGCCTCGTCATCGAGGTCGACCCCGGCTCGAATCACGCCTTCAATCAACGCGGCTGGCGCTACCAGCAGCAGGGCAGGGCGGAACTCGCGTTCCAGGACTTCCTCGCCTCCGCCCGGCTCGGCGACGGGTGGGGGCAACTGATGACGGGCAAATACTACTGGGCCGGCAAGGGGGTGAAGGAGGACCGTGAAGAGGCGATGGCGTGGCTGCGCAAGGCCGCTGCGCAAGGGCACCCCGATGCCAAGCTGAGCCTCGAACAGGCGCTGCAGCAGCTCGGGAGGAAGTAAACTGTGCGCGTGCCTTACGATGTGAATTCAGACAATTGATCCGGGATACAGCTTCCGCTCGTGATTGCTGGCTGGAACAGGCGGACGGGCAGGACACCCTGTTTCTCGCCGGCGCGTGGCGCCTCCCCAGGATAGCCAGGATCGATGCCGCGCTGGCTGCAGCGGGCATTCGAGCTTCAGCTCTTGTGCTCGACGGCGCGGCTCTCACCGCGCTCGATACTGCGGCGGCGCTGGCGCTGCTTCGGCGCATTGGCGGTGCCGGCGCGAGCGTCGCGCGGCTCGCGAACTTCAGCGTGAGCCACCTGCGCGTGATCGAGACGGTGCTGGGACGACTCGGCGATATTGGCGTTGAGGCCCCGCGGCCCCGTCATGGCTGGCTCGCAGTGCTCGGCATGAATGTGCTCGAGTTTCGCGGCCTGATGCTCGGCCATCTCGACTTTCTCGGACGCTCCGCCGTTGCGCTCGGAGATGCCGCGCTGCGCCCGCGCGCCTTGCGCCTGAAGGAGTTCACCGCCCAGTTCCACCACGTCTGCGTCGAGGCGATCCCGGTCGTCGTGCTCGTCACTTTCCTGATCGGCGTGGTGCTCGCCTACCTCTTCGGCATGCAGGCCGAGAAATACGGTGCGAACATTTTCGTCGTGGACGGAGTGGCGATCGGCACCACCCGCGAGCTCTCCCCGA
The DNA here is from genome assembly GCA_036398235.1 of Burkholderiales bacterium. Taxonomy (GTDB): domain Bacteria; phylum Pseudomonadota; class Gammaproteobacteria; order Burkholderiales; family SG8-41; genus SG8-41. The sequence goes on from DASWHI010000077.1 coordinate 11,503, forward strand.
TCATCGTGGCGGTAATCGTCGCCGGGAGATCCGGAGCGGCGTTCACGGCACAGCTGGGAACCATGGTGCTCACCGAGGAGATCGACGCAATCCGCACGCTGGGGCTGTCGCCGATGCAGGTCCTGGTAATCCCGCGCTTGCTCGCTCTCGTCATCGCGTTGCCGCTGCTGGTCTTCGTGGGCGATGTATCCAGCATGCTGGGCGCAATGACTGTCGCGAATCCGCTGCTCGACATCACACCTACGACTTTCATCGATCGGGTGCACTGGGGGCTGCGGCTGGAGCACGTCATCGTCGGCCTCACGAAGTCGGCGGTATTCGCGGTGTTCATTGCGATCATCGGTTGCCGCATGGGCATGAGCGTGAGCCGTGATTCGCGCTCCATCGGTATCAGCACCACTTCGACAGTGGTGCAGTGCATAGTGTCAGTGATCCTGCTCGATGCGTTCTTCGCCATCGTGTTCCAGGAGCTGGGAATTTGAGCGGGACGCCGGTCATCGAAGTGGATGCGATCGTCACGCGTTTCGACACGCAAACGGTGCACGATAGCGTGTCGTTCAGCGTTCCCCGCGGGCAGATCGCCGCTCTAATCGGCGGCAGCGGCAGCGGCAAAACGGTTCTGCTGCGCGAGATCATCGGGCTGCACCGCCCGACTTCGGGAAGGGTGCGGCTGCTGGGGACGGATGTGTGGAGCGCCCCGGAGGAGGAGCTCGCCGCGCTGCGGCAGCGCTTCGGAATGCTGTTCCAGGACGGCGCGCTGTTCTCCTCGCTCACGGTCGCGCAGAACGTCGCGACCCCGCTGATCGAGCATGCCAGGGTGCCGGCGCATCTGCTGGGTCCGCTGGTGCGGCTCCGCATCGCGCTGGCGGGGCTACCCGTCGAGGCGGCGACCAAGATGCCGAGCGAGCTCTCGGGCGGCATGCGCAAGCGCGCGGCGGTGGCGCGGGCGCTCGCGCTGGAACCCGAGGTGCTGTTCCTGGATGAGCCCACGTCCGGCCTCGATCCGATCACCGCGCGGGCATTCGACCGCCTGCTGCGGTTCCTGTGCGATGATCTCGGGCTGACGATTCTGGTGATCACACACGACCTCGATACGCTGCTCGGGATCGTGGATCGGACGATCGTGCTCGCGGACGGCAAGGTCATCGCCGACGGGCCGGTGAAGGAAGTCATGCGCGTGGACGACCCGTGGTTGCAGTCTTACTTCCGCGTGCGCACAATGCTCGAGGGACCGGAGATGAACCGTGGAACCTGAAGCGCGCTATACAAGCGTAGGCGCGACGCTCCTCGCGCTGATCGTCGCTATCGTGCTGGCGGTAACCTGGCTCGCGCGCACCGGCGCCCGGCCGGACTCCCACTACTATGCGATCTACTTCGAGCGCCAGTCGCTGGAAGGGCTGCAGGTCGGCGGCGACGTCACCATGCGCGGGGTGAAGGTGGGACGGGTCGAGAGCTATTCGATCTCGAGCCAGAATATCAACCGGGTCCGGGTCATCATCCGCATCGACGGCGACACCCCGGTGAGCACCAACACGGTAGCGGTCGTTGACCGCAATATTCTGACCGGGATTGCGCGCATTCACCTCGCCACGCCGGGCGCGCCCGGCCCCGAGCTCGCCGCAGTCCAGCCTGGCGAGTCCTACCCCGTGATTGCCGAGGGGCAGTCGGACATCGATCTGCTCACCAGCGCGATGAACCGCCTGGCGATCACGGGCGCAGCAGCGCTCTCCAACATGGAGCAGCTCCTCAACAAGGAGAATCGCGAGGCGTTCGGGGCAACACTCGCCAATCTGCGCGACCTTTCGGGGGACATGTCCAAGCGGATGGGCAGGCTCGACGAGGTCGCGGACGCCTTGGCGAAGAGCGCCCTGGAATTCGGCAAATCGAGCCGGGAGATCGCCGCGGCGGTGGAGCGCGCCAGTGCGGGCGCGCAGCCAGCGTTCAAGCAGGCCGATGCGACGATGCGCGCGCTCGCGCGCGCGGTGCAGGCGCTCGAGCGTGAGACGAGCACGCTGGCGAAGCGGCTCGAGCACGCGGCCGACTCCGGTTCGCACGAAATCCGCGCCACGGCGCAGGAACTGCGCTCGAGCGCCGAAATCCTGTCGCGGGCCGCCGACCGGCTGCAGGATCCGCGCGCCGCAATCCTTGGCCCGAGCGCGGCGCAGCTCGGACCGGGAGAGCGGATGCGATGAGGTGCGCCGCCGCCGCCGCCGCGCTAGCGATGCTCGCGGGCTGTGTGGAAATTCCCGAAGTTCCTCCGCGCGAATACTATGTGCTCGAGGACCTCGCAGGGGAGGGCACCGCGAAGCCGGGTGCGGCCGCCGGACGCGTGCTGCTCGTCAATCCCGCTCTCGCAAGCCCTTTCTACGACACCCAGAGTCTCGTGTTCAGTCGGGCACCGGGCCAGCGTGCCTATTACCAGTTCGCGGCGTGGACGGAGCGGCCGGCGCGCGCGCTGAGCGAGCTCCTGGCGCGGCGGCTCGAGACAGGCGGCAGCTTTCGCGCCGTTGCGGCTACGACCGCAGGCGTGAGGGGCGAGGTCGTTCTCCACAACCGCCTCGAGGAGTTCTACCACAACGTCGCGGAAAATCCGGGCAGCGTGCGGATCGAGGTTACGGCGGTGCTGGTTGATGCCGCCGAGCGGACGCTCATCGCGCGGCGCAGGTTCGTTCAGGGCGCCCCCGCCGCCAGCGAGAGCGCGCCTGCGGCTGTGGCGGCATTCAACCAGGCGACCACCGCTTTGCTCGACGAAATGTCGGTGTGGATCGAGCAGGCCTCGGCGAAACCCGCGGCACATTAGTCGGGCGAAACACTGTCGGGGAACAGCGACAGGGTGCGGCATTGGCGGTGCATTTCTTCACAGCTTCGCGCCTGCCTCAAGGGGTAAAGTGAGCGCTCGAGGGGATTCCTGGTATGCAACTCATCCTGCTATTGGTACTCATCATTGGCGTCATCGTGATGATGGCCACAGTTTTTGCGTGCGCTTCCTATGCGTTCGGCGTGCACTTGTACAGCCGCCACGGGACACTGGCGTTCGCGACTGAGCGCGACCCGTGCGCGCAATGCAACGCCGACCGCGAGTGGTACCAGTCGTTGCCGTACTGGCAGCAGACCGCAATATCGGCATGGTGGTGGGCAAACCGCTTCCGGTGGGCCTCGAAAGGATGCCGATAGCGGTTCCGCCTGCAACCTGCCGCCTGATAGCGCGCGCCCTCGAATCACCGCCCCTCAGCAATCGAGGGTGCTGAGGAGAGCGCAGCGCCGTGCTTGTCCAGAACGTCTCCATTTCGCCTTCGGTGCGGCTTGCCGTCGCGCTTTGCGCGGTGCACCTGGCCGCCGCGGGACTGCTGTGGCTCGTCCCCGTCCCGGCGCTCGCGAAGGGCGCGGGCACGCTGGCGATCGCCTTCAGCCTCGTCTATCTCCTGGCACGCGACGCCGCCCTGCACGCGGCGAACGCAATCGTCGCTCTGGAGCTGAAGAGCGGCGGTGGTATTTCGTTCCGCACCCGGGACGGAGACTGGGTGGAGAGCGAGCTGCTGGATTCGAGCTACGTTTCGCCCGCCCTCACCATCGTTGCGCTCAGGCCGCGCGGAAAGGGCCGCACGCGGCGGGCCGTCATCCTTCCCGACAGCGTGGACGCGCGCGATTTCCGCCGGCTGCGCATGTGGATGCGCTGGAAGAACGAGGGCACGGAGCCGGAATCCCCGCCGGAGTGCTGAATCGGAATCATCTGCGATACGAGGAATTGCGGTGTTGCAGCGCGCAGCGGGAATTGTCACCGGGAGCAACCCCCGGGCGGTTGCGAAATTGTCAGACTCCGCCGCCGCGGCTATCCTAGCGGCGAGCTATGGCCACTGAAACGGGCGGCTAGCATGGCGTCGCGACAGGACGAAATCAGGGCGCTGAAAGCCGGGGAGCCGCCGCCGTCTCACCGGGTCGTCCAGCTGCGCTCGCTGGGAATGCACTCGATTCGTTTCGAGTTCGTGGTGCGCCTGCTGCGCTCGAGCCTCAAGGTGGATACGCTCTCGATCTACTGGGAGCAGGGCAACGAGTTCATGCTGAAGCCCGGCGTCGAGAGCTTGCCCCGCCGGCTCGTGCTCGGCCGCAGGAAGCATGTATCCGGCGAGTTCGCGGACCTCTGGCTGCTGTGCTATCCGGAGGACGAGGAGATCAAGCAGCTGGTGGAACGGGAAATCGACCGGATGGTCGTACGGGCGAGCGAAAAAGGCACGCCGATCAGCGATGAGGAGTGAGAACGGAGGCGTGGTGCCGGCCTCGCAGCCGGGCGCAGCGCCGTGACGGGTGGCCAGTGACCGGCCTGCGTTCGTTTTTGTACTCGCTATCCGGCACCGCCGCGCTGGTCGTGCGCTGCGGCGTGGCGACCGCGGAGCCGTTCCCGGCCAGGCCGGTCACGATCGTCGTTCCATACCCGATCAGCGGGCCCACCGACATCCGCGGGACCTCCCGCATGTCCCGCAGCTACCGGTTGATGGCGCCCTATGCGCCGCCGGCGATTACCGACATCCTGGCGCGCATCGTCCAGCAAGCGATCCGTGCGGATACGCCGCACCCGGTCGCGCTCGTGCGCCAGCCCGGGGGCGCGACGACGCGGGGCGCGATGTCGGTCGCCCGTGCCACGGCGGATGGCCACACGCTGCTCCTCGCGAGCAACGCGACCATGATCATCAACCCGCATTACTTCCACGGCGTGGCGTACGATCCGGTGCGCGATTTCATGTTGGTCACGCCGCTCGTCACGATGCCGTTCGTATTGATGGTAAGCGCCGGGCTGCCGATGGAGGACGTGCGCGGGCTCGCCGCCTGGCTCAAGGTGCGGCCGGGAGAAATCAACTTCGCGTCTTCGGGAGACGGCAGCACCGGCCACCTCGCGGGGGAGCTGTTCCGCCGGATGGCGGGCGTCAAGCTTTGTACACGTTTCCTACAACAGCGGAGTCAATGCCCTGAACGGGCTCGCGACGGGCCAGGTCTCGCTCATGTTCGCAGCGTTGCCGCTGACGCTGACCTATTTGCCGAGCGAGCACTTCAGGCCGCTCGCGGTCACCAGTGCCCGACGGCTGGAGCGGCTGCCCGACGTGCCGACGGTTGCCGAATCAGGACTGCCGGGCTACGAGCTCGAAGCGTGGTACGGATTATTCGCGCCGGCGGGCACTCCGCCGGTCGCCACGGCCTGGCTGAGGGCACAGGTCGCCGCCCTGTGCGCCAGCACCGCGATCCAGTCCTACCTGCGCGGCCTCGGGCTCGAGCCTGCGACGATGACCATCGAGCAGTTCGCCACCCGTATCCACAGCGAGCTGGATAAATGGGCGCCGCTGTTGAGAGCACGCCGCCTGCCTCTGAAAGATCCCGAATCGTGATTCGTCACTCGTGATTACCGCTCTTCCGGCGGTTTGACCTTCCTGAACATCCCGAGCAGCGCCAGGTCGTAGACGATCTTCAGCGCCCCGCAGATCACCAGAGGCCAGCCGAAACTGGTGAGCGTCAGCAGGTACCCGGCGAACGCCGGGCTGACGGCGGAGGCGAGGCTGCGCGGCACCGCGGCCAGACTTGCCGCGGCGGGGCGTTCCGCCGGCGAAACGACGGCCATTACGTAGGAGGAGCGCGCGGGCACGTCCATCGAGGAGAGCGCAGAGCGCAGCAGGAGGAACAGCACGGCGAGCGGTAGCGTCGGCATCAGGGCGGCGAGGATGCAGAACAGGTTCGCCGGCAGATGCGTGAACACCATCGTGTTGATGAGGCCGAAGCGCCGGGCAACCGCGGGGGCGGCAAGAAAGGACGCCGCGGCCAGGACCCCGGTCCAGAAGAAAATGGTGCCGGCGGCCTCCATCGACAAGTCGAACCTGAGGAAGAGCCACAGCGCGAGCAGCGATTGCACCGCGAAGCCCCCGGCAAACGAGTCGAGGCTGAACAGTGCCGCCAGCCGGAGGACGATGCCTCTCGAGGCTCCCAACGGTACCGCACGCACCTCGTCGCCGCGTGAACCGGCCGAGGCAAGCCGGCGATAAAGCACGAGCGCAACGAGCCCCGAGAGCCCGTACACCACGAACATCGCCTGCGTTGCCATCTTGAGGTCGAGGACGCTCCATTGCGCGAGCAGGCCGGGGATTGCGGCGCCCAGCGCGCCGAGCGCGCCGAGGAGATGTCCCACCAGGCTGTAGCGCGCGAACAACGCGGTGCGCCACTCGGCTGCCGCCGCGTGCGACAGGAGAGACTGCTCGAGCGGAGAAAAGACGCTGACGTCACCGCTCGAGGGGTTGAGCGTCCCCACCACGGCGATCAACAGCAACGGCCAGAAATCCGTGACCGCCGCGAATCCCAGCCCGGTGCCGAGCATGAGCAGGCACGCGGCGGTCAGCATGACGTGCATCCGGAACCGGTACGCGAACAGCCCGGTCAGCAGCGTCAGCAGCCCCGACCCGAGCAGCGTCGCGGTGGCGATCAGGCCGACCTGAAGTGCGCTGTAGCCCAGCAGCGTGAGGTAGTACGGCAGCAGCAGCGCCACGTAGCCGTCGGTGAATGCGCGGATGCCGCGCGCTGCGAGAATCAGCGCAGCATCGGGTGAGGTGCGGGGCGGCAGCCACCACGACCGAAGGGCGGAAAGCGGCATGACCGCGCGAAGCATATCAGGGATATCCCGGTCGAAGACGCAGCGCGGGTTACGCCGCTAGCGTGAAATTGGTAGGATTCGCCTTTCGCTTGCGGCGCATCAGCTATCACTTACCGCAGTTTTTCAGGGAGATCCCATGATCGACGTCTACAGCTGGCCCACGCCGAACGGCCATAAAGTCCACATTATGTTAGAAGAGACCGGCCTCAAGTACCGCGTCCACGGCGTCAACATCCGCGAGGGCGAGCAGTTCCGGCCGGAATTTCTCAGGATCAGCCCCAACAACCGCATACCGGCGATCGTCGATCACGACGGGCCCGGCGGCAAGCCGCTCTCGCTCTTCGAATCGGGGGCGATACTGCTCTACCTCGCTTCCAAGACCGGAAAGCTGCTGCCGGCCGACCTGCACGCGCGGTGGAACTGCGTGCAGTGGCTGATGTGGCAAATGGGCGGTGTCGGGCCCATGTTCGGGCAGGCCCATCATTTCCGCAGCTACTCGAGGGAAAAACTGCAGTACCCGATCGAGCGCTACACCAAGGAAGCCAACCGCCTGACGCGCATCCTCGACCAGCGCCTCGGCGAGGGGCGCTACGCGGCGGGCAACGAGTACTCGATCGCGGACATCGCGATCTTCCCCTGGATGCGCAATCCCGAGCGCCGGGGAATCGATTTCAACGAGTACCCCAACGTCAAACGCTGGTTCGACGAGATCGGCGCCCGGCCCGCGGTGCAGCGCGGGCTGCAGGTGCTCGCCGAAGTCCAGGCCGCCAATCAGGCGGCGCACACCGACAAGTCGTGGGAGATCATGTTCGGAAAAGTGCAGTTTCAGCAGCGTTGAAAACGCGCCAAGGGTACTCTGCAATCTGCGAACTTCGTCATTCCCGCGGAGGCGCAAAATCTCCTTCCCCCCTTGAGGGGGAAGGTTGGGATGGGGGGTCTGGATCCCCGCCTCCGCGACGATGACTTGCCCGGCCACCGAACCGCGGCGGCTGTAAGCGCATGGACATTTCCAGAAGAAACGTCCTGGTCCTGGCGATCTGCCAGGGGCTGCTGTTCACCAACAACTCGATCCTGATTACCGTAAACGCCCTCGCGGGCTATGCGCTGGCGGCGGACAAGGCGCTGGCGACCCTGCCGGTGACGTCCTACTTCGTCGGGTCGGCGCTGGCGACCCTGCCGCTGGCGATGCTCATGAAGCGTTTCACCCGTCGCACCGGCTTCATCGTGGGGGCGCTCTTCGCAATCACCGGTTCTCTGGTGTCCGCGGCCGCCGTGTATGCGGGCAACTTCTGGTTACTGTGCCTCGGCGTGGTCATTCTAGGCACCTATTTCGCGGCAGGACAGCATTATCGTTTTGCCGCCGCCGATGCGGTGACAGGGGAGTTCAGGAGCCGGGCGATTTCTCTGGTGCTGACGGGCGGAATCGCGGGCGGATTCCTCGGACCCGAAACCAGCAAGCTCACGATGGAACTGGTCGGGGGCCACCCGTATACGGGAGCGTACTTTTCGCTCGTTGTCTTCGCGCTGCTGGCGATCCTGGTGCTGTGCTGGCTTGAAATTCCGCGGTTGCCCGAATCCGCGCGCAGTGAAACCGGGCGACCGCTCGGCACCATCGCGCGGCAGCCCGTATTTGCCGTCGCCTTGCTGTGCGGCACGATCAGCTATGGCGTGATGAATCTGCTCATGACCGCGACGCCCCTCGCCATGGATGCCTCGGCGCATCCTTTCAGCGAGACTGCCTTCGTGATCCAGTGGCACATCGTGGGGATGTTTGCGCCTTCGTTCGTCACCGGAAACCTCATCAATCGCCTCGGAGTGATAACGGTCCTGCTGGCGGGAGTGGCGCTCAATATCGTCTGCGTCGCGATCGCGCTCGCGGGCGTGGACCTCATGCATTTCTGGCTGGCGCTGGTGCTGCTCGGGATCGGCTGGAACTTCATGTTCGTGGGCGCAACCGCGCTGCTCACCGAAAGCCACTCCCCGGCGGAGCGCGCCAAGGTGCAGGGCGTGAACGACGCCGCGATCTTCATCACGATGATCGGCACCTCTCTGGCGTCGGGGGCGCTGTTCTCCATCGAGGGCTGGCGGGCGATGAACCTGTGGGCAGTGCCCGCCGTCCTGCTGGCGGGCATCGCAATCGTGTGGCTGGCCTGGATGCGCCGCGATCGGATCCGCAGGGCCTAATTCGGCTGCACGCCCGGCGCCAGGTTTTGGTGTAGAATGCCTCAACTCGGCAAGGCTACCAGGGGATGGTTGCTTTGCCTTTGTTTTTAAAAGATATTCCCCAGGTTCGGAGAGGAGAGTATGAACCAATCCGCCTCTGCGGCTCATCTCGCCAAGGCTCCCTCAGCGCCCCCCTACGTCAAGCACGCCCGGCTCAAGGCATGGGTCGAGGAGATCGCGCGGCTCACCAAACCCGAGCGCATCCACTGGTGCGACGGCTCCCAGGAGGAATACGACCGGCTCTGCGCCGAGATGGTCGCGAGCGGCATGCTGATCAAGCTCGACCCCCGCAAGCGTCCCGGCTGCTTCCTCGCGCGGTCCGACCCGGACGACGTCGCGCGCATGGAAGAGCGCACCTTCGTCTGCAGCCGCAACAAGGAGGACGCCGGCCCCAATAACAACTGGGTGGCGCCGGAGGAGATGCGAGCGACGCTCGGCAAGCTCTTCGACGGCTGCATGCGCGGGCGCACGATGTACGTGATTCCCTACAGCATGGGGCCGCTCGGCTCCCACATCGCCCACATCGGGGTGGAGCTCACCGACTCGCCCTACGTGGTGGCGAACATGAAGTGGATGACCCGCATCGGCCGCAAGGTGCTGGACGTGATGGGCGGCGACGGCACCTTCGTGCCGTGCGTGCACTCGATCGGCGCGCCCCTCGCTCCGGGGCAGACGGACGTCGCCTGGCCGAGCAACAAGGAGCACAAGTACATCGTGCATTACCCCGAGACCAAGGAGATCTGGTCCTTCGGCAGCGGCTACGGCGGCAACGCGCTGCTCGGGAAGAAATGCTTCGCGCTGCGCATTGCCTCGATCATGGCGAAGGAGCAGGGCTGGCTCGCCGAGCACATGCTGATCCTCGGCATCGAGACGCCGGAGAAGAAAAAGTATTACCTTGCGGCGGCATTTCCCAGCGCGTGCGGCAAGACCAACCTGGCAATGCTGGTGCCGCCCCGGCCGTTCCGGGAGAAGGGCTGGAAGATCACCACCATCGGGGAGGACATCGCCTGGATCAAGCCCGGCGCCGATGGCCGCCTCTACGCGATCAACCCCGAGGCCGGCGCGTTTGGCGTCGCGCCGGGAACCTCGCAGTTCACCAATCCCAACTGCCTGGAAGCGGTGAAACGCGACACGATCTTCACCAACGTCGCGCTGACGCCCGACGGCGACGTGTGGTGGGAGGGGCTGACCAAGGAGCCGCCGCAGGGCCTGATCGACTGGCAGGGCAAGGCGTGGACGCCGGGAGGCAGGAAAAAGGCGGCCCATCCCAACGCGCGCTTCACGATGAGCTGCTCCCAGATCCCGTCGGTGGACCCGGACTGGGAGAACCCG
>DASWHI010000078.1:0-1699 GCA_036398235.1 Burkholderiales bacterium
ATATCCACTTTCTCATATTGGTCCATCTCACCTTCCCTTGGGCAGCGAAAAATAAAACGCGGCCCCTTCGCCCATCTTGCCTTCCGCCCACGCCCGGCCACCGTGCCGGGACACGATACGCCGCACGATGGCAAGCCCCACGCCGGTGCCCGGAAACTCATCGTTGCCATGCAGGCGCTGGAACACGCCGAACAGCTTGTCGTAGTACTTCATGTCGAACCCGGCGCCGTTGTCCTTCACGCAGTAGACGACCTCGGCGGCATTTTTCCGGCCGCTCACCTCGATCACCGGCTGCTCGCGCTTGCCGCTGAACTTGACCGCATTCGACAGCAAGTTAATCCACACCTGCTTGATCGGCGCCGGGTCGCCCCACGCCTCGGGAAGGGCGTGGATCTCGATCCGGGCCCCCCCGGCGGCCGCAGGCGCGTCGATCTCGGCCAATGCGCTACGCGCCAGCGCCTCCATGTTGATGCTGGTCGCGGCGATGGGATTGCGTCCCAGCCGGGAAAACGTCAACAGATCGTCGATCAACTGCCCCATTTTCCGGGTGTTTTCGCGCACCACGCCGATCAGGCGCCGGGCCTCGTCATCGAGTTTGCCGCCGTAATCCTCTTCAAGGATGCGGGAGAAGCCGTCTATCGCGCGCAGCGGCGTGCGCAGGTCGTGGGACACGGTGTAGGTGAAGCCCTCCAGCTCTTTGTTGCTGGTCTCGAGCTGCGCGGTGCGCTCGGCCACCCTGCGCTCCAGGTCCGCATTAAGCCGCTGAATCACGTCCCGCTGCGCCTGTATCAACTCGAAGGCGTGGTCCAAGGCCGACATCAGGTTCCCGATTTCGCCGCGCGGGTAGGGTTTGCCGATGCGGGCGCCGAAATTTCCCCCGCTGAAGCGCGCGACGGCCGCGATGATGCGCGCTGCTTGGCGGCGAACGCCCAGCTCCACCAGCGCCCACGCGCCGGCGAATACCAGCAGCGAGACAATGGCCAGGATCGAGAGCGCCTGGCCCAAATTTCGATTCGCCGCCGCGAGCAAATCTTTCCCGGACACCCCGACCAAGACGTGGAGCCCGGCTTCGGAAAACTCGGGCAGCGCGCTCACGGCCCAGATCCGGGATGCTTCGCCAACCTCGGTGAACTCCCGCACATCGCCGTCCAAATGCTCGCGGGCAAACCGAAACAGCGGCGAATCCGCGATGGACGTGCCGCGCACTTTCTCTCCATCGGGATGCCAGGTGAGTATCGTTCCCTTGCCGTCCATCAGCGCGATCACCGCGGATTCCCGCGGGAGGGACGTCGCACGGAGCTGCATGTATTTCTCCAGGTTCAGCGACGCCAGCAGCACGAACCTCGGTTCGCCCGTTTCGCGGCGCGCGGCGTAGGCAACCTGCAGGACCGCGATCCCGGTCAAGCGGCCGAACGCCGGCTCAACGGCGAGCGGGTTTTCCGAGGTGAGCGCCTGCTGGAAATAACGGCGATCGGTGAGGTGCAACGCCCTGCCGGTGCGCAGGGAATCGCAAAAGAGGTCGCCCTTCGGCGTTATCGTGAGTATCCCGGTGTACTGCGGATGCTCTTTCAGCACATCGGCAAGGAAGGCGGAGCAGGCGGCCTTATCCTGCGTATCGAGATCCCGCGCCCGCGACAAGCCGTAGTGAAGCTGTGCCGTCGCCCGGACCGTATCTCGCAGGACTCGCGCAACGCGTTGC
>DASWHI010000079.1:0-14858 GCA_036398235.1 Burkholderiales bacterium
GCTGCCGTCGAACAGCGGCGTGGGGCATTTCAGCCGCCGCACGAACGCCCGGATGATGTCGATGTCCTTCTGGTAGATCTTCGACTTCATGTGGGCCGGAGTATAGCGCCCGCGCACCATCATCGGGCCGCGTACCTGGAACATGCGCGACGCGCCCGCGCCGTCGCTGATGACGCGGTAAAGGAGCCCCAAGTCGACGCCCGCCTTCTCTCCCACCACCATCGCCTCGGCGGTGGAAAGGTTGTGTATCGTCACCAGCAGGTTGGCGACGAACTTTAGCTTCGAGCCGATGCCGAATTCGCCGCAGTAATAGGTCGAGCGCGCGAATCCGTCGAACACCCTGCGGCAGCGATCGAACGCGCGGCGCTCGCCACTGGCGTAGACCGCGATGTCCTTCGCCGCGGCCTGCGCGCCGGTGCCGCTGATCGGACAGTCGAGCAGGATCACGCGTTTGCGCGCGAGCCGGCGCCGCAGGCTTTCCTTCAGCTCGAGCGTCATCGTGCTGGCCTCGATCACGATGGTGCCGGGGCGAGCGCCGTCGGGGATTCCCTGTTTGCCGAAGTAGGCTTCCTCCATCGCCGCCGGCGAGGGCAATGAAGTAATAATGATCCGGGTTCGTGCAGCGACGTCGGCGCACGAGCGCGCGGCATGCCCTCCCGCCCTCGTCAACGCTCTGATTGCCGCCGGCGCCACGTCATAGCCCACTACGTTGTAGCCTGCGGCGAGCAGGTGGCGCGCGAAGGCCCCGCCCATGATGCCGAGGCCGACCTGCCCTACCGTGCCGCGGCTGCGGCGGGAGGCCTTGCGTTTACGTGGCATTGCGCGCGATCTCCCCCGTTTTAGTTTGGCTTCATGTTGAGCCGGGCCTGCTCGGCTTCTTCCGGGCTCATGCTGTCGATCCGATGCTCGAGCCAGGGCGTCGAGCAGACCAGCACATAGCGCGCAAACGGCGATTCTACCTGCAGTCGGTAATCCGAGCCCCGGGTAACGTAGACGATATCGCCAGTGCCCACGGTCTTGGTCTGATTTCCCGTCCTCGCCTGCAACCTGCCCCCCAGCACATAAATGAACATCTCGTGCTGGGCCGTCGCCTGCGGCTCGTCGTATCCCCCAGGCACCTCGAAAAAGCCGAAGCCGAGCCGCTCGCCCTCGATCCAGTCGACGTGCCGTGCCGAGCGTCGGGGCGCGTCGAGCGACTCGATGATCGGATAAAAGCAGACGTCGAGCCCCTCCACGATGGCCTGCGACTTGCCTTGAGCCCCGCTATGCCTGTCGCGGTCCCCCAGCTTGTAGCGCCGGTTCACCTCCTCCAAGGTCATCGCCTTGTCGGGAACGGCCTCGTTCTCGGCCAGACCCACCACCGTCCAGGTCCTGTCCTTGATGTAGAGATACTGGCAATGGCCCTCCTCCGTCGCCCGCATCGAGTGACGCGCATACGCCGGGGCGTGGACGAAGGTTCCAGGAGAAACGATGCGGCGGTCCTTGCCGACGATGGCGTTGATCTTGCCCCGCAGCGGAAAGATCAGCAGCTCGTTGGGATGGTAATGCAGCTCCGAGCCGGTGCCCGCGTTCTTGTGCAGCAGGCAGAAGTACATGTAGCGGCCGTCGATCACCGGCGCTTTTCCGGTCGACAGGTGCGGAGTGAGGTAATGGCTTTCGATGTCTTCGAAGCGGTGGAACGACACGGGGCTCCTTGCGGAATGCCGGCGGGTGCTGCGGCGCGTCCAATGTTAACATTATGTTTCATCCGCTATTCGCGTCGATTCCAATTGGTGAGAGCGTGAAGCAAATCAACGTCGGCATCATCGGCACCGGCTGGTGCGGTGGCATCCGCGCCGAAACCTGCGCCAGCAACCCCGTCGTCGGCAACCTCCATCTCGCCGAGGTCAGGCCGGAGCGCCTGGCCGAGATCGCCAAGGCAACGGGGGCGAAAACCGCCACCGCCGATTACCGCGAGCTCCTGAAAATCCGCGAGATCGACGCCTACTTCATCTCGACGACCCCCGAGACGCACCATTACCCGATGGCGCGCGAGTGCCTGCTCGCCGGCAAGCACGTGTTTCTTGAAAAGCCGATCGCGATGGAGCTGCATGAGGCCGACGAGCTGATCGCGCTTGCGCGCAAGAACCGCCTCAAGTTCACCATCGGCTACTCACAGCGCTTCAATCCGAAGTTCGCCTACGTCAAGAAGTCGATCGCGAGCGGCGCCATCGGGAAACCGGTGAGCGCGCTGGTCAGCCGCCACGTCACGCGCGGCCTGGGCAAGAAGATCACCGGGCGCACCAAGCTCTCCCCTGCCGCCATGGAAGCCACCCACGACCTCGACTTCGTGCTGTGGTGCCTCGAGCCCGCCCGGCCGGTGCAGGTGTTCTCGACGGTCAATTACGGCGCCATGCGCGAGACGACGGGAGCGGACGTCCCCGACTCCCAGCTCATCACGGTCATCATGGACAGCGGCCTCTCCTTTGTGGTCAACGCCGGCTGGAGCCTGCCGCCGGGCTACCCGAATTTCGCCACGACCTGGATCGAGATGATCGGCACCGAGGGCGCGCTGCTGGTGGACGACAGCCATCGCGACGTGGTCCTCAACACGATGCGCGAAGGCATGCGTCTGCCGATGTCGTCCATGCCCGGCGAGTTCGTGGATCACGCGTATGCGGGTCCGATGAAGGCCGAGACCGTGCACTTTCTCGAGGCGGTCGCATGCGACCGGCCGGTACTGGTCACCGCCGAGCAGGCGCGCCAGGTGATGGAGGTGTACATCGCGGCCGACCTCTCCGCCGAGCGCCGTCAGCCGGTCAACCTGCCGCTGCCGGAGTCGCGCGCCTCCGCCGCTGCCCGCTGATCCAGAATGAAGAAGAAGCCCAAACGCATCGGCCTCGCCATCGTCGGCGCGGGACGCGTCGGTTTGATCCGGGGGGAGCTCGCCGCGCGCCACCCCGAGGTGGACTGGATCGGCCTTGCCGAGATCAACCCCGAGCGCGGCGAAATCGTGCGTGAGAAGTGCGGCGCCGACTTCGTCACCACGGATTTCCGCGAGCTGCTCTCGCGCCCGGAAGTCAACGCCGTCGTCGTCTCCACCGACGAGCACCTGCACGTCGATCCGGTCGTCTTCGCGGCGGAGCGCAAGCTGCCGATGCTGATCGAGAAGCCGCTCGCTACGGACCTCGCGGAATCCGCCAGCACGCTCGCCGTCATCGAGAAGAGCGGCGTGGACGCCGTGATCGGCTACACCCAGCGCTTCCGCCGCCGCTGGCTCGTGGCCAAGGAGAAAGTGAAATCCGGCGCGCTGGGCGAAGTCACCATGGTGACCTCGCGCGCCTTCATGAACCGGCTGGTCGCCATCGATAATTACCAGCGCAGCGACAACCGTGCCGAGGTGACCCCGATGGTGATCTCCGGCACCCATGCGCTCGACATCGTGATGTGGCTGATGGAGGCCAAGAAGCCCGTGGAGGTTTACGCGCGTTCGGTGAACAAGGCCCTGGGCCCGACCTGGCAAGGGGTCGACGGCACCGGCTACACCATCATCTTCGACGACGGCGCGATCTATCACGGGGTGATTTCCTGGGCGCTGCCCGAAATCTGGCCCGGCGCGGTATACAGCCTGGAAATCGGTGCCATCGGCACCGAGGGCGTGCTCACCATCGATGACACGCACCGCGACATCGTCCTCGCCACCAACTTGATCCAGGCCGAGGGCTATGCGCCGGACAAGCGCCGCCACGTGGATTTCCTGACGAGCTACCCGGTCGGCGACATGGCGCTCGGGGAGCTGCGCGGCCCCATGCGCGAGGAAACGAACTCGTGGCTGAACCGCGTATCGCTCGGCCTGCCGACGCAGCACGCGACCGCCCGTGAGGGTCACAATCGCCTGATGCTGACCAAGGCGATCGACCTGTCCGCGAAGCTCAAGCGCCCCATCAAGCTGCCGATCACCCCCGACGACATGAAGCAGGCTGGCTGACGGCGCTACGGCTGGCTCCCACATTTGACCCCTCAGGAGGATACGATGGACAAGCTGATCCGGTTGTTGGCAGTCATTTCGTGTGCGGTCGCGGCGGTCGCCGCGAACGCGGCCGAGAAATTTCCGGCTCGACCGGTGCGGATGATCATTCCATACGCGCCAGGCGGCGCGACCGACATTACCGCCCGGCAACTGCAGCCGCGAATCAGCGAGATCTGGGGCCAGCCGGTCATCGTGGACAACCGCCCGGGTGCCTCCGGCAACATCGCGCTCGAGCTGGCAGGCAGGGCGGCGCCCGACGGCTATACGCTGTTTGTCGGCAACGTCTCGACCAATGCCATCAACGAGACCACCTTCCGTTCTCTGAAGGTGAAGCCGTCGCGCGATCTCACGGGCGTCACCAACCTCATCCAGCTGCCCCACTTGTGGGTCGTAAACCCGGGTATTCCCGCCAACACGCTCAAGGAACTGGTGGAGTACGTCAGGAAATCGGGCGCCAAGCTCAATTACGGGTCCGCCGGGGTCGGGGCCTACCCGCATCTCGACGCGGTGAAATTCCTCAAGCTCGCGGGCATCGAGATGACGCACGTGCCCTACAAGGGCGGCGCCGGGCAGATGATCCCCGCGATCATGGGCAACGAGGTGCAGTTCATGTTCATCAACATGGCATCCTCGTTGCCGCATATTCGCACCGGCCGCATCAAGCCCCTCGCCATCACGACTCCGGAGCGCCGCCCGGAGCTGCCGAACGTGCCGACGACGGCGGAGTCGGGATTTCCCGGAGTCGGTACCAATGCCTGGAACGGTTTGTTCGCCCCCGCCGGCATCCCGAAGCCGTTGCTCAATCGCATCCACGCCGATGTCGTGAAAGTCATGGAAAGCCCCGCGATGAAGGCCTCGCTGCAGAAGGTGTTCATGTCGGTCGTGGTGAACAAGTCCCCGGACGAGTTCCAGCAGTTCGTGCTGCAGGAGATCAAAAACTGGGGCAAGATCGTCATCGAGAACAACATCAAGATCGAATGAACCCGGACTGACCCCCCACCTCGATCCTCCCCCGCAAGGGGGGAGGAAGAATCATGCAACCGAAGCACGACCTGCTCGTCGAGAAGGACATCGAGATCCCGGTCCGCGACGGCGCCCGGCTCAAGGCCGACGTCTTCCGCCCCAAGGCCGGCGGCCGCTTCCCGGCGATCCTTAACATCGGCGGCTACCGCAAGGACAAGGTGTGGGTACCGCCTCTCGATCTCGAAGAGAAGGCCAATCCCTACATGAACTGGGAGACGGTCAATCCCCTGTGGTGGGTACCGCGCGGCTACGCCGCCGTGCGCGTGGATACGCGGGGCTCGGGCAAGTCACCCGGCACATTCGATCCCTGGTCGCGCCAGGAGGCGCTGGATTTCCACGACTGCATCGAGTGGGCCGGGCGGCAGAAGTGGTGCAGCGGCCGGGTTGGATTGAGCGGAATCTCCTATTTCGCGATGAACCAGTGGCTTGCCGCGAGCCTGCGCCCGCCGTCGTTGAAGGCCATCATTCCATGGGAAGGCGCGGCCGACATGTACCGCGACCTCGCCTATCACGGCGGGATCTTCTGCCTTGGTTTCATCGGCAACTGGTTCAACAACCACATGGCGCACCATCTCCTCGGTACGCCCCAGCAATACAATCCCGACGCGTTTTCCAACAACTGGCTGTGGCAGTACATGCGCCATAACCTCGACACCGGCTGGTTCGACCAGCGCCGGCCGGACTGGAGCCGCATCGAGGTGCCCATGCTCACCGCCGGTAACTGGAGCGGCATGGGGCTGCACCTGCGTGGCAACACCGAGGGCTACGTGCGCGCCGCCTCGAAGCACAAGAAGCTGCGCATCCATGCCGGTACGCATTACCACCCCTTCTACAGCGAGAACGGCCGGCGCGACCAGCTGCGCTTCTTCGACTACTGGCTGAAGGGCGAGAAGAACGGTGTGATGCAGGAGCCGCCGGTGAAGCTCCTCATCCGCAAGGGCGGCAAGGACAATTACGAGTGGCGCCATGAAAACGAATGGCCGCTCCGGCGCACGCGCTGGACGCGCTTCTACCTCAAGCCCGCGCGGGTGGCGACGAAGGGCCGCGAACCGGCAGAGGGACTGCTCGCTCCGGTGGCGCCCAAGCAGCGGGGCTCGGTCACGTACTCGGCGACCGGCATGTCGAAAGCCGGGATCGCCTCCGCCTCCTGGACCTCGACGGTGCTGCCGGGCAGCCTGCCCAGGCTCGGCGTGTCATTCGAGACCGAGGCGCTGCGCCAGGATCTCGAGATCACCGGGCCGGTGGTGCTGACGCTTTGGGTTTCGAGCACCACGGAGGACATGGACGTATTTGCCACGCTGCGGAACATCGACCGCAGCGGCCAGGACGTGTGGGAGACCGGCCAGCAGCAGCAGAACGTGCCGGTCGCCAAGGGCTGGCTGCGCGCATCGCAGCGCAAGCTCGATGCGAGGCTCACCCTGCCCCACCGGCCGTACCACGTCCATGACGAGCGACTGTGGCTGAAGAGGGGCCAGCCGGTGCGCCTCGACGTGGAGGTCTGGCCGACCTGCATGGTATTCCGCAAGGGGCATCGCATCCGGCTCGACATCCAGCCCCGCGACGGGGTCGGGTCGGCGCCCTACACCCACTACAGCGCCGATTACAATGTCGGTGACAATACCGTCTACACGGGTGGTAGCATGGCTTCTCATCTGCTGCTGCCGGTCATCCCGGGAAACACCCGGATCAATAAAACCTAGAGGGAAAACACCATGAAATCCAAGTGCTGTCTGATTGCTGCTGGCTTGGCCGCAATCCTGCTGCCGAGCTCGCAGGCCTTCGCGCAGGCAAAGAAGGACGACTATCCGATGCGCCCCGTACGCATGATCGTACCGTTTGCCCCCGGCGGGGCGTCCGACACGGTCGGCCGCATCATCCAGCCGGCGATAGCCAATCGTCTCAAGCAGCAGGTGGTGGTGGACAACCGCGGCGGCGCCGCGGGCAACATCGGAGTCGAGGTCGCGGTCCGCGCCACGCCCGACGGCTATACCTTCCTGCTCGGCAACATCGGCACGATGGCAATCAACCCCAACTACTACACCAAGTTCCCGTACCGGCCGCTGAAGGACCTCATCCCGATCACGCAGGTGGTGGACGTTCCCAGCGCGATCGCCGTGCACCCGTCGCTGCCCGTCAAGAACGCCAAGGAGCTTATCGCCTACTTGAAGGCCAATCCCGGCAAGCTCAACTACGGGGCGGCGTCGCCCTCCAGCGCGAGCACGCTGGAAATGCTTGCGTTTCTTCGTGCCACCGGCACCGACGCGGTCATGGTTCCGTACAAGGGCGGCGCCGGACCGGCGGTGATCGGGGTACTGGCGAACGAGGTGCAGATGGTCATGCTGACCTTCTCCTCCCTCGTCAACTTCGCGAAGCAGGGCCGGCTGCGCATGGTGGCCGTGGTGCAACCTGAACGCAACCCTGCGATGCCGGATGTCCCGACCCTGCGCGAGCAGGGGTTGAACATGACGGTTGGCTCGTGGCAGGGCCTGTTCGTACCCAAGGGCACGCCGCAAGCGGTGGTCAACAGACTCTTCCAGGTCGGCGTTGCGGCGATGAAGGACCCGCAGGTCGTCAAGCGTCTCGGCGATAGCGGGGTGACGATCGTCACCAGCCGGTCGCCGGCCGACTTCACCGCGTTCTTGAAATCGGAGACCGACCGGTTCGGAAAGGCGATCAAGGACGCGAACATCCGGACGGAATAACCCCTCACCCCACCCTCCCCCTTGCCAAGGGGGAGGGATAGGGAGTGGGTGTTGGGCGTGAATTCCTAGTTACGCACAATCGAGGATTGGAGAACGAGATGGCGAATTTCGGCATGGTCGGCGTGGACTGGCAGCAGCGCATCAATTGGGACCGCTTGCGCAAGTACCGCACCGAACGGGCGCGCGAGCGGATGAAGGCGCACGGGCTTTCCGCAATGCTGTGCATGTACGACGAAAACGTACGCTATATCACAGGCACGCTCACCCCGGGCTGGAACCGCTTGAAGCCCGGGTTGCGCTACTGCCTGCTGTGCGGCGACGACGCGCCCGTCCTGTTCGAGCAGGGGGACATCGGCGCGCAGGTCAACCGCCATTCGCCGTGGCTTCCCAAGGACCACGTCCGCTGGTCCTATGCCTGGATCAAGGGCGCGGCGGGACCGGCCTCGCTGCAGCAGGTCCGGAAGTTCACCAACGCGATCAAGCAGGAGATGAAGAAGGCGAACGTCGCGGGCGGCAAGCTCGGCGTGGACTTCATGGACATCAACATGCTGCAGATTTTCAAGGACGAGAAGATCGAGTGGACCGACGGCATGACGCCCATGATGGAGGCGCGCGCGGTCAAGAACGAGGACGAGCACGAGGCGCTGCGCATGGTGGGAGCGATCGGCGACGCGGCGCACTGGGAATTCATGAAGTTTCTCAAACCCGGCCGCACCGAGAACCAGCTGACTGCGCACATCATGGAGTTCCTCTACTCCATTCCGGGCATGGAGGACGTCGAGGACGTGATCGTCTCCTCGGGTCCCAATACCTGGCCTAACTGGCGCAATTTCTCCGACCGCATCGTCCAGCCCGGAGAAATCGTCTTCATGGATCTCGCCGCGCTCACCTGGAACGGCTACAAGTCGTGCTATTACCGGACCTATTGCGCCGGCAAGGAGCCGACCCGCGAGCAGAAGGATTTCTACGCGACCGCGCTCAAGTGGCTCTACGATTCCATGAAGGCGGTGAAGGTCGGCACCACCACGCGCGAGATCGCGTCGAAATGGCCATCCGCGAAGGAAGCCTGGGGCTACGAGGAGGAAGACCAGGCCGCGGCCAATCTGTGGGGCCATGGCCTCGGGCTCGCGCAATACGACCAGCCGGTGATCTCGCGCATCTGGTCGCTCGACCACCCGATCGAGATCAAGGAAGGCATGGTGTTCGCGCTGGAGACCCAGCACGGCAAGCAGTTCGAATGGGGCGTGCGCATCGAGGAAATGCTGATCGTGCACAAGGACCGCGTGGAGCTGATCTCGAACTTCCCGGTCGAGCAGATCACGGTCGTCGACCCCATGCCGGGCTATTCGACGCTCGGGTGGTCCAAATAGCAGATGGCGCGCCTGCCGCGAGAGCCGGTTTTCATGCAGCCACTGGTCATACCCCTGTCCGCTCCGGAGGCGGCCGATGCGGCTCGCTTCGGGCCAAAGGCCGCGAACCTCGCCGCCTTAGGCCAGGCCGGGCTTCCGATACCGGACGGCATCTGCCTCGCGGCCGACGCCTACCGGATGCAAATCGCCGCATTGGGCCTCGACGAAACGGCGCGCGAGGTCTTCTCTTCTGACGATGGTCAGGCGCGCCGTAGCGCTCTTCGACTGCGAATGCAGTTGATGGAGCAGCCCGTCGTCGAAGAGCTGCAGGAACCGTTGATCGCCGCGTGGCGATCCGTCACCCGGAACGGCACGGTGCCCGGCGTGGTGCGCTCTTCGGCCCTCGTCGAGGACCGATTCGGCTCGAGCTTCGCCGGGCAGTTCGAAAGCTTTCTCGGGCTCGAGAACGAAATCGACTTTTTCACCGCGGTGCGTTCGTGCTGGGCTGCGCTGTGGGCACCACGGGCGCTGCGATACATGGCGACGCACGGCCTCGATCCGGCAGACACCGCCATGGCGCTGCTGATGCAGCCTTTGGTGGCCGCGCGTGCAGCTGGCGGTGGCCTCAGCCAGACAGCCGAAGGCGAGATGCTGATCAACGCGACCCCGGGGCTGGGCTCCGCCATCGCTCAGGGCGAGGTGGCTCCTGACCGCTACGAACTGGGCCGGGACGGGGGACTGCGCGACAGCCAGGCCGGAATGAAGTATCACCAGGCCACTTGCGCACACCTGTCGCGGCCGGGTCGGTCCCGGCCCAAGGCAACGGTCTGCCTGACCCCGGCGCAGGCCGAGGAATTGGGGCGCTACCTGATCCAGGCCGAGGCGGTCATGGGCCGGCCGGTGGAGATCGAATGGGCCCTCGATGACGGGGGGATCAAGCTGCTGCAGTCGCGCCCGCTCCATCTCGACGAGCAGCCGGCGCAGGTACCCGACCAGATCTGGTTGCGGCAGCCGCGGCTGCGCGGCCAGCCGGCGGGCGTGGGCTGGGGCACGGGCCGTGCCTGCGTGGTGAACTGCGAGTGCGAAATCTCGCGGGTCGGCCCCGGCGACGTGCTCGTCACGCGCATGGCCGGCCCCGCGCTGGGGCGTGTACTGGCCACCGTTTCCGGTGTCGTGTCCGAGCTCGGCGGCAGCACCTCCCACCTCGCCTCGCTCGCGCGCGAGCGCTGCGTTCCCATGGTGCTGGGCGTGCCGGGCGCCACTCTCCAGATTCCCGAGGGCGTGCAAGTGGCGGTGGACGGCGTTGCGGGGATCGTGCGCTGGATGGCCAATCGCTAGAGCATGACGCAGAGAATCCGCGGCATCACGGACGAAGAGGCGAGCGGCCCGGCGAAGGAGCTGTTCGCAGCCTGCGACCGCATGCTCGGCCGCACCGCAAACCTGCAGCGCATTCTCGCGCACAGCCCGTACGTGGCGCGCTGGCTGCTGCCGTTCATCGCCGCCGTCCGCCAACCCAATGCAGGCGCCGTGTCCGACGCGCGGCTGCGCAACCTCGCCGTTCTCAAGACTTCGACGATCAACGGCTGCCGATACTGAACCGACCACAACCGGGTGCTTGGTCAAGCACTGGGACTGACGGACGCCGAGTTCGACGCTCTGCGGGGTGACGATTACCGTTCGAGCACGCTGTTCGACGAGCGGGCGAAAGCCGTGCTGGCATGGTCGGAAGCAATGACACTGAACACCGCGAAGCAAAGCGGTCCGGCCTGGGACGACTTGCGCCGGCTGTTCAACGACGCCGAGATCGTCGAAATTTCACTCGCGTGCGCACTATTCAACATGATCAACCGGCTGAACGACTCTTTCCGCACCGAGCTCGAGCCGGAGGAATACAACCGCCGGCAGCATCGCGCCGTCGGCGTCACCGCCGCGGCGCTCGAGGACTACGCCTGCCGCATCTGCTCTCAAAGACACCCCCTCTCCCCGTGTTAACGGGGAGAGGGTTGGAGTGAGGGGTAATCAGCATGCGTCCGAGGATATTCATCACCCAACCGGTGGCCGAAAGCGCCGTCGCGCGCCTGCGGGCGGTCGCCGACGTCGAGATGAACCCCGACACGCTGCACATCGCGACGAAGGACGAGCTGCTGGAGCGGATCCCGCAGCTCGACATCCTGTTCTGCCTGCTCCATGACAAGGTGAACCGCGACGTCATCGCAGCGGGAAAACGCCTGCGCGCGATTGCATCGATGAAGATCACGCCCTCGGATATCGACGTTGCCGCCGCGACCGCGCGCCGTATCCCGGTCACCGTGATCGCGCCGATCGTGACCGAGGCGACCGCCGACATTCACTTTGCGCTGCTGCTCGCGGTCGCCCGGCGCGTGGTGGAGGGCGACCGTTTGGTGCGGGCCGGGATCTTCCCGGGTGCGCAGTCGGCGCACTTGCTGGGCGCCTGGGTCCACGGCACGACCATCGGCCTGATCGGTGGCGGCGGCCGCATCGGGCGCGCGGTCGCGAAACGCGCGCAGGGCTTCTCGATGCGCACCATTTACTGGACGCCTCGCCGCAAGCCGGAAAGCGAGGAGCGGGCGGCCGGCCTCGAATACGTTCCCTACGACCGGCTGCTCGCGGAGTCCGACTTCGTCTCGGTCCACGCTCCCCTCAACGCGGAGACACGGCATCTCGTTGGCGAGCGCGAGTTGCGGCTCATGAAGCCGACCGCTTTCCTCGTCAACACCGCGCGCGGCCCGATTGTGGACGAGAAGGCCCTCGTGCGTGCCCTGAAAGAGAAACGCATCGCCGGCGCCGGCCTTGACGTTTACGAGAACGAACCGAAAGTGGAGCCGGATCTGCTGACGATGCAGAACGTGGTGCTTACGCCGCACCTCGGCAGCGCGGTCAAGGACCTGAGGGAATCCATGGCCAACGTGGTGGCGGACAACATCCTGGCGGTGCTGGACGGCCGGCAGCCGCCGAATTGCTGGAATCCGGAGGTCTACGGCGCAACAAAGTGACAATTGACGGCTGACGACTGACGAGAGACAGGAAGCGAAAGGAAGCGCGATGGCTGGAAAAGCGAAGGTGGTGCTGACGGACTACGTCTGGGAGTCCCTGGACGTGGAGAAAAAGCTCCTCGCGGGGCTTGCCGACCTGGTGCCCATGCAGACCAAGAAGCCGGACGAATTCCTCTCCCAGGCGGCGGACTGCGACGCCCTACTCAATACCTACGCAGGGCCGATCACCGCCGATGCCATGGCGAAGATGCCGAAATGCAAGATCATCGCGCGCTACGGTATCGGGGTGGATACGATCGATCTCGAAGCCGCCACCCGGGCGGGCATCATCGTCACCAACAATCCCACCTATTGCATCGAGGAAGTGGCCGAACACACCATGGCGCTGCTCCTCGACAGCGCCCGCAAGATCGCGTTCTACGATCGCCTCGTGCGCGCGGGGACCTGGGCCGTGCCGCCGGGCAAGCCGCTCTACCGGCTCGTCGGCCGCACCCTGGGGCTGGTCGGTTTCGGCAACATCGCGCGCCAGGTGGCGGTGCGCGCGGCTGCGTTCGGCATGCGCGTGCTCTACGCCGATCCCTACGTCAAGGAAGGGCAGTTTCCCGAGCCGGGCAAAAAGGTGGAATTGCCCGAACTCTTCAAGGAATCGGACTTCATCTCCGTGCACCCTCCCCTCACGCCCCAGACGCGTGGCATGATCAACGACGATGCGTTTGCCAGGATGAAGCCCGGAGCGATTCTCATCAACTGCGCGCGCGGCCCGGTCGTGGACACCGCGGCGCTGGTGCGGGCGCTCGACGCGAAGAGAATCGCCGGCTGCGCGCTCGACACCACCGATCCCGAGCCCCTTCCCGACCCGCACCCGCTGCGCGGACGGGACAACGTGATCATCAATCCGCACGTCGCCTGGTACAGCGAGACCGCGATGGTAGGCCTGCAGGCGGGGGCACCGGGAGAGGTGCGCCGCGTGCTCACGGGCGAATGGCCCGTCAACGTCGTCAACAGGGCGGTAAAGGGCAAGAGCCGCGCCGGCCTGTAGCCGGAATGGCGTTACGAGTGACATGATCAACGCTGCGATCATCGGCCTCGGCTGGTGGGGCCGGAACATCGTCCAGTGCGTGCAGGGCAAAAGCACGAAGCTCCGTTTCGTGCATGGCGTGAGTAAGGAGATTGACGCCGCCTTGCCGATCGCCGAGGCCAACGGTTTCATTCTGAGCGACGACCTCGATAAGGCGCTCGCCGACAAGCGCGTGGAGGCCGTCGTGCTGGCGACCCCCCACTCCTTGCACACGGACCAGATCGTGCGCATCGCGAAGGCGGGTAAGCCCGTGTTCTGCGAGAAGCCCCTTGCGCTCAAGCGCGCGGATGCGGAGCGCTCCGTGGCGGCCTGCTCGCAAGCCGGCGTCTTGCTCGGCCTGGGAACGAACAAGCGCTTCTGGCCTTCGATGGCCGAGCTGCGGCGCATCGCGGCAAGCGGTGCGCTCGGCCGCCTGATGATGATCGAAGGCCACTACAGCAACGAAAACTCGGGCCTGCATTTCTCCGCGTGGCGGGATTCCCCGAGCGAGTCACCCGGCGGCGGCATGACCGGCACGGGAATTCACCTCCTCGATGCCTTCGTCAGCCTCGCCGGACCGGTCGCCGAGGTGAACGCGCGCCTCGTCACGCAGCGGAAGGGCCACGATCCCCGCGACGCCATCTCCACCACGTTCACGTTCGCCAGCGGCCTGCCGGGCTATTTCGGTGCCGTGCGCGCCTCGCCGGTGTACTGGCGGGTGCACCTCTTCGGAGACGAGGGCTCGGCCGAAGCCCTGGGCGAGATCCAGGTCGTGCTGCGCAGCCGGGGCGGGAAAACGGAGGTGCGGGACTTTCCGAAAGTGGACTCGCTGCTCGCCGAGCTCGACGCCTTCGCCGACGCCGCTACAGGGCGCGCTCCCTACCCGATCAAGCCGCAGGAGATGGTGGACGTGGTCGCCGCGTTCGAGGCCATCATCCGGTCCATGGAGACCGGCAAACCGGTGCCTGTCTAGAGAGCGCGCTCGAGCTCGTCGCGCAAGGAGTAAAGCTCCCTGGGCATCCGCGCCTTGAGCTTGTCGAAGAGCTCGGCGTGGTCCTTCAACTCCCTGTGCCAGACCTCGCGGTCCACCCGCGTCAGTTCCTCGAAGCGCGCGCGCGTGAAGCTCTCGAGGCCGGCCCATTCGAGGTCCTCGTAACGCGGCTGCAGGCCGAGCGGTGTCTTTACCGCCTCCGCCTTGCCCTCGATGCGGTCGATGATCCACTTCAGCACCCGCATGTTCTCGCCGAAGCCGGGCCAGATGAATTCGCCCTTCGCGTCCTGCCGGAACCAGTTCACGCCGAAGATGCGCGGCGGGTGCTTGAGCCCCGCGCCGACCTTCAGCCAGTGCTTGAAATAGTCGCCGTAGTGGTAGCCGCAGAACGGCAGCATCGCGAACGGGTCGCGCCGCACCACGCCGACCTGGCCGACGATCGCCGCGGTCGTCTCTGAGGCCATCGTCGAGGCCATGTAGACCCCGTGCGCCCAATCGAACGATTCGGTCACGAGCGGCACCGCGGTCGCGCGCCGGCCGCCGAAGAGAAACACGCTGATCGGCACACCTTGCGGGTTCTCCCAGTCCGGGTCCACCGACGGGATCTGGGAGCAGCTCATCGTGAAGCGCGCGTTGGGATGGGCCGCCTTTTTCCTGCCTCCCGGCGTCCACGCCTTGCCCTGCCAGTCGATCAGGCCCTGCGGCGGCTCCTT
>DASWHI010000080.1:0-2493 GCA_036398235.1 Burkholderiales bacterium
GCGCGCCAAAGGCCGGACCGTCGCGCAGGTGGCGCTGCGCTGGCTGGTGCAGCAGGGTAATATTGCGCCGATCCCGCGCTCGTCCAACCCGCAGCACATGGCCGAAAGCCTGGACGTCTTCGACTTCACCCTGACCGACGAGGAGATGAAGCGCATCTTCGGGTTGAAGCGCCCCGACGGCCGGATCGCGAATCCGGCCGGACGCGCGCCCGCCTGGGACTAGTGCCATTCATAACCACGAG
The DNA here is from genome assembly GCA_036398235.1 of Burkholderiales bacterium. Lineage (GTDB taxonomy): Bacteria > Pseudomonadota > Gammaproteobacteria > Burkholderiales > SG8-41 > SG8-41. The sequence continues at coordinate 243 of DASWHI010000080.1, forward strand.
GAGACAGCAAACGTGAGATATGTCAGTCGTCAGCCCCTTCGACTCCGCTCAGGACAGGCGTCAGCCGTCACCAGCGTGTGCGTGCTGCTCTGTGCCATTGCGTCGGCACAGGTGGCGAGCGCGCAGGCGTTTCCGTCGAAGAACCTCCAGATGATCGTGCCCTACACGCCCGGCGGCTCGGCCGATCTCTTCAGCCGCGTCCTGGCGCAGAAGCTCGGAGAGGCGTGGGGCCGCACCGTCGTCGTGGAGAACCGCCCCGGCGCGAGTGGCATGATCGGGACCGAGATCGTCACCAAGGCGGCCGCCGACGGGCACGTGCTCCTCGGGCACACTTCGTCCTATCCGGCCACCGCCTCGGTGCGGAAGAAGCTGCCGTTCGATCCGGCGCGGGCCATCGTTCCGGTCGCGATGATTGCGCGCGCGCCGATGCTGATCGCGGTGCATCCATCGGTGCCGGCGAAGAGCGTGAAGGAGTTGATTGCCGTCGCGAAGCGAACCCCCGAGGGGCTCAATTACGGATCGTCCGGCGCGGGCGGCAACAACCATTTCGCCAGCTCGCTGTTCGCTGCGGCCGCGGGCATCAAGATGACCCATATCCCGTTCAAGGGCATATCGCTGGCCGTCACGGCGCTGGCGTCAGGAGAAATCGAGGTGCTGATCTCCAGCCAGGCCGCGCTGGCGCCGCAGATCCAGGGGAAGCGCGTGCGTATCCTGGCGGTGACGAGCGCGAGGCCGTCGCCCCTCTATCCGGGCCTGCCCGCGGCCGCCGTGGGCGGAGCGCCGGGATACAGCTATGAGCTGTGGTGGGGGATCTTTGCCCCCGCGGGCCTGCCGGCCGAGCGCCTCGCCTTCATCAACGCCGCGGCCAACAAGATCCTGACGAGCGACGAGATGAAGAAGCTGCTCGCCCGCGAAGGCGCCGAGCCGTGGCCGCTTGATCCCAAGCAGCTCGACGGCTTGCTGGTACGGGAGATCGAGCGCTATCGGAAGGCGGCGAAAATTGCGGGAATCGAGCCGCAGTAACGAAATCCCCCCGCGCTTCGCGCACCCCCCTTTGTCAAAGGGGGGCAGGGGGGATTTAGCCGCCTTCCGCCGCGGCGGGATTCCACTGCCCCTTGCGCATGCGCGTGATGGTGACGGCGGCGAACACGCCGGCCTTCGTGAACGGATCGCCGTCCGAGAACGCCTTGGCCTTCGCGCGGCTGTCCACGTTGACGATGAACAGGCTGCCGAGCGCCTGCGTGCCGTCGTCGTTCTGCGTCGCGCCCGCCAGCACCAGGATGCCTTTCTGGCTCTGCAGGTAATCGCGGTGGGGCTGCAGGAATTTCTCCCGGATCGGGGCGGTGTTCGGCTTGTCGGTGCAGGAAATGGCCCAGAGCATGGTGCGACTCCTGTGGTTGGCAGTCAGGCGGATGATATTGCATTTCGCTCTAGAATCCCCTGATCGATAACGTTCGAGGGGAGTCCAGAACGTGGGCAAGAAGATAGCGGTGCTCGGCGCCGGCGCGATCGGCAGCAGCGTGAGCGCAGACCTGACCAAGGCGGGCTACGACATCACGGTCATCGACCAGTGGCCGGCGCAGGTGGAAGCGCTGAAGGCGACCGGTCTCCACATCCAGGTGGCGGACGGCGACGTCAAGGTGCCGATCCGCGCCTGCCACCTGTGCGATCTGGCCTCGGCCAACCTCGAGTTCGACATCGTGTTTCTCGCGGTGAAGTCGTACGACCACCGCTGGATGGTGGAATTCATCAAGCCCTACCTCAAGAGCGACGGGGTGCTGGTCGGGGTCATGAACGGCATGAACGACGACTCGATCGCCTCCATCGTCGGCCGCAACCGCACGGTGGGCTGCTGCCTCGAGCTCTCCGCGGAGATCTTCACGCCCGGGCTGGTCCAGCGCAACACCACGCACCAGGGCACCTGGTTCGCGGTCGGCGAGCTCGATGGCCTCTATACCCCGCGCGTGAAGGAAATCCAGGCGATCCTCTCCCACGTCGCCCGCTGCGACGTGACCGGCAACATCTACGGCGCGAAGTGGACCAAGCTCGTCGCGAACACCATGACCATGGGACCGCACGGGCTGCTGGGCTTGCGGAACGGCGAGGCGGCCGTGCTGCCGGGCATGGCCGACATCGCCGCCAGTATCGGCCGCGAGTCGCTCGCGGTCGGCACCGCGCTCGGCTACCGCATCGAGCCGATCTTCGGGCTGCGCGCCGACGAGTTCGCGGGCTCGAGCGACGAGAACCTGGC
>DASWHI010000081.1:0-3374 GCA_036398235.1 Burkholderiales bacterium
TGTCACGGCGAAGGCGGCGTCAGCAAGATTCCCGGCATGCCGAGCCTCGTCGGGTTGCACCCGAAGTATCTGGTCGCGGCCATGAAAGCCTACAAGAGCGGCCAGCGCAAGCACGACATGATGAAATCCCTGCTGGGGGCTATCGGTGACGCGGATCTCAACAACATCGCGCTCTACTACGCCCTGCAGAAGCCCGCGCGCGCGCAGACCCCGGCGGGTGGCAACCAGGCCGCTGGCAAGGCCGCTGCCGCCTCCTGCGCTGCGTGCCACGGTGAGGGGGGCGTCAGCGGGAACCCCGCCAACCCGAGCCTCGCGGGTCAGGACGCGCAGTACTTCACGGCCGCGCTCCGGGGCTACGCCGATGGCTCACGCAAGGATGATGCGATGAAAGGCCTGGCAGCGGCGCTTGACGATCGCGCAATCAGGGATCTGGCGGCGTTCTTCGCCGCCCAGCAGCCGCAGCGGCCGAAAGTGCGCAAGCCGCTGACGACCGCCGAGCTGGCGGAGCGATGCGACCGCTGTCACGGCGTCAATGGAAACAGCACTGATCCGCGCCTGCCCGCGCTCGCGGCGCAGCGCGTGGATTATCTGGAGAGGGTATTGCACGCTTATCGCACGGGCGCACGCAAGAGTCCGGCCATGGCGGCCATGTCCGAAATACTGACCGAGGCGGAGGTCGAGAACCTCGCCGCCCATTACGCGCGCCAGAGCGCGCGGGCCTTCGTGTATGTGATTCTGCCGTCCAAGTGAGGCACGCATTTCACTCAACCACGTTAAAGGAGCTCAACCATGAAACGCTCGGTATTGACCGCCGGGACTTTCGCATTGATTTCGATTTGCGGCATCGCACTGGCCGGTGGCGATCCCGCGGCCGGCAAGGCGAAGGCCGCGGCCTGTGCAGGGTGCCATGGGGCAAATGGCGAGGGAGTCAAGCCCAACCCCCCCATTGCCGGCCAGCCGGAAGCCAAGTTCATCCAGGCCATGAAGGACTACAAATCGGGTAAACGCGCGAACCCGGTCATGAAGACTTTCGCGGGACAGCTGAACGACCAGGATCTGGCGAATCTGGCGGCCTATTACGCTTCGCTGAAGAAGAAGTGATGACGCGTCGCGCCCGTTCCGGAGTGCTCGACAAGGGCGAACCCGGGTGTCGCACCGCACATGACCAGAGGACCCGCCGATGAGTGAGGCGCCCCTCCACCGGCTCTACCATCACTACTCGGAGCTGCCGGGAAGCATGCGTATGCTTTTTACGGCGGCGCTCGTCATATTGGGCCTTGGCTACATGTTCGCCCTAATCTACATGTTTCACACCTACTCGGGGCGGGACGGAAATCCGCTCACCCTGTCGTACGATGACCTGGTCGTCGCTTACAGCGGGACGGGGAAGCATTCACGCCTCGAGTCGGCTCTGCGTGGACCCATGTCCACCATGCTGCCGCCCGATGAGATGAACGTCCTCGTCTCCTGGGTGCAGGAAGGAGCCGACCGCGCCCGTTACGAGAATCAGATCCGGCCGGCGATCGACAAGCGCTGCCTGTCCTGCCACGACGGCAGCAACCCGCACCTGGCGAACCTCAACGGTTACGACAATCTGAAAAAAGTGACCGAGCGGGATACCGGCACCGACATATTCACGCTCGTGCGGGTGTCGCACATACACCTGTTCGGCCTCACTTTCATCTTCTTCATCATGGGCTTCGTCTTCAGCCACGCCTATGTGCGGCCAGTGTGGTTCAAGTGCACGGTCGTTACGCTGCCCTTCGTCGCCATCGCCGTGGACGTCAGCTCCTGGTATTTCACCAAGCTCTATCATCCGTTCGCCTGGGTCGTGATGTTCGCCGGCGCCGTGATGGGCCTGTGTTTCGCCTTCATGTGGGTGGTGTCCATGTACCAGATGTGGTTCTCCCGCACGCCGACCCCGGTCGTGCAAAGGTCGGGCGGCGATCCCAACGTTGGCTGAGTCGGCCGATCCATTTTCCATCGAGTTCCCCATGAAAATACTGATTCTGGGCACTGTGCTGGCGGCGCTGTTGACGGGTTGCAGCGAACGCGAGAAACCAGCCGTCAAGCCCATGGCCGCAAGGCCGGTGGGCGACGCGGCGGCGGGCAAGGCAATCGCGGAGCGAGACTGCAAGGTGTGCCACGGGCTGGATGGGCGCGGCGTCGCCCCGGGCATCCCGCACCTCGCAGGACAGCGGGAGCGCTACCTGTACCTGGCGCTGACCGAATATCTCGAAGTGAGGCGCACTCACGCCGCTCTCAGGGATCTGGTGAAGCGGCTGACTGAATCGGAGTTGCGCAACGTGGTCGCCTACTACGCCAGCCAGCCCCCGATCGCCGCGGCTTCCGAAAGGGACGCCCAGCAAACGTCGCTGCTGGAAAAAGGGAAGGCACTCGCGGCAGCGTGCGTGAAGTGTCACGGCGAGGAAGGCAACAGCAGGACGCCGGGCATACCGAGCCTCGCCGGCCAGCAGCCCCATTACCTGGTCACCGCCGTGCAGGAGTACCACCGCGGGGAGCGCAGGACGGCGCCGATGGAAACAATATTGCGCGACGTGAGCCGGCGCGACCTGGAAAGCCTGTCTCTGTACTTTGCGTCCCGGACGCCGGCGCAACGCCCTGCGCCGCCCCGCGGGGACCCGAAGGCAGGCGAGCCCCAGACCGCCATGTGCGGCGGCTGCCACGGTCCCAATGGGGTGAGCCGCGACGCCGCGACCCCGAGCCTTGCCGCCCAGGATCCCCAGTACCTGGTGAAGTCGATCCGGGCGTACCGCACGTCGCGTCAGCATTGGGGCATGCAACGCTTCGTCGCCGGACTGAGCGACAAGGACATCGATAACATCAGCGCGTTCTACTCGGTGCAGCAGTCCCGGCCCGCCGACAGCGTGCCGAGCTCCGCCCGCGAGCTCGCAGCGAAATGCGATCGCTGCCACGATGCCGAAGACACCCCAACGATGGTGACTCCGATCCTGCGCGGCCAGGACAAGGATTACCTGGTGATGGCGCTCAGGGCGTACCGTGATGACAAGCGGGAAAGCTCGACGATGCACCGGATGAGCGTCATTTACAGCAACGCCATCATCGACGACATCGCGTCTTACTATGCCGCTCAGGCGCGGGAGAAGCGCTGATATGAAGGGAAACTACCTCACGCGCCTCTGGGCTGTCCCTCTCACCGCCATCGGCCTCGCCGGCGCCCCGGCCGCCGTAGTCGCGCAGCCCGCGGAAAAAATGCCCAACGAAGTCTGCCTGTCGTGCCACGGAAACGAGGGATTCGGCGTGCCCGGGCCGGACGGGAAGATGCGCGCGCTGCACGTCGTCAAGGACCGCTTCGAGCAGAGCGTTCACGGCAAGCGCATGTGCGTGGAGTG
>DASWHI010000082.1:0-1509 GCA_036398235.1 Burkholderiales bacterium
CGCCGCGCGGCGCCGCCCGACTCGGTGAAGATCGCGGTGCCGTTGGCGTAGGGGTTGCGGTTGACGAGCGCGATGGCGTCCTCCAGCGTCGTCGCCCGCAGCACGACCAGCACTGGCCCGAAGATCTCGTCCCGGTAGATCTTCATTTCCGGAGTGACGTGGTCGAACAGCGTCGTGCCGAGGAAGTAGCCCTCCTCGGACCCGCGGACCTTGAGACCGCGGCCGTCAACGACGAGCTTCGCGCCCTCCTTCACCCCCTCGTTGATATAGCCGGCGACCTTGTCGCGGTGCTGAGCGGTCACGAGCGGGCCCATGTCCACGCCTTCCTTGTCACCGGGACCGACCACGATCGCCTCCGCCCTCTGCTTGAGCAGCTTCACCAGGGGATCGGCGGCGGCACCGACCGCGACCACCGCGGAGATCGCCATGCAGCGCTCTCCCGCCGAGCCGTAGGCTGCGCCGATCAACGCGTCGGCGGCGAACTCGAGATCGGCATCCGGCAGCACCACCGCGTGGTTCTTCGCGCCGCCCAGCGCCTGCACCCGCTTGTGATTCTTGGCGCAGGTCTCGTAGATGTATTTCGCGATCGGGGTGGACCCGACGAAGGACACCGCGTGGATGCCCGGATGGTTGAGGATCGCGTCCACCGCTTCCTTGTCGCCGTGCACCACGTTCAGCACCCCGTCGGGCAGGCCCGCATCCTTGAAGAGCTCCGCCATGCGCATCGAGGCCGACGGCACCTTCTCCGAGGGCTTGAGCACGAACGAGTTGCCGCAGGCGATCGCCACCGGGAACATCCACAGCGGCACCATCACCGGGAAGTTGAACGGCGTGATGCCGGCGCATACGCCCACCGGCTGGCGCACCGTGTGGCAGTCCACTCCCGAGCCGACGTTCTCCGAGTGCTCGCCCTTGAGCAGGTGGGGAACCCCGCAGGCGAACTCGACCACTTCGATCCCGCGCTGGACCGAGCCCATCGCGTCGGGGAGGGTCTTGCCGTGCTCCTCGGTGACGAGCGCGGCGATCTCCTTCTGGTGCGTTTGCAGCAGCTGCAGGAATTTCTGCATCACACGCGCGCGCCGCAGCGGCGGCGTGTCGCCCCAGCCGGGAGCCGCCGCCGCCGCGGCCTTCACCGCGTTGTCGATATCCGCCGCATTGCAAAACGGCACCTTGCGGACCACGGCGCCGGTGGCGGGATTCGTAACCTGCCCATGGCGGGTGCTGAGGGCGGGATGCTGCCTGCCGAAGACCCACACCGGCACGCTCGGCACGTTCTGACGCTCTCCGGGCTTGTTCATGGCATATTCCTTGGATCAGTTTCGCCGATTCCGATACAGCTCGCGGAAGGTGCGGCCCTGCGGCGCCGGCAAATCGCGCCCATCGGTCCAGCCCCCGGCGAGCGGGAGGCGATGTATCAGCTTCCTCCGTCCGCCGAGAAGCGAGAGCATGCGCGCGCCGAGTGCCGTCATCATCGCATAGATCGCCGGGCGCAGCGCCACCCAGCTCCAC
>DASWHI010000083.1:0-3839 GCA_036398235.1 Burkholderiales bacterium
GCAGGTGATCGGCGAGGCGGTCAAGCGGGCGAAAGTCGATGCGAAGGAAGTCGGGGCGTGCGTGATCGGCAACGTGATCCACACCGAGGCGCGGGACATGTACTTCTCGCGCGTCGCCGCCCTCAAGGCCGGGCTGCCGCAGGATTCGACCGCGCTCACCGTCAACCGCCTGTGCGGCAGCGGGCTGCAGGCCATCGTTTCCGCGTCGCAGATGATTCAGCTGGGCGACGCCGATATCGCGGTGGGCGGCGGCGCCGAGTCGATGAGCCGCGGCGGCTACCTGATGCCCACCCTGCGCTGGGGACAGCGCATGAGCGACGGAGCCGTGATCGACATGATGGTCGGCGCGTTGACCGATCCCTTCGACACCGTGCACATGGGCATCACCGCCGAGAACATCGCGGAGAAGTGGAAGATCTCGCGCGAGCAGCAGGACGAGTTCGCCGTCGAAAGCCACCGCCGCGCGATCAACGCGATCGAGAAAGGCTATTTCAAGGACCAGATCCTGCCGATCGAGCTGAAGACGCGCAAGGGCACCACGGTATTCGATCGCGACGAGCATCCGCGCGCGGACGCGAGCATGGAAGGCCTCGCCAAGCTGCGCGCGGCCTTCAAGAAGGACGGCTCGGTCACGGCCGGCAATGCCTCGGGCATCAACGACGCCGCGGCCGCCGTGGTCCTGATGGAACGCGCCGCCGCCGAGAAGAAGGGATTGAAGCCGATGGCGCGGCTCGTCTCCTACGGCATCGCGGGCGTCGATCCCAAGGTCATGGGCATCGGCCCGGTGCCGGCGTCGACCAGGGCGCTCGCCCGGGCCGGCCTCAAGGTCGAGCAGATGGACGTGGTCGAGTCGAACGAGGCGTTTGCGGTGCAGGCGCTCGCCGTTACCTGCGATCTCAAGCTCGACCCGAAGAAGACCAACCCCAATGGCGGCGCGGTGGGCCTCGGCCACCCGATCGGCGCGACCGGGGCAGTGCTCACGGTCAAGGCGCTCTACGAGCTGCAGCGCACCGGGGGCAAGTATGCTCTCGTGACCATGTGTATCGGCGGCGGACAGGGCATCGCGGCCGTCTTCGAAAGACTACATTAACCGCCGAGACGCCGAGAGAAACGAGACAATGGAACGCCGCGCGAGAACCGCGCGGCGTTTTCATTTCCGGGGCGATTCACGACATCCCCTCCTGCCGGAGGCTCTCGAGCTCGCCGAGGCAGAGGTGAGTAAAGGCGAGCGCCGAAAGGATCGGCGCGAGCAGGTTGACGAGCGGGACGTAGTAGAGCACCGCGAGCGCGAGCCCGAGCGCGTAGAGCCTGCCGCCTGCCGCCTGCACGACGGCGTGGTACTCCCCGGCGCTGGCGTGCTCGGCCAGCGCGTCATAGCGGAACATGCGTTGATTGAACAGCGCCGAGATGAGCGCGGGCAGCAGCAGCGCGCCGATGCCGGTCACCCACAGCGGCAGGCTCAGCAGCCACAGCCCGGCAAACAGGATGATGGACGTCACCGCGTTCCACGCGCTGCCCGCGAGGGTGCCGCCCCGGCGCCGCTCGAGCCGCGGGTAATCGCGCACCCCGATCAGCGGCACGATCACCGGCATGGCGAGGACTTCGGTTACCAGCACGGCCACGACGAGCATCAGCGGTACGAGTAAGGCGAACGCCGCGATCCCGCTCGCCCAGATCAGGACCGAGGCGAGGCCCCAGTCGCTCAGCCAGGTGAGCCAGGAGGCGGTGGCGATCACTTCCGCCACCCAGCGCGCCCAGTCGTCGGCAATGGCCCACGCGAGCGCGATCCATACGGCGATGGCGACGAGGGGCGGCACCAGCGCCAGCGCGAGCACGCGCGGCTCGCGCAGGTCGCGCAGCGCTGCCGTCAAAGCGGCAATCACCGGATGCATGGGCGCTTATTCTAAGCGCAGCGATGCAAAGCGGGTACAATGCGGGCACGTCGTGACGCCCCGCGAACCGCACGGAATGCCCCCCGCCCGCACCGCCCTTCCCGCCTGGCAGAAACTGACCGAGCACCAGCTCGCCCAATCGCGCCTCCACCTGCGCGAGCGCTTCGCCCGCGACCCCGGGCGATTCCGGAAATTCAGCCTGACGCTGGACGGCATGCTGCTCGACTATTCGAAGCAGCGCATCGAGGAGGAGACGATGCGGCTGCTCACGGAGCTGGCGCGCGAATGCGAGCTCGAGTCCTGGCGCACGCGGATGCTGACGGGCGGCCGCGTCAATGCCACCGAGGACCGCGCCGCCCTGCACGTTGCGCTGCGCGCCGGGACGCCGGTCCGTTTCGAGGGACGGGACGTGACGCGGGAAGTGGCGGCGGTGCTCGCGGACATGCGGCGCTTCGCGCGCGGCGTGCGTTCCGGCCGCATCCGGGGCGCGGCCGGGCGCGCGTTCACCGACGTGGTGAACCTCGGCATCGGCGGCTCCGACCTGGGTCCGCGCCTCGCCTGCGACGCCTTGAAGCACTGCTCGCGGTCGGGACCGCGGGCGCACTTCATATCCAACGTGGACGGCTCGGTCCTTGCCGATACCCTCGCCCGCCTCACGCCCGCCACCACGCTCGTCGTCATTTCCTCGAAGACCTTCGGCACCCAGGAGACGCTTCTCAATGCCGCCACCGTCCGGGCGTGGCTCGAGCGGGGGCTGAAGGGGAAGGCGGCGCGCCAGCTGTGCGCGGTGACCGCGGATCCGGAGCGCGCGGCCGCCTTCGGCGTCCCCGCGGACCGCATCTTCCGCACCTGGGACTGGGTGGGCGGGCGCTATTCGCTGTGCTCGGCAGTGGGACTGCCTGTCGCACTGGCGATCGGCATGGAGCGCTTCGACGAGCTGCGCGCGGGCGCGCGCGCGATGGACGAACATTTCGCCCAGGCACCGCTGGACAAGAATCTGCCGGTGGTGATGGGGCTCATCGAAGTGTGGAACGTGAACTTCCTCGGCTGTGGCGCGCGCGCGGTGCTGCCCTACGACGAGCGGTTGCGGCTGCTTCCAGCCTACCTGCAGCAACTGGAAATGGAATCCTGCGGCAAGTCGGTCACCCGCGACGGCGCCCGGACCGGCCATGCGACGGCGCCGGTCACCTGGGGCAGCGCCGGGACCGACGGCCAGCACGCCTATTTCCAGTGGCTCCACCAGGGCAGCGCGGTGGTGCCGGCGGACTTCATCGCCTGCTGCAGGCCGCATCATCGGCTGCGCGGCCATCACTCGGCGCTGCTCGCCAACTTTTTCGCGCAAACCGAGGCGCTCGCGCGCGGCATGGACGCGGAGGAGGCCGCGGCAGGCATGCGCGCGCAGCAGCTGCCGGAGACCGCCGTGCGGAACCTGCTGCCACACCGTGTGTTCGACGGCAACCGCCCCACCACCTCGATCCTGCTCGATGAGCTCACTCCGCGCGCGCTCGGAGCGCTGATCGCGCTCTACGAGCACAAGGTATTCGTGCAGTCGGTGATCTGGAACGTGAACCCGTTCGACCAGTGGGGCGTGGAGCTCGGCAAGAGCCTCGCCGGGCGCATCCTGCCTGAACTCGAGGGAACCGCCCCCGTCTCAACCCATGACAGCTCGACCAACGGATTGATCAACACCTACCTAACCCGCAGGAGAAGAACATGAACGACGAAACGCTGAACATGAGCATCCGCAAGTTCCTGAAGACCGTGGGTGTGAACTCCCAGCTCGCGATCGAGAAGGCGGTGCAGAAGGCGGTCGCGGACGGCCGGCTGAAAGGCAAGGAAGCCTTCCCCGCCGCGATGACGCTCACCGTCGGAAAACTCAACCTCGAGGTGAAATTCGACGGCGAGATCCGGTTGGAGTGAAACTTACAGCTTGAAGAGGTGCTCGCG
>DASWHI010000084.1:0-13437 GCA_036398235.1 Burkholderiales bacterium
GATCTACCGGGACGAGATCTTCGGGCCAGTGCTGGTCGTGCTGCGGGCGACGACGCTGGAGGACGCCATCGCGCTCGTCAACCGCAACCCCTACGCCAACGGCACCGCGATCTTCACCGAGTCGGGCGGCGCCGCGCGGCGCTTCGAGAACGAGATCCAGGTCGGCATGGTTGGCGTGAACGTGCCGATCCCGGTGCCGGTGGCGTTCTATTCCTTCGGCGGCTGGAAGAGCTCGCTCTTCGGCGATCTCCACGTGCACGGGATGGAGGGCGTCAAGTTCTACACCCGCACCAAGGCCATAACCAGCCGCTGGCCGCACCAGGATACGCCGGCGCCGGGGCTCAATATGCCGACCCTGGGCTGACGCCGGGGTCGGAAGGCCCTTCGACCCTTCGGCAGGCTCAGGGCTCAGGACAGGCGGAAGGATGAAGCCCCTTCGACAGGCTCAGGACGGGCGGAAGGATCAAGGATGACCTCGCGCGAGAACGTCCTGGCGCGCATCCGCGCGCGGCAGGGGAAGGCGCCGGCTGCAACCGAGGCCGAGCGCGAGGCGGTGCGCGCTGATATCCGGGCGCACGCCGGGAGCGCGCGGCCGCGCATGGAGTGGGAACCGGTCGTCCGCTTTCGCGAGCGCGCGCTCGGGCTCGCGAGCACCGTGGATGAGGTCGCGGCATTTGACCAGGTGCCCACCACTGTCGCGCGTTACCTCAAGGCAAATGCGTTGCCGTTTTCCGCGGTGTGCTGGGCGGAGCTGGCGGGGCTTGACTGGGCTTCCGCCGGAATCGATGTCGCGGTGAGGGAAGCGCGCGACACCGACCCGGTCGGCATCACGGCAGCGTTTTGCGCCATCGCCGAAACCGGCACGCTGATGACGCTATCGGGCCGCGATACGCCGGCCGCGGCGAGTCTTTTGCCGGAAACCCATGTCGCGGTGGTGAGAAAATCGCGCATCGTGCGCGGGATGGAAGAAGCGTGGCAGCTGATGCGGGACGAATTCGGAGCGCCGCCGCGCGCGGTCAATTTCATCTCCGGACCCTCGCGCACCGCCGACATCGAGCAGACGGTGACCGTCGGCGCGCACGGACCCTATCGCGTTCACGTCATCCTGGTCGCGGACTAGTGCCGCCGCGCTGCATCCGCGATTTGTGGCGGATCCAACGCCGATGTCATAATGACCTGGAATTCGCGCAGCAGCGCTGCGGCGCAGCACGAGCGGGGAACTTTTCGCGGCATTGCGAGACAGATCAATAACAAGAGAGAAAACACCATTCCTGCTGCATCGCAGGCCGAGGGCGATGCCCGCACGCCATTCAACAAAAACTGAGCCGGCTTCAGGCCGTAGCGGTACACGGAGCCGCGCGCAGCGCAAGGCGGCGACGCCGCTGACCGCGCACGACGTCTACCTGTTCAAGGAAGGCACGCACACCCGCCTCTACGAGAAGCTCGGCGCGCGGCCCGCGGTGGCGGGCGGCGTCGCCGGCTTCCACTTCGCGGTGTGGGCGCCGAGCGCGCGCGCCGTCTCGGTGATCGGCGACTTCAATGGCTGGGATGCCGCCGCGCATCCGCTGGCGCCCCGGCACGACGGCTCCGGCATCTGGGAAGGTTTCGCCGGCGGGGTCGCGGACGGAACGTGCTATAAATTTCGCATCACGCCGGACGCAGGCGGCGCCATCGAGAAGGCGGATCCGTTTGCGCTCTGCACGGAGTGCCCGCCGTCGACCGCTTCCCGCACCTGGTCCCTTGACTACGAGTGGGGCGACGCCGACTGGATGGCGGCGCGCGGGAAGAAGAATGCGCTGGATGCGCCGATGGCGATCTACGAGGTGCACGCCGGATCGTGGAAAAGGAAGGATGGTCGCTTCCTCGGCTACCGCGGGCTCGCGCACGAGCTCGCGGACTATGTCGAGCAGACCGGCTTCACGCACGTCGAGCTGATGCCGGTGACCGAGCACCCGTTCTACGGCTCCTGGGGCTACCAGACCACCGGTTACTTCGCGCCGACGGCGCGCTACGGCACGCCGCAGGACCTGATGTACCTGGTCGACCACCTGCACCAGCGCGGCATCGGCGTGATCCTCGACTGGGTGCCCTCGCACTTTCCCGATGATCCGCACGGGCTTGCGCGCTTCGACGGCACCTCCCTCTTCGAGCATGCCGATCCCAGGCAGGGCTACCACCCGGAGTGGAACTCGAGCATCTTCAACTACGGCCGGCACGAGGTGCGCGCGCTACTGGTGTCCTCGGCGCTGTTCTGGCTCGACAAGTACCATGTGGACGGCCTGCGTGTGGACGCGGTGGCGTCTATGCTCTATCTCAACTACGCCCGCAAGGACGGCGAATGGATCCCGAACCGCTACGGCGGGAAGGAGAATCTGGAGGCGGTCCAGTTTCTGAGGACGCTGAACGAGGCGGTCTACCGTGACCATCCCGACGCCTTCACGGTGGCCGAGGAGTCCACGGCGTGGCCGATGGTGTCGCGCCCGAATTATCTCGGCGGCCTCGGCTTCGGATTGAAGTGGAACATGGGCTGGATGCACGATACGCTCGACTACCTGCGCGAGGATCCCATCCATCGCAAGTTCCACCACGGGCGCCTCACTTTTTCGCTCATCTATGCGTTCAACGAGAATTTCGTACTGCCGCTATCGCACGACGAAGTGGTCCACGGCAAAGGCTCGCTCATCGGCAAGATGCCCGGCGATTCCTGGCAGCAGTTCGCCGGGCTGCGCGCGCTCTACGGCTACATGTGGGGACACCCGGGCAAGAAGCTGCTCTTCATGGGCGGAGAGTTCGGCCAGCGCCGCGAGTGGACGCACGAGGGCGAGCTCGAATGGTGGGTCACCGCGCTCCCCGAGCACGGCGGCGTGCAGAACTGGGTCGGCGATCTCAACCGCTGCTATCGCGCGGAGCCCGCGCTGTGGCAGGCCGACTTCACGCACGAAGGATTCGAGTGGATCGACGCCAACGACGCCGAAAACAGCGTGCTCACGTTCCTGCGCAAGCCGCGCGGGGGCGGCCCGCTCGTGCTCATCGCGTGCAACTTCACCCCGGTGTCGCGCGCCAACTACGTGATCGGCGTTCCGCGCGCGGGCCGCTGGACGGAGCTGCTCAACAGCGACGCGAAGCACTACGGCGGCGCCGGCTGGGGGAACTTCGGGGGCGTCGAAGCCGCGCCCGTTGCCGTGCACGGCCGCCCGTACTCGCTGACCGTGACGCTGCCGCCTCTGTCCGCGGTCTTTTTCAGGAGCGAGGCCGATGGCTGAGGCGAGCCTGCCCCCCTCCGCGCCGGACGGGCGCGTGCGGGCGGTCATCGATGCGGTGCAGCCCGCGATCGACGGCGGGCGCTACCCGGTCAAGCGCGCCGCAGGCGAGCGCGTCGAGGTGGAGGCGCATTGCTTTGCCGACGGCCACGACCTGCTGCGGGTCATGCTGCGCTGGCGCGCCGAGGACGCCGCGGAGTGGAGCGAGGTCGAGATGGCCCCGCTCGGCAACGACGTCTGGCGCGCGAGCTTCGCCGTCGAAAGCATTGGCCGCTATCGCTACACGGTGGCCGCGTGGGTCGATCACTTCCACTCCTGGCGCGATGAATTCTCGCGCCGGGAGGACGCGGCCGACCTCCGGATTGCAGCCCAGGTGGGCGCCGGCCTGATCGAGGAAGCCGCCAGCCGCGCGCACGGCGAGGACGCGAGACGCCTGAAGGAGTGGGCCAAGCGGCTGGGCGCGGCGCAGGGGGTCGAGGCGATACGTTCGGCGGGTCTCGACAGCGCGATGGCGGAGATCGCAATGCGCTACCCGGACCGCGCGCTCTCGGTCCAGTGGCCGGTGGAATTGCCCCTGGTCGTGGATCGCGAGCGCGCGCGTTTTTCGTCGTGGTACGAGCTTTTCCCGCGCTCCGCATCTGAAATCCCGGGCCGTCACGGCACGTTCAAGGACGTAGAGAAGCGCCTCGATTACGTCGCCGAGCTCGGCTTCGACGTGCTCTACCTCCCGCCGATCCACCCGGTCGGGCGCGAGGAACGGAAGGGCAAGAACAATGCGCTCACGACGGCGGCGGACGACGTCGGCAGTCCGTGGGCGATCGGCGCGGCCGAGGGCGGGCACAAGGCGATACATCCCCAGCTCGGCACCCGCGAAGACTTTCGCGGTCTCGTCGCGGCCGCGCAGCGTAGCGGCATCGAGATCGCGCTCGACATCGCCTTCCAGTGCGCGCCGGACCACCCGTACGTGAAGAGCCATCCCAAGTGGTTCCGCCGACGCCCGGACGGCAGCATCCAGTATGCGGAGAACCCGCCCAAGAAATACGAGGACATCTATCCGTTCAACTTCGAGTCGGAAGACTGGCGGGCGCTGTGGGCGGAGTTGAAAAGCGTGTTCGATTTCTGGATCGGCGAAGGCGTGCGCATCTTCCGCGTGGACAATCCCCACACCAAGGCGTTCGCGTTCTGGGAGTGGGCGGTCGTGGAAATCCGCCGCGAGCATCCCGACGTGATCCTGCTCGCCGAGGCCTTCACCCGCCCGAAGGTGATGCACCGGCTTGCCAAGTTGGGCTTCAACCAGTCCTACACCTACTTCGCATGGCGCAACACCAAGCGCGAGCTGAGCGAGTATTTCACCGAGCTCGCGCACGGGCCAGGGCGCGAGTATTACCGGCCCAACGTCTGGCCCAACACCCCGGACATCCTCACCGAGGCGCTGCAGTACGGCGGCAGGCCCGCGTTCATGGCGCGCCTCGTGCTTGCGGCGACCCTGGCGGCGAGCTACGGTATCTACGGCCCGGCTTTCGAACTGATGGAGCACGTCGCCCGCGAGCCCGGGAGCGAGGAGTACCGCGACTCGGAAAAGTATCAGTTGCGCCACTGGGACCTCGACCGTGCCGACAGCCTGCGGCCCTTCGTCGCGCGGGTGAACCGCATCCGGCGCGAGAATCCGGCGTTGCATGCTGACTGGCGGCTCAGGTTCTTCGATACGGACAACGAGCAGTTGATCGCCTACGCCAAGACCACCGAGGACCTTGCGAACGCGATCGTCTGCGTCGTGAATCTCGATCCGCACCATGCGCACTCGGCCTGGGTGGACCTCGACCTCGCGGCGCTTGGCATCGAGCCCGGGGCGCAGTATCAGATGCACGATCTCCTCACCGGCGCGCACTACCTCTGGTCGGGATCACGAAACTTCGTGCAGCTCGATCCCGCGCGGGTGCCGGCGCACGTATTTCGCGTCCGCCGCCGCGTGCATCACGAGCAGGACTTCGACTACTTCATGTGAGCGCGAGAGCCGTGATGGACGTGCCCGCAACCCAGAGTCCGCCCGCCGCCGCCACTGGCGCGGCCGACGATCCGCTCTGGTACAAGGACGCGGTCATCTACCAGCTCCACGTCAAGGCGTTCTTCGACTCGAACGGGGACGGGCTCGGCGACTTCCGCGGCTTGACCGAGAAGCTCGATTACATCGAGCAGCTCGGGGTCAACACGATCTGGCTGCTGCCCTTCTATCCCTCGCCGTTGAAGGACGACGGCTACGATGTCTCCGACTACCACGACGTGCACCCGCAGTACGGTACGACGGAGGACTTCCGCCGCTTCGTGGAGGAGGCGCACAAGCGCAGCCTGCGGGTCATCACAGAATTGATCGTGAACCACACGTCGGACGCACATCCGTGGTTTCAGACGGCGCGGCGCGCGCCCAAGGGCTCTCCCGAGCGCGACTTCTACGTCTGGAGCGACGACGAGAGCAATTACCGGAGCACGCGCATCATCTTCACCGACACCGAGACCTCCAACTGGACGTGGGACCCCGTAGCCAAACAGTATTTCTGGCACCGCTTCTTCAGCCACCAGCCGGACCTCAACTTCGACAACCCGAAGGTGCTCGAGGCGGTGCTGAAGACCATGGAACACTGGTGCGAGATTGGCGTCGACGGGTTCCGCCTCGACGCGATCCCCTATCTGGTCGAGCGCGAAGGCACCTCGAACGAGAACCTGCCCGAGACGCACGCGGTGATCAAGAAAATCCGGGCCGAGCTCGACGCCCGTTATGCCGGGAAGCTCCTGCTCGCCGAAGCCAACCAGTGGCCCGAGGACGTGCGCGAATACTTCGGCGAGGCCGACGAGTGCCACATGGCCTATCACTTTCCGCTGATGCCCCGCATGTACATGGCGATCGCGCAGGAGGACCGCCACCCCGTCGTCGAGATCATGCAGCAGACGCCGGAGATCCCGGAGTCCTGCCAGTGGGCGATCTTCCTCAGGAACCACGACGAGCTGACCCTCGAGATGGTGACGAGCAAGGAGCGCGACTACATGTACCGCATGTATGCCGCCGACCCGCGCGCGCGGATCAACCTTGGCATCCGCCGCCGCCTGGCGCCCCTGTTCGAGAACGATATCGACCGCATCAAGCTCATGAACAGCCTGCTGCTCTCGATGCCCGGCTCGCCGATCATTTACTACGGCGACGAGATCGGCATGGGCGACAACATCTATCTCGGCGACCGCAACGGCGTGAGGACGCCCATGCAGTGGAGCCCGGACCGCAATGCGGGGTTTTCGCGCGCCGACCCCCAACGGCTGTACCTGCCGCCGATCATGGACGCGATCTACGGCTATGAGGCAGTCAACGTCGAGGCCCAGTCGCGGGAGCCGAATTCTCTCCTTAACTGGATGCGGCGGCTGCTCGCGGTCCGGAAAACGAGCCGCGCCTTCGGCCGCGGCAAGCTGACCTTCCTGAAACCCGGCAACCGCAAGGTGCTCGCCTACGTGCGCGAGCACGGCGAGGAGGCGATCCTGTGCGTGGCGAACCTGGGGCGCTCGGCGCAGCCGGTCGAGCTTGATCTCAAGCGCTTCAGCGGCCGCATTCCGGTGGAACTTCTCGGCCGCACGCCGTTTCCGCCGATCGGCGATCGCTTCTACCTGCTGACGCTGCCGTCCTGCGGCTTCTACTGGCTGCGCCTCGCCACCGACGTCGCCGCGCCGGACTGGCACGCGCAGGTGGTGCCGTCCGAGGAGCGGCCGACGGTGGTGCTGTTCGATGGCTGGTCGAGCTTCTTCCGCGACCGCGTGGTGCCGTGGCGCATCGGCATGGCGGTGAAGACGTGCGAGCACTTCGAGACCGAGGTGCTGGCGCGCTACGTCGAGGCGCAGCGCTGGTATGCCGCAAAAGGCGAGCCGGTGAAGCGCGCGAAGCTCGCGGACTGGGCGCTGTGGGAGGCGGGCCGCGCAAGCTGCATGCTCGCGCTGCTCGATATCGAGGGCGAGACCTACTTCGTGCCCCTCTCGCTCGCCTGGGAGGACCGCGAGGAGGAGCGCGTGCGCGCGCTCGGGCCGGCGGTGGTCGCCAAGGCGCGCCAGCAGGCACGCGTCGGGGTCATCGCCGATGCGCTCGCCGACGAAGATTTCTGCCGTGCGGTCGTCGAGGCCATCGGCGCGGGCCGTGAGATCGCCACCACGCAGGGCAAGCTGCGCTTCACGCCGACCAGCGCCTTCGCCACGCTGGCGGGTGAAGACTACATGAGCCTGCCAGTCGGGCGGCCCCAGGCGCAAAGCAGCAACACGGTGGTGACGCTCGGCGAGCGGCTGTTTCTCAAGGGCTACCGCCATGTCCGGCCAGGGCGCAACCCCGAGTTCGAGGTCGGGCGCTTTCTCACCGAGCAGGCGCGGTTCGCGAACTGCGTCCCGGTTGCCGGCGCGATCGAGTTTATTGTCGCCGACGGAACGCCCATGACGCTCGGGCTGCTCGAGGCCTACGTTTCAAACCAGGGTGACGGCTGGACCTACACGCTCGAGTACCTTGGACGCTTCTTCGACCAGCCGCGCGCGGCCGTCGAGACCCCGGCACTGGATGTGCACGGCGCCTACCTCGCGCTCATCCGCGTGCTGGGAACGCGCACCGGCGAGCTGCACGGGGCCTTCGCGCGGGCGTCCGGCGACCCGGCGTTCGATCCGGAGCCGGTCACCCCCGAGGACATCGCCGGGTGGAAGCGGCGAGTGCACGAGGAGGCGACGGCAACGCTCCAGCTCCTCGAGAAGAACCTGAACCAGCTCGTGCTGCCAGCGCGGGAGGCCGCCACGGAGCTGCTTGCGCAGCGCAATGAGCTCACCTCGCGCATCGAATCCGGCTCGCCCAGCCCGGGTCCGGCGCTCAAGATCCGCAACCACGGCGACTACCATCTGGGCCAGGTACTGCTGGCCAAGAACGACTTCCGGATCATCGATTTCGAGGGCGAGCCGGCGCGCCCGCTCGCCGAGCGCCGGGCGAAGCACTCGCCCCTGCGCGATGTCGCCGGCATGCTGCGTTCCTTCGACTACGCACGCTGGACGGCGCTGCGCGCGGTCACGCCCGCTCCCCAGGAGCACGACCGGCTCGCCGCGCTCGCCCTCGATTGGCGCGACGCCGCGCGCCGGACGTTCCTCGAAGGCTACGAGGAGGCGACGCGCGGCGCCGGAATCTACGGCTCGTTTGCCGAAGCGCGCGCGCTGCTCGAGCTGTTCGAGCTCGAGAAGGCGCTCTACGAGCTGCGCTACGAGATCAACAATCGCCCGGGCTGGGTCCACGTTCCGCTGCAGGGGATCCACGAGCTGACGCGGCCGGCACCGGCGGCATGACGGGAGCAAAGTGAACCCTGCGAGAGGAGGCTGATATGGAAAGCGTCAACGTGTATCTCGAGCCGTTGCGAGCATTTCTGACCCAGGTCGGGGCATTTCTCCCGCGGCTCGCGCTGGCGGTGGCGGTGCTCATCGCCGGCTGGCTGGCGGCGAAAGTGGTCAGGTTCGCGATCGTCAGGGGGCTGCGCGCGATCAACTTCAACGTGCTGACCGAGCGCGCCGGCATGGACGGCTTCCTCAAGCAGGGCGGCATCGAGCACGACACCACCGATATTTTCGGCCTGCTGGTGTACTGGCTGGTGATCTTCGCGGTCCTGGTGATCGCCTTCAACAGTCTCGGGCTCACCTACATCACGGACCTCTTCGGCCAGGTCGTCCTGTTCGTGCCCAAGGTGATCGTGGCGCTGGTGATACTCGCGTTCGGCGCCTATTTCGCCGCCTTCGTCGGGGGCACCGTGGTCACCTACTGCAGGAACGTGGGCATCCAGGACGCCGACCTGCTGGGCAAGATCGCGCAGTACGCGATCATCGTGTTCGTGGTGCTGATCGCGCTCGACCAGGTGAGCGTCGGCGGCGAGATCATCCGGCAGAGCTTCCTCATCATCCTCGGCGGCATTGTGCTCGCGCTCGCGCTCGCCTTCGGAATCGGGGGGCGCGACTGGGCCGCGGAACTTCTCGAGCGCTGGTGGCCCCGCCGGGATTCGGGCGGGAAGTAAGCGGACGCGGCGGTGCCCTCGAGCGAGCAGCCCGGCGCGCGCCGCCCGCGGGCCGCCAGCGAGCCGGCATGAGCCTGCGGATCACCGCGGTCTGGCCGGGCCGGCCCTATCCGCGCGGCGCGACGTGGGACGGCGGCGGCGTCAATTTCGCGCTGTTCTCCGAGCACGCAGAGAAGGCCGAGATCTGCATCTTCGACGACCGCGGCCGGCGCGAGATCCAGCGCATCGCTTTTCCGGAGCGCACCGACCAGGTGTGGCACTGCTATCTTCCGGAGGCGAGGCCGGGCATGCTCTATGGCTATCGTGTCCACGGGCCGTACCGGCCGGAAGACGGGCATCGCTTCAACTCCCACAAGCTTCTGCTCGATCCCTACGCCAAGGCGCTGACCGGGTCCATCAGCTGGAGCGACGCGAATTTCGGCTACCGCGTCGGGCATGCCCGCGCCGATCTCTCGTTCGACCGCCGCGACTCCGCTCCGGGAATGCCGAAATGCCGGGTCGTCGATCCGGCGTTCACCTGGGGGGACGACCGGCGACCGGATATTCCCTGGCACGACACCGTAATCTACGAGCTGCACGTGAGGGGCTTCACGATGCAGCACCCGGAGATCCCGCCGCCATTGCGCGGGACCTACTCGGGGCTGGCGTCGGTGCCGGTGATCGAGTACCTCAGGCGGCTCGGCGTCACCACGGTGGAGCTGATGCCCGTGCACGCGTTCCTCGACGATCGCCGCCTGGTGCAGAAGGGCCTGTGCAACTACTGGGGCTACAACTCGATCGGCTATTTTGCGCCTGACAACCGCTATGCGGGGGAGCGGCCGGTGGCCGAGTTCAAATCCATGGTCAAGGCGCTGCATGCCGCGGGCATCGAGGTGGTGCTCGATGTCGTCTACAACCACACCGGCGAGGGCGACCACCTGGGGCCGACGCTGTGCTTTCGCGGCTTGGACAACTCATCGTATTACCGGCTCAAGCCCGGCGAGGGCCGCACCTACGTGGACTACACGGGCTGCGGCAACACGCTCAACCTGGTGCATCCGCGGGTGCTGCAGCTCATCATGGACTCGCTGCGCTACTGGGTGACCGAGATGCACGTGGACGGATTCCGGTTCGATCTCGCCTCGACGCTCGCGCGCGAGCTGCACGAGGTCGACCGCCTCGGCGCCTTCTTCGACATCGTGCGCCAGGATCCCGTGCTCGCGCAGGTGAAGCTGATCGCCGAGCCGTGGGACCTGGGCGAGGGCGGCTACCAGGTCGGCAATTTTCCCGGGGGCTGGACGGAGTGGAACGACAAGTACCGGGACGCCATGCGCGCGTATTGGAAGGGCGACGGCGGCGTCATCGGGGAGTTCGCGCGCCGGCTGACGGGCTCGAGCGATCTCTACGAGCAGAGCGGGCGCCGGCCGCACGCGAGCATCAACTTCATCACCGCGCACGACGGCTTCACTCTGCACGACCTCGTCGCCTACGAGCGCAAGCACAACGAGGCGAATCTCGAAGACAACCGCGACGGGCACGACAACAACCTGTCGTGGAACACCGGCGTCGAAGGCGAAACGGAAGACGCCGCCATCAACTCGCTGCGCGCCCAGCGCAAGCGCAATTTCCTGGCGACCTTGCTGCTGTCGCAGGGCGTGCCGATGCTCGCGGCCGGAGACGAGATCGGGCGCACGCAGCGCGGGAACAACAACGCCTACTGCCAGGACAACGACGTCTCCTGGGTGGACTGGAACCTGACGGAGGACAAGCGCCGGCTCCTCGAATTCACGCGGCGCATGATCCGGCTCCGGCTCGACCACCCGGTGTTCCGGCGGCGCCACTTCTTTGCCGGGCGGCCGATCCGCGGCTCCGGCGTCAAGGACATCATGTGGCTGAAGCCCGACGGGAGCGAGATGAGCGACGAGGAGTGGCACCACCACCACGCGCGCTCGCTGGGAGTGCTGCTGAGCGGCGAAGGCCTCACCGAAATCGACCGGCGCGGCCGCCCGATCACCGACGCGGTATTCCTCGTGCTCTTCAACGCGCATCACGAGGAGATCGCCTTCACGCTGCCGAACCACCTCGCGGCCGTGCGTTGGCTCGCCGTGATGGATACGACGGTCGGGGAGGGGCTTGCGCGCGACGGCGTGTTCGAGGGCGGGAGCGCGTATTCCCTCAAGGGCCGCTCGCTTGCGCTGTTGCAGCAGCAGAAAGTCGTGCGGTGAGATAGCAGATAGCGGGAATTTGTTTTGACGCAGGTCCATTCGCGTGGCGCGGGAACCATGCTCGCGAACGAGGTGCCTAATCATCGAAAGGAGTACGCCTATGAGCCAGCGTAGGAAACAGCCATCCCGGATGCGCATGGAACGCGAGCTGCGGCGGCTCGGTAGGAATCTGGACGGCCTGATCGGGAAAACCCGCGACGCGCAGGCCGCCGCGCGCGTGAAATACGCTGCGCAGCTGACGACACTGAAGGCAAAACAGGCGACGGCGAAGAGCATGCTCGCCCAGCTCCGCCGGCGCAGCGCAGCGGCGGGCGGCCCCTTGAAATCGGGGCTGGTGAAGGCCTGGGCCGAACTGAGCGTCGCGGTGAACAAGGCGCGCCAGCGCTTTCGCGAAACGACCTGAGCGCGGGGAAGCCGCAGCGGTCGCGCGGCCCTCGGGGCCGGTTTGGAGGCGCCAGGCGGGCGCTAGCGCAGGTAGGCCTCGATCGCGTAGCTCCGCAGCATGCGGTGGCTGTTGAAATACGAGGCGTTCTTGGCGATCGCGCCCTTCATGACCGCAATCCACCTTGCGCGGTCGCCGTTCCACAGCGGAAGCACGATGTTCTCGAGCTTGTCATAGAACGACCTCGCGTCGTCGCCATTCTGGGCCTCGTGGTCCGTACCGATGGCCCAACCGGTGACTCCCTCCATGCAGCCCTCGATCCACCAGCCGTCGAGCACCGAGAGCTGGGGCACGCCGTTGAAACTTGCCTTCATGCCGCTCGTGCCCGAGGCCTCGTATGGCCGCAGCGGCGTGTTGAGCCAGACGTCAGACCCCGCGACCAGGTCGAGCGCCACCGCCATGTCATAGTCCGGCACGAACGCGGCCTGCACGGTGCCGGCGAGGGAGCGGATGTGGCGGTGGATGTCCTCGATTGCCTGCTTGCCGGGCTCGTCGCGCGGATGCGCTTTTCCCGCCAATACGAGCTGGAACGGCTGGCGGCGGGCAATCGCCCGCAGGCGCTCAATGTCCGAGAATAGCAATTCCGGCCGCTTGTAGGCGGTCATGCGGCGGGCAAAGCCGATGATCGGCAGTTCCGGATTGAGGGCGACCCCGCACGATTTCTGCACGCGCCCGATCAGGCACGCCTTGGCGGCTCCGTGCGCGATCCAGATCTCCGCGTCGGAAATCTGGTCCGCGCGCGTGAGCAACTGCGGGTCGTGACGCCAGCCCGGCAGGTAGCGGTCGTAGAGGGCGGCGTAGCCCGGTGAGGTCCACGTACTGGGATGCACCCCGTTGGTGACCGCACGCACCTCGTGGCCGGGGAACATCTGCCGGGAGACCTGTGCATGCCGGCGCGCCACGCCGTTGACGTACTCGCTCAGGTTGAGCGCCAGCCGCGTCATGTTGAGACGGTCCGGCCCGGCGAGCCGCTTGAGTTCCTCAGGCTCGATGACATTGCCCAGCAGCTCCGTCACCAGACTCCATTCGAACTGATCGTGGCCCGCTTCCACCGGCGTGTGCGTGGTGAAATTACACAGCGCCCGCACCCCCCTCACGTCGTAGCTCGGCTCGTCCGCCCGCCGCCGACCTGTAGTGTGGAACCCGCGCAGCAACTCGACGGCGAGCAACGCCGAGTGACCCTCGTTCATGTGATAACTGCGAACGCGGATGTTGAGCGCCTGCAGCATGCGCACGCCGCCCACGCCCAGCACGATTTCCTGCTTCAGGCGGTAGCGCTGATCGCCGCCGTAAAGGACGTGCGTGATCTCGCGGTCCTCCGCGCGGTTCTCGGGAAGGTCGGTGTCGAGCAGTATCACCGGCACGCGGCGCTCGAAGTGGCTCTCGAGCGTATAGAGCCAGCTGCGGATCCAGACTTCATGCCCGCCGATCTCCACCGCCACCTTGGCCTGCAGCGGCTTGCAGCGCGCAGCCGG
>DASWHI010000085.1:0-3871 GCA_036398235.1 Burkholderiales bacterium
CCGGCAACGAAGAGGGTAAACCGGTGCGCTACACAAGCGAGCCGCTCGCGAGTTGGTGGCGGCGTTTCTTTTCCAGCGTGCTCGGCGCGCTGGCGCCGGAAGAGCTGCTTTGATCTTGCCGACCCCGCCTCGGCGAGCCGCTACGTGGCGTGGTATGCCGGCGACGCTCGATACAGTGACCGGGAGGACGGCGTGCGCGAGGTGGCGCCGTGTCAGGTTCGTCGCTCAGGCCGCGACCTTCAGGTTGAGCATCATGCCGCCATCCTCGTGCTCGAGGTTGTGGCAGTGGACCATGTAGACCTGGTCGCCGAGGAAGGGATGCGAGAAGTCGGTGACGATGCGCACCGTCTCGCCCGGCCACGCGAGGACTGTGTCTTTCCACCCGAGGTCGGTCGCCGTCAGCCCGTTCCCGTCGAGCGCGAGGCTCCGTACCTGCTCCGGGCTGCCCTCGCGCCCGGTCACGCGGAACTGGAAACCGTGAATGTGCATCGGGTGGGGCATGCTTGCCGCCGCGTTGCGCACATCCCAAGTTTCGACGGCTCCGCGTTTCACGGCGATGGGCGTCGCCCGCATGTCGTAGGTCATACCATTGATGCGCCACACCCTGTTCTTCTGGTCGAGCGTGATGACGCGCGGCGTCGCGGCCGGCTCCGGCAGCGGCCCGATGCGCGATAGCGCCTGCGGCACCACCCGGTCGTAGACGACTTTCATGCTGACGAGAATGCTCATGATCTCGACTTCGGCGCCGTCGGCCAGCACGCCGTGCGCGGCATGGCCGCCGTGCGCGTCGCCGGCGGATCCGGTCTCATGGTGCATGGGGTCGAACGGAAGGCTTACCAGCGTGATCGTGTCGCCCACTGCGGCGGAGCGCAGGTCGAGCAGCACGTCGAGGCGCTCGCTCGGCGCAAGAAAAGCTTCGGTCACCGTCCGCGGCCGGTCGAGCAGCCCGCCGTCTCCACCGATCACGTGGACGGCGAGCAACTGCTCGCCGTGGCGGAAGGCGAGGCGATAGACGCGCGCGTTCGAGCCGTTGAGGATGCGGAAGCGGTGGATGCGCGTCGCTGCGCGGAAATGCGGCCGCGGTGTGAGGTTCACCAGGACCTCGGTGCCAAGCTGTCCCTGGAAACGCTCCTCGCGGGTCGGCGCGAAGACGAGCCGACCGTCGCCATCGAAGCGCCGGTCCTGGATGATGAGGGGCACGTCGTTCACGCCGAAGGCGAGGTCGAGCGTCTTCTGCAGCGCGGCGTCCTCGTCATCTTCCACGATGAAGAGGCCGGCGAGCCCGAGATAGACCTGCTTGCCGGTCAGAGGGTGCGGATGCGGGTGGTACCAATAAGTAGCCGCGCGATTGGCGACGGTGAAATGGTAGTCGTAGGTCGCGCCTCCCGGCACGGCGTAGTGCGGGTGCCCGTCATTGTTGCTGTCCACCTTGAGCCCGTGCCAGTGGATGATGCTGGTTTCCTCCAGCGCGTTCCAGAACTTGATTCGCAGCTGGGTGCCGGTGCGCATCCTCAACACTGGATTGAGGAGAGTCTTGCCCTGGTACTCCACTTCATACGCGAGGTTCGGCCCCGGTTTTCCGGGCAGCGGCGCTTGACGCGCCGGTTTCGCCACCATGGCGAAGGAGCCTGCGGCATCGAGCAGGCCGTACAACCCATCGGCGCTGGGGAGCCGCAGCGGATTCGGGAACGCCGGGTCACGGACGGGCGGAAGCTCCAAGTGCCCGGCACGCTCGTCGGCGGATCGCCGATGCCACAGTAGCGCGCCAGCGATTCCCGCCGCGCCGGCGGCAGTCCCGGCGGCGATCAGGAATTTTCTGCGCGGGTTGGCGCTCATCGATCCAAACTTAGAGTCGACAACAAAATGAACATCCCCTCCTTTCCAAGGAGGGGTGGCTGCGCAGCAGACGGGGTGGTTGTGTATCGCGCCATCACTCCCACCACCCCGTCACCTTCGGTGCCACCCCTCCTCGGGCAGGAGGGGAAAGTCGCGGCAAGCGGACGCAACGTCTCATTCGATCTCTTAGTCTCGCCGACTCCGGAATCGTTCCGCGCGCCGGTCGAGTTGCCGCACCAGGCTCCGCACACCGCTGCCCTCCGCGGCGGGGGCGAACAGCCGGCGCCGGGCCCGCACGGTATCCTTCAGCCTGCGGTAATACTTCGAGTCGCGCGCGGCGCGTTCCAGCAGTCCGGCCAGCGCCTCGTGATCGTGCAACCTGAAATATCCCGCGTATCCGCTGCCCAGCATCCCGATATTGCCGCGCACGCGCGAGGCGAGCACGGGCACGCCGATGCGCGCGGCTTCGCAGATCACGTTGGCGCCGCCTTCCATGACCGAGCTCACCACCAGCACATGGCTGCGGGCGAGCCAGCGCATGGTTTCCCCGTGCGGCTTGCTGCCGAGCCACCGGTAGCGTGGCTCGCGTTTCATCCAGCTTTGCGCCGACCTGCGCATCTCGGGTGTCAGCGCCGCGCCGAGGTGGATGATTTCGAATTCGCGGTCTTGCGGCAGTCGCGCAAGCGCCTGCGTGGCGCGGAATGGGTCTTTTTCATTGCGCAGATGACCGATGACCGCCACGCGGAACCGGTGCGCAGGCGGAGCATGCCGCGACCGTACGTCGGCGGACTGGTAGATCACGCGCGTCTTGGCCCGGTGCCGGCGCGAGAGTTCCCGCAGGCCGCGCTCCTGGAGCACGACCAGCTGCGACGCCAGGTCGAGCGCGCGCCGGGCGTTGCGATCGCTGCGGATATCGCGATAGAGGTCGGTGCCGGTCAGAACCACGATCAACGGCGCGCCGGGCCGCGCGGCATGGAATCTCCCGATCGAGTCGTAGCTCTTGCGTGCATGCAGTGCGATGAGAACGTCCTCGCTGCCGGAATCCCAGCCGGTTGCCACCGCGACCCTGTGCCCGGCTTCGCGCAGGAATTTCGCCCACCGCGCCGCGGTATGCCGGTTGCCGCTGCGAGGCCCGGAGCTCGCGGGCGACACTATTGCGATTTTCATGACTTGTCTGTTTCTCCGGACTTCGCGACTATATTAATCCGTCCGGTTCATGATACGGAAAATGCCCGCCCTGATCGATCCCGCGCATCTTGAAAGAGCACTGCTCGACGCCCGTGCCAGGTCCACGCGATTGACCGCCGATCTGACAGGGGAACGCCTGCTCGGGCCCCAACTCGCGATCGTCAATCCGCCGCTGTGGGAAATCGGGCACGTGGCGTGGTTCCAGGAGTGGTGGTGCCTGCGCGACGGCGCATCCGCCGCGCCGGCTGACTCGATGCTGTCCGGCGCGGACCGGCTCTACGACTCCGCGAAGGTCGCCCACGATACGCGCTGGAGGCTGCCGCTGCCCGCGATCAAGGCGACGCGCGCCTACGGTGCGGAAGTTCTCGACCAGGTTGTACGCCGCCTGCAGCGGGAGCCGGACCATGCCGGGCTGCAGTATTTCGTGCAACTTGCAATTTTTCATGAGGACATGCACGCCGAGGCGTTCCACTACACGCGCCAGACGCTCGGTTATCCCGATCCCTTCCCGGCGCCGGCTGTGTCGACAGCGACTCCCGGGGCAAGCCGCGGCGATGTGGAGCTTCCCGGCGGAGAGTTTCAGCTGGGGGCGGAGCCGGGCAGCGGATTCGTCTTCGACAACGAGAAATGGGCTCATGCGGTCCGGCTTGCGCCGTTCCGGATCGCGCGCGTTCCCGTCACCAGCGGCGAATTCCTCGCGTTCGTGGAGGCGGGCGGCTACCAGCGGCGGGAGTGGTGGAGCGAGGCGGGCTGGGCCTGGCGGGCGGCGGCGGGAGCGGACGCGCCGCGCTACTGGATACGAGACGGAAACCGCTGGCTGCAGCGGCGGTTCGACAAGGTTGCCCCG
>DASWHI010000086.1:0-7914 GCA_036398235.1 Burkholderiales bacterium
ATTTCGCGCTGGCGCAGCAGTGCGTCGACGAAGTCATTGCCTCCGTCCCCCTCGGCCACCTCGACGCCCGCGATCGACACGACATCGCGCGCGTCGCGCCGGATGCTGAGCCTGGGACGGTAGATGTCGAGTGCGTGGGTGCGCAGCTGGAGCGTGGGCACGGACATCCACGACAGGGTATTGTCGATGCGCGAAAGCTCGAGCGCGGGCTGGCCCCTCGCGTCATACACGGAGACCTGCTCGAGCACGAGTTGCGGGCGCAATCCCTCCCACTGGGCGTGGATGCCGCCGATGGTGACGATCTGCCCCGTGCGCTCGCTGATGATGCGGGCGATGTCCTCGCGGTAGGAATTGATGTTGGGGAATACCCAATATCGCAGCGCGAGCACGGTGCCGGCGAAAGCGAGACCGATCGCGAGCACGCCCCACGTCAGCACCCGGTAGAACCAGAGCGAGCTGATGCCGAGCCACCGGAACCGTCCCGGTAGCTTCGGTTTTTGCCTGGGGTTGGAAAAAATGCGATATTGACTCAAGGATTTACGTATTCTAACTCGAACCCTGCATGGAAACCCATAACGCGCGGACACGGTTCGGCGCCGACGCGCATCTCGCGCGTGCCGCGCGTCTCAGCCGCTACGTAAGTCGGTTGCTCGAGGCCGAGCCCGCATTGGGGTTGGATGCGGGAACGGGACAACCGTTCAGTGCCGGGGAAATGCGCGCGTTCCTCTCGGCGCATCCGTCGGGCGACGACGACACGCTCAAGCGCGCGCTGCGCGCGCTGCGCAAGCGGGTCATGCTGCGCGTGATCGCGCGCGACCTGGGTGGCCTCGCGCCGCTCGCCGAAGTGACGGAGACCATGACCGCGCTCGCCGAGATCGCGATCTCCCATGCCCTCGCGAACCTGGAAGAGCGGCTTGCCGAGCGGCACGGCCGCCCGCTCGCCGCGGCGGGCGGCCGGGTCCAGCAGCTGCACGTCGTCGGCATGGGCAAGCTCGGCGGCGCCGAGCTGAACGTCTCCTCCGACATCGACCTCGTGTTCATCTACCCGGAGGAAGGCGAAACGCAGGGACCGCGGCCGATCAGCAATCACGAGTACTACACGGCTCTGGGCCGGCGGCTGATCGCGGCGCTCTCCGAGATCACCGCGGACGGCTACGTGTTTCGAGTGGACATGCGGCTGCGGCCCTATGGCGATGCGGGACCGCTCGTCACGAGCTTCGATGCGCTCGAGGACTACTTCATCACCCAGGGACGGGAATGGGAGCGCTATGCGTGGATCAAGGCGCGGCTGCTCACCGGCGACCGCGGCGCCGAGCTGACGGAGCGCATTCTCCCCTTCGTCTACCGTCGCCACATGGACTACAACGCGATTGCGGCGCTGCGCGACCTGCACCGGCAGATTCGCCGCGAGGTTGAGCGCCGCGACATCGCGGACAACATCAAGCTCGGCCCCGGCGGCATCCGCGAGATCGAGTTCATCGCGCAGGTGTTCCAGCTGATCCGCGGCGGGCGCGAGCCCGAGCTCAGAACGCAGCCCACCCTCGTGGTGCTGCCGCGGCTCGGCGCGCGGAACCTGCTGCCGGAGGCGGCGGCGCGGGAGCTCACGGAGGCCTACTTATTCCTGCGCAATCTCGAGCACCGCCTGCAATATCTCGACGACCAGCAGATCCATGTTCTCCCGGCGCCAGACGCCGACCGCGCGCTCATCGCCGAGGCGATGGGGCTCGGCGATTACCGGGCGCTCGCCGCCGCCCTCGAGCACCACTGCGGCAACGTCACGCGGCACTTCGACGCGATCTTTGCCGTCGCGCCCGAGAGCGAGCACGCGCTCGCGCACCTGTGGCAGGGAGCGCTGGATCCCGAGCGGTCGGCCGGCGTGCTGGCGGGGCTCGGCTTTCGCGAGCCCGCGGCGGTCGAGCAGCGCTTGAGGAGCATGCGTTCCGCGAGCCGCTACCGCGAAATGCCGGCCGCGAGCCAGGCGCTGCTCGACCGGCTGGTGCCGCTCGCGGTCGAGGCCGCCGCGGCGGAGAAGGACCCCGACGTCACGCTCGAGCGCCTGATCGGCCTGCTCGAGAGCATCGCCCGCCGCGGCGCCTACCTCGCGCTCCTCAAGGAGTATCCGCAGGCGCTGTCGCGGCTCGCCGCAATGATGAGCGCGAGCCCCTGGGTCGCCCAGTACCTGACCACCCATCCGATCCTCCTCGACGAGCTGCTCGACGCGCGCACGCTCTACGCCCCGCCGCACTGGCCGTCCGCGACGCGGGAGCTGCGCGGCCTGATGGACGCCGCCGCGGGGGATGCCGAGAGACAGATGGACGTCCTGCGGCACTTCAAGCACGCGCATACCATGCGGCTCATCGCGCAGGATCTTGCGGGCCTGCTGCCCATCGAGACGCTGAGCGACCACTTGAGCGACCTTGCGTGCGTCGCGCTCGAGGAAGTGCTGCGCACGACGTGGCGGATGCGCCCCGGGCACCGGGAGGCACCGCGCTTCGCCGTGGTCGGCTATGGCAAGCTCGGCGGCAAGGAGCTCGGATACGCCTCCGATCTCGACCTCGTGTTCCTTCACGACGATGCCGCACCGGAGGCCGCCGAGAACTACGCGCGGTTCGCCCAGCGCATTAACCGATGGCTCACCAGCATCACGCCGGCGGGGGTGCTCTACGAAACCGACCTCAGGCTGCGCCCCGACGGCGCGGGCGGACTGATGGTGAGCCCGCTTGCGAGCTACCGCGAGTACCAGATGCACAAGGCCTGGGTATGGGAGCAGCAGGCGCTCACCCGCGCCCGCTTCGTCGCCGGGGACCGCGAGATCGGCGCCGCGTTCGAGGCGCTCCGGGTCGAGGTCCTGCGCAAGGAGCGGGACCTCGAGGCGCTGCGCCGGGCGATCGCCGAAATGCGCCGCAAGCTGCGCGACGCCCATCCCAACCGCAGTGAGCTATTCGACCTCAAGCACGACCCCGGCGGCATCGTCGACGTCGAGTTCGCCGTGCAGTACCTCGTACTCGGCCACGCTCGCGCGCACGCGGAGTTGACCGGGAACATCGGCAACCTCGCCCTGCTCAAGCTTGCTGCGCGCCTCGGGCTGCTCGCCGGGGAGCGCGCGCAGGCCGCGCACGACGCCTATCGGCGCCTGCGCCAGCTCCAGCACGCGCTGCGCCTGAAGGGCGAAAAATACGCCCGCATCGCGCCGGAAGAGGTCGCAGGGGAAATCCGGGCCGTGCGGGAACTCTGGAAGTCAGTAATCGGTGACGACTGACCATTGTCGTCAGCCGCCGGCGCTTGCCACCCCTGCGGACTGCGCCTTGGGCGCGAGCAGGCGGTAGACGGTGATCTCGCCCTTGCCCTTGACGTGGATGGTCTGCGGGCCCTCGAAATCGAACTCATTGCGCACGCGCCGCCAGGTGGTGGTGTCGACCAGTATCGTGCTCGGGCCCGCCTGCTCGGTGACGCGGGCCGCAATGTTGACGGTATCGCCCCACAGGTCGTAGATGAACTTCTTCATCCCGATCACCCCCGCCACCACCGGCCCCGTGCCGATGCCGACGTGGATCTGCAGCCGCGCCCGCCTGATCCCGGAGAGCGATTCCATGTATTCGCGCATCTCGGTCGCCATGGCGCAGATCGCGCTGCAGTAGTCGCGGTCCGAAGCAACGGTGCCGGCGGACTGGTGATGCTCGTCGAGGCCGCCCGCGACCATGTAGGCATCCCCGATGGTCTTGATCTTCTCCAGCCCGTGCTTCTCGGCGAGCAGGTCGAAATGCGAGAACACCTCGTTCAGCAGCGTCACCATTAACTTGGGCGGCATCTCCTCGGAGAGCCGCGTGAAGTTGATGATGTCCGCGAACATGACCGTGACGTCCGAAAAACCGTCAGCGATGGTCGCGTGCTGCTCCTTCAGGCGCCGCGCGATCGGGCCGGGCAGGATGTTGAGCAGCAGCCGCTCCGATTTCTCCTGCTCCGCCTGCAGCAGCTTGTACTGCTCGTCGACCCGCACCTGCAGCTTGTCGCGCTGGTTGACAAAATAGTTGATCAGAAGGTAGACGATGGTGGACACCGCGGCGAAATTCAGCGAGAAGAACACGGCGATCGACTGCATGGAGACGCCATGCTGCACGCCGTCGCTGAGATAGTAGTCGAAGAAGCCGGAGATTCCCGTCATCACGATGTAGGCGAAGAACCATGGCATCGACTCGCGCGGGCCCTGGAAGATCATCACCCCGACCGGCGCGAGCAGAGCCCACAGCATCACGCCCGAGGAACTCACGTAGCTGCCGATGCTCCACTGCATGATGAACGGCACGAACAGGAACAGGCTCACCTGGATGAATCGGAACAGCTCGAAGTTGCGCCTCCACAGGTAGAGCCCGAGCGAGACCGCCGAGACCCCGAGGTAGATGAGCGGCACCGTGGCGGAGAACTTGATGCCCATCGCCCAGTAGATCGCGAGCCACAGCATCGCGCCGAAGCCCATCAACCCGGAGGCGAAGATGGCGAGGGTCTTGTTGAGCTTCTGCTGCTCGCTGTCCTCGCTCGAAATGACGCGCCGCCCGAGGTTCGTCAGCCAGCCGCCCGCATCACGCGCCATCGCTACTCCCTTGGAAGACCGCAGCCGGACCGGACGCCCGATCCGTGGGATGCGATCGTGATGCAATTCTACTTGCGTATCGCCACGACTGCCAGCCAGCCTCAAGCGCCTCCGCCGCGCGTGAAACCCGCTAGAATAACGGCTTTCGGCGGAGATTCTTCATGCCTTCGATGGCCGATCGCGACGGGCATATCTGGTACGATGGCAAGCTCGTGCCCTGGCGCAACGCGACCACCCACGTGCTCACGCACACGCTGCATTACGGCATGGGGGTATTCGAGGGCGTGCGCGCCTACAAGACGGCGGGCGGCACCGCGATCTTCCGCCTGCGCGAGCACACCGACCGCCTGTTCAACTCGGCGCACATCAACGGCATGCGGCTGCCCTACGACAAGCCGACGCTGATCGAGGCGCAGAAGGAAGTGGTGCGCGCCAACAGGCTGGAGGCCTGCTACATCCGCCCGATCGCGTTCTACGGATCGGAAGCCATGGGTATCTCGGCGAAAAACGTGACGGTGCACGTGGCGATCGCGGCCTGGCCCTGGGGCGCCTATCTGGGCGCGGATGCGCTCGAGCGCGGCATCCGCGTCAAGACCTCCTCCTACGCGCGCCACCATGTGAACGTCACGATGTGCCGTGCCAAGTCCGTCGGCACCTACATGAACTCGATCCTGGCGCACCAGGAGGTGGCGCAGGACGGCTACGACGAGGCGCTGCTCCTCGACGTCGACGGGTTCGTGGCCGAGGGATCGGGCGAGAACATCTTCATCGTATGCAACGGCACGCTCTACGAGCCGGAGCTCACTTCGGCGCTCGCGGGCATCACGCGCGACTCGGTGGTGCGCATCGCGCAGGATTTCGGCATACCGGTCATCGCCAAGCGCATCACCCGCGACGAGGTCTATTGCGCCGATGAGGCGTTCTTCACCGGCACGGCGGCCGAGGTGACGCCGATCCGCGAGCTCGACAACCGCAGGATCGGCAGCGGCAAGCGCGGCTCGGTCACGGAAAAGCTGCAGAAGACGTTCTTCGACTGCGTGACCGGAAAATCGGACAAGTATCGCGACTGGCTCACGCCGGTGGCGGGATGAACGGAGGGAGCGGGCCCCTTCAATGCCTATGCCCGAGAAAACGGAAAACAAGGCGCGCCAGATCGAGGTCACGGCCGCGGACCTGCCGCTGCACTGCCCGATGCCCTCCATGCTGCTGTGGAACGCGCACCCGCGGGTCTACCTGCCGATCGAGAAGACCGGCGAGGCGCTCTGCCCCTACTGCGGCACGAAGTACCGGCTCAAAGGCGGCGCCACGGCGTCGGGACACTAGGACCGACAACCCATGCGCAGCATACTGGTTGTCGGTCCGTCCTGGGTCGGTGACACGGTGCTGGCCCAGCCGCTCTTCAAGCTGCTGCACGCGCGCCATGCCAGCCTCGGGCTCGACGTGCTTGCCCCGCGCTGGACGTTCTCGCTCCTCGAGCGCATGCCCGAGGTACGGCGGGCGATCGAGAACCCGTTCGGCCACGGCGACCTCAAGCTCGGCGCGCGCCGCCGGCTCGGGCGCGCTCTCGCCGGCGAAGGCTACGACCAGGCGATCGTGCTGCCCAATACCTTCAAGTCCGCGCTGGTGCCCTTCTTCGCCGGCATCCCGACCCGGACCGGTTACATCGGGGAGCTGCGGCACTGGATACTGTCCGATGCGCGCAAGCTCGACCGGGAGCGCCTGCCGCAGATGGCTCAACGTTACGCGACGCTCGGCCTGCCGCGCGGCGAGGCGCTGAAGCACCCGCTGCCCGCGCTCGGGCTGCGGGTGGACGACGCGGCACGGCGCGCGCTGCTCACCCGGCTCGGGCTCGATCGCGGCCGTCCGGCGGCGGCGCTCTGCCCGGGAGCGGAGTACGGGCCGGCCAAACGCTGGCCCGCGCGCTACTTCGGGGAGCTCGCGCAGGGGCTCGCCGCGCACGGCTGCGCGGTGTGGCTGATCGGCTCGAAGAACGACCGCGAGGCGGCAGCCGAGATCGAGCGGCAATCGGTGGGCGTCTGCCGCAACCTGTGCGGCGAGACCACGCTCGCCGAGGCCATCGATCTCCTCGCTTCCGCCGCGCTCGTGGTGAGCAACGACTCCGGCCTGATGCACGTCGCGGCGGCGCTCGGCAAGCCGCTCGTCGCCCTCTACGGCTCGAGCAGCCCGGCCTACACGCCACCGCTCTCGCCCAACGCCCGCATCCTCAAGCTCGATCTGCCATGCAGCCCCTGCTTCAAGCGCGAATGCCCGCTCGGCCACTTCAACTGCATGATGCAGTTGACGCCCGACCGGGTCTTGGCGGCAATCGATTTTGATAGAATTTCGTAGATGAAAAAAGCACTGTTTGCCAGCCCGCAGGACGCGGAGTCCGCGTTCTACGAGGCCCTCACCAAGGCCGATCTCGAGGCGATGATGGCGGTGTGGGCCGATGACGACGATATCTATTGCGTCCACCCCAACGGCACGCGCATCTCCGGCGTCGAGAACGTGCGCGAATCGTGGCGCCAGATCTTTGCGAGCGGGCAAACGCTGCGCTTCCAGCTGCGCGACAGCCAGGTGGTGCACGGCATGATGCTGGCGGTGCACAGCGTCTTCGAGCACATCACGATTGCGGGCGAGACGCGCCCGCGCGGCCCGGTGATCGCGACCAACGTCTACCTCCGGACCGAGCGCGGCTGGCGCATTGTCGCGCACCACGCTTCGCCAGTGTCGGCGCCCGCCGCCGCGGAACCCGAGCAGAGGCGCGCGGCGCCGCCCAAGACGCTCCACTGACCTGAACATCCGAAAGGAAGGCAATGAGCAGCACCGAATTCGGCAATCCCGACGTCCTCGTCGTCGGCGCCGGCAACGCCGCCTGCAGCGCGGCGCTCGCCGCCCGCGAAGGCGGCGCGTCCGTCATCCTGCTGGAGGCCGCGCCGATCGAGGACTGCGGCGGCAACAGCCGCTACACGGCGGGCCTCATGCGCGTGGTCTACAACGGCGTCGAGGATCTCGCGCAGCTGATACCCGATCTCACCGCGGAGGAGAAGAAGACCCACGACTTCGGCGCCTACACCGCCGAGCACTATTACGACGACATGGGCCGCATCACCCAGTACCGCACCGATCCCGACTTGTGCGAGATCCTGATCTCGCGCAGCTTCGAGACGCTGGTGTGGCTGCGCAAGAAGGGCGTGCGCTTCCAGGCGAGCTACGGCCGCCAGTCGTACAAGGTGGACGGCAACCGCTACAAGTTCTGGGGCGGGCTCGCGGCGGAGACCTGGGGCGGCGGCCCCGGGCTGATCGAGAACGAGCACAAGGCCTGC
>DASWHI010000087.1:0-8304 GCA_036398235.1 Burkholderiales bacterium
TCGCCTTTTTCGTCGAACGCGATCGGGCCGGTCACTCCCTGGCGGCTGATCCGCGCGAGCTCGGGCAGGTACTTCGCCGGCTGCGTGGAATTCGCTTTTTGCATGGCTTCCACCAGTGTCATCACCGCGTCGTAGGCGAACGGCGCGTAGATCTGGATCTGCCCGTACTTCGCGTTGAAGCGCTCGGTGAAACCCTTGCCGCCCGGCATCTTGTCGACGGGCACGCCGGGAGAGGAGGCGACGACGCCATCGGCAGCCGCTCCGGCGAGCTTGATGAACTCGGGGCTCTGCGCGCCATCGCCCGAGAGAAACTTCGCCTTCACCGCGAGCGATTTCATCTGCGCCACCATCGGCCCCGCCTGCGCGTCCATGCCGCCGTAGAACACGAGGTCCGGCTGCCTCGCCTTCACGTTGGTGAGGATGGAGCGGAAGTCGGTCGCCTTGTCGGTGGTGTACTCGCGGCCGACGATGGTCGCGCCCCCGGCCTTCGCCGCTTTCTCGAACTCATCGGCCAGCCCCTGCCCGTAGGCGGTGCGGTCGTCGATGATCGCGATTTTCTTCGCAGTGAGCTTGGCCACCGCGTACTCGCCGAGCACCTTGCCCTGCTGAATGTCGTTCGCCATCACGCGGAACGCGCCCTGGTAGCCCTGGTGCGTGTACTTAGGGTTGGTCGCGGAGGGCGAGATCTGCGGTATGCCGGCGTCGTTGTAGATCTTGGAGGCGGGTATCGTGGTGCCGGAATTGAGATGGCCGATGACCCCGGCGACCTTCGCGTCCACCAGCTTCTGCGCGACGATGGTGCCGGTTTTGGGATCGGCCTGGTCGTCCTCGCTCATCAGCTCGAACTTCACTTGGGTGCCGCCGATCGTCACGCCCTTGGCGTTCAACTCCTCGATCGCGAGCCGCGCGCCGTTGTCGTTGTCCTTGCCGAGGTGCGCCTGCGGCCCGGTCAGCGGCGACACCTGGCCGATCTTGACGACCGCCGCGCCCGGCTGCGGGGCATCCCTGCCGCAACCGGAGAGGTTCAGGGCGGACACGACCGTGAGGAGAGAGAGGAGAGCGGATTGGCGTACCATGGCGGCTCCTTTATGGTAAGTGGTTGTTACCAATTGGGAAATTATCATCGTCAGGGATTCGGGCGCTATCGATTTCACGCTCGCGACTTTCCCCTCCGAGCATCGCTGCAAGCATACCTCATCGGCAACCATCGCGAGCGCCGGCGCGGCCCCCGGCTCACCGGGTCGACAGGATCCACTGCACCAGGGTCCTGATGTCGGCGTCCTTCACGTGGGCGTTGGGCGGCATCGGGATGTCGCCCCAGGCGCCCTTGCCGCCTGCCTTCACCTTCTGCGCAAGGGTCGCCGCGGCTTTCTTGTCGTTGCGGTAGCGCTCGGCGATCTCCTTGTAGCTCGGCCCCACCAGCTTCTTGTCTACCGTGTGGCAGGCGAGGCAGCCGCTCGACTTGGCGAGCGCCTCGGCGGCCTTGGCATCGGCGGCGTGCGCGCCCGCGGCAAACGTAGCCACGGCTATGGCGGCGAAAAGGGTAACGATGATTTTCATGCAGAGTCTCCGGGGTTATTTGCGTACAGGTCAAAAAAAGCCCGCGCATTCTAGCAGGAACCGGTCGACCGTTAGTCCGACAGGTTCCTTGCCCGGAGCAGACGTGGAGTAAGGGAAACCCTTACCCCGGGTTGCTTGCGGCGGACAGCGTGCGCTCGAGTGCCGCGAGATCGTTGATGGGCGGAAGACACGTAACACCGCGGCACACCCAGGCGTTGACTCCGCGGGGGGGCGCGGCCTTGTCGAGGACGGGCGGCAGCCCTGCCTGACCGGCGGGAATGGCGACGACGAGGGTATCGGGGCGGTAGCGCGCCGCAAGTGCGCGCCGCCACCCGGACATCGCGCCGGCTTCGCCGCGCAGGACGACGGTCTGGGGCGGGACGAGGTGCTCATCGAGCGCCGTGGCGAGGCTCACAAAGGCGCCCGGCTGGCGCTCGAGCGGGGCATAGAAAAGCTTCAACGTGCGCTCCGCAGCTTCCAGATAACGCGGCTCGCCGATCAGGTGGCCCAGCCGCTGCAGGGCAAACGCAGCGATGCCGTTGCCGGCGGGAGTCGCGTTGTCGTGGCCGGGCTTGGCGCGGTGAATCAGCTTCTCGTGGTCGTGCGAGACGAAGAAAAAGCCGCCCGCCGCGCGATCCTCGAAGCGCTCGAGCAGCAGCTCCGCCAGATCGCGCGCGAACCGCAGATCGTCCTCCCGGAATTCGCACTGCATGAGCTCGAGCAGCGCATCGAGCAGAAAGGCGTGGTCGTCGAGATAGGCGTTCAGATGCGCGGTGCCATCCTTGTAGGTGGCGTGGAGCCGGCCGCCGCGCCACAGCGTTGCCCGGATGAAATCCAGCGCGCGCCGCGCGGAGGCGAGCCAGGCATCTTCGCCGAACGCGCGGGCGGCGCGCGCGAGCCCCCGCACCATCAACGCGTTCCAGCTCGTGAGGACCTTGTCGTCCCGCCCCGGGCGCACGCGCTGCTCGCGCGCGGCGAGAAGTTTCGCGCGCGCGGATTCGAGCCGCGCCTCGCACTCCGCAACCGGGGAATCGAGCCGTTTCGCGACGACTTCGAGCGGCTTCATCACCCGCAGGTTCCAGCGGTGGCCTTCGAAGTTGGGAGCGGCGTCGAGCCCGTAGTGGGGCTCGACCACTGCGTACTCGTCGGCCGTGAGGAGGTCCCTCACTTCGTCCGGCGTCCACACGTAATACTTGCCTTCCTCGTGCTCGGAGTCGGCGTCGAGCGAGGAGTAGTAGCCACCCTCCGGCGACTGCATCTCGCGCATCACCCAGCCCGCGATGCCGCGCACCGTTCGCTCGAACAGCGGCGGCCGCGTGACGAGCCAGGCGTCGCTGTAGAGGGCGATCAGAGCCGCGTTGTCGTAGAGCATCTTCTCGAAATGCGGAATGCTCCAGTAGGGATCGACGCTGTAGCGGCAGAAGCCGCCGCCCAGCTGGTCGAAGATGCCGCCCTCGGCCATCTTCACGAGCGTGAGGCGCGTGATCGCGAGGCCGAGCTCGCCGCCGTCGAGCGCATGGCGCCGCAGGCAGAAAGCGAGCTCGAAGGGGTGCGGGAATTTGGGCGCGTGGCCGATGCCACCGTGCACGTCGTCGAAAATCTGGGCGAACTCGCGCACCGCGGCGTCGAGCGGCGAGCGCTTGAGCTCCTGCGCGCCCGCCGGCGCCGGCAACGTTCGCGCGAGGGCGTCGAGGAGCGCCGCGTTCTGCCGCCCGATCTCCTCGCGCTTGTCGCGGTAGGCTTCCGCGACGCGCGGCAGCAGGTCGAGGAAACCGCCCATGCCGTGGCGGGCGCGCTTGGGAAAATACGTGCCGCCGAAGAACGGCGTGCCGTCGGGCATGAGAAAGAGGGTGAGCGGCCAGCCGCCGCTCCGTTGCGTCAGCATCGCATGCGCGGTCTGGTAGACCTGGTCGAGATCGGGCCGCTCCTCGCGATCCACCTTGATGTTGATGTAGTGCCGGTTCATCTCCGCCGCCACCTCGGGATCCTCGAAGGACTCGTGCGCCATGACGTGGCACCAGTGGCAGGCGGAGTAGCCGATCGAGAGCAGGATCGGCTTGTCGGCCTCGCGCGCGAGCTTGAGCGCTTCCTCTCCCCATGGATACCAATCCACAGGGTTGTCGGCGTGCTGCCGCAGGTAGGGCGAAGTCTCGTTGGCGAGGCGGTTGGGCATGACGAGCGGCGGGTGTGGACGCATTGTGTCACGGCCCGTTGGCCGGCGCATCGTGCCGGCCGTGCTCAGCGCGACCCGGCGATGGCCTGCAAGGTTGCCCGGTACTGGTCGAGCCGCGCGCCTCCGATGTCGACCGCACGTTGCGCGGCGGCCAGAGCCGCGTCCCGCTGCCGGAGCTCGAACAGGGTCTGAGCCAGGTTGTTCCACGCGTCGGCCGCCCGGGGGTGGAGGCGGATCGCCTCGCGGTATGCCGTCTCGGCGCCGGGGAGGTCGCGCAGCACGTAGGCCGTGTTGCCGAGGCCGATCCGCGCGGCCAGATTGCCGGGCCAGCGCCCGATCGCTGTCGTGTAGGCGCGGCGCGCGGCTCCGGGGGCGACTCGTTCCAGCGCCGCGACCGCGACCACGTAGCGGTTCTCGTCAGCTGTTGCGGGCAGCTGCTCCGGGGCGAGCGCCACCATGGCCCAATGCTCGCCGCGCGCCCAGGTGTGCTCGAATGTGGTGAGCGTCATCACCGCCCGCGACGTGGTGCCGGAGCGCAGAATGATTTCCTCGCGCGGCAGGTCGTAGCCGACGACGACCGCGTAATGCCAGAGCGGCGCGAAACCGAGGGCGAGATTCTGGAGCACGATCACCGGAGTGCCGTCGGACGCCTCCCGCAGCACATCCTCCAGCCGCGGTGCCAGTCGGTAGGCGACCCGTCCGTTGCGGCGGGCGGCCGCAAGCATTTCCGCCTGCAGCGAGCCTTCACGGGCGGGGAGGTAGACCTGCGGGACCAGCGCCTCGGGCGTTGTTGCCGAGCCCGAATGGGTGAGGACCATT
Source organism: Burkholderiales bacterium (assembly GCA_036398235.1). GTDB lineage: Bacteria > Pseudomonadota > Gammaproteobacteria > Burkholderiales > SG8-41 > SG8-41. Next base: position 4,553 of record DASWHI010000087.1, read on the forward strand.
GCGAGCGCAGCGGGCCCGCATTGATACTCCTCCTGCGGATAAAACGGCACACGGGTGAGTTCGGTGCGCTGCGGCAATGTCTCCGGCGGGCGCGCGAGAAGCGCCTCGACTTGCGGGGTCGCGCAGCCGGTCAACCCGGGGAGGACGGCACAAAGCAAAACCCCCACAATGGCGGGGGCTGCGTGGCGGCGAGTCAAGATTATTTCTGGGCCGGCCTGGTGAACGGGAATATCTTCGTATAGCCGAGGATGTCCGTGAGGAGCAGGACGAGGAAGACTATCAGCGCTACGCCCAGGACATCGGTGCCGCCGACCGGCAGCTGATCGAGGCGTCCCGCGAGCGCTGCGACTTCCTCGTCGCTCAGCGCATCCACGCGGTCACGCGCGGCCTGCGGATTCACGCCCAGCGCCTGCATCCGCTCCCGCACCTCCGCGCGGTCGAGAAAGCTCTTCACCCGGTCACGTCCGGCGCTCGTGGCAACCTGGTCAGTGGCGATGATTCCTGCGGAGGCTGGCAACGGCATGCCCGCGCCGAGGGTGCACACGATGAGTACGCTGGAAACAACGCGCTTCAATGCTGTCATCATGATTTTCCTCCTGTGGGTTCGACGTACTTTGCCACAGGTCGTTCCCGCGGTCAGCCCTGTGCCGCGCCCCGCGTGTCGCCGCGCGGCGACACTTGCGCGGCAATACATCAGTCGGTCACGGCGCCTCGGCTCGCCGAGGAGACCTGCGCCGCGTACTTGGCCATGATGCCGCGGGTGTAACGCGGCGCGAGCGGACGCCAAGCCGCGCGGCGGAGGGCGAGCTCCTCGTCGGAGACGTTCACCTGGAGCAGGCGGCGTTCGGCGTCGATTGTGATCGAATCGCCTTCGTTCACCAGCGCGATCGGGCCGCCCACCGCGGCTTCCGGCGCGACGTGACCCACCACCATGCCGTAGGTGCCGCCCGAGAAGCGCCCGTCGGTGATGAGACCGACGTCCTCGGCGTGCCCTTCGCCCACCAGCGCGGAGGTGGGCGAGAGCATCTCGCGCATGCCGGGTCCGCCTTTCGGCCCTTCGTAGCGGATCACCACCACGTCGCCCGAGCGAATGCTCTTCTGGAGGATCGCCGCCATCGCCGCCTCCTCGGAGTCGAATACCCGCGCCGGCCCCGTGATCCTGGAGCGCTTCACTCCGGTGATCTTGGCGACTGCTCCTTCCGGCGCGAGGTTGCCCTTGAGAATCGCGAGATGGCCGTGGGAGTACATCGGGTTCTCCCACTGCCGGATCACGTCCTGGTTCCGCGGCGGATGCGCAGGCACCTTCCTCAGAGCCTCGCCGATGGTCTTGCCGGTGATCGTCATGCAATCGTCGTGCAGCAGCCCGTGCTCGAGCAGCATCTTCATGACCTGCGGGATGCCGCCTGCCTCGTGCAGGTTGGTCACGACGTAGCGCCCCGAGGGCTTCATGTCGCACAGCACCGGGACGCGCCCGCGGATCGTTTCGAAGTCCTCCATCGCGAGCGGCACCTCCGCGGCGTGCGCCATGGCAAGCAGGTGCAGCACGGCGTTGGTCGAGCCGCCCACGGCCATCACCACCGAAATGGCGTTTTCGAACGCCTTCCGCGTCATGATCGTGCGCGGCAGGAGTTCCTTCTTGATCGCGTGCATCAGCACCTCGGCCGACTCCGCCGCACTGTCGTGCTTTTCCCTGTCCTCGGCCGCCATGGTCGAGGAACCGGGCAGGCTCATGCCCATCGCTTCGATCGCCGAGGACATGGTGTTGGCGGTGAACATGCCGCCGCAGGAGCCGGCGCCGGGACAGGCGCGGCGCTCCACCCCGGTGAGCTCGTTCTTGCCGATCTTGCCGGCGGTGTATTCCCCCACCGCCTCGAACGAGCTCACCACCGTGAGGTCGCGCCCCTTGTAGTGGCCGGGCTTGATGGTGCCGCCGTAGACGAAGATCGCGGGGATGTTCATGCGGCCGATGGCGATCATCGCGCCCGGCATGTTCTTGTCGCAGCCGCCGATGGCGAGGAGCCCGTCCATGCGCTGCCCCTGGACCGCGGTCTCGATCGAGTCCGCGATCACCTCCCGCGAGATGAGCGAGTACTTCATGCCCTCGGTGCCCATCGAGATGCCGTCCGAGACCGTGATGGTGCCGAAGGTCTGGGGCATGGCGCCGACCTTCTTCGCGGCCGCCTCGGCGCGCCGGGTGAGATCGTTCAGGCCCAGGTTGCACGGCGTGATCGTGGAATAGCCGTTGGCGATGCCGAGAATCGGCTTCGTGAAGTCGGCGTCCTTGAAGCCGACCGCGCGCAGCATCGCGCGATTGGGCGAGCGTTGCACACCCTGGGTAATCAGCTGGCTGCGCTTGTTGAGCGGCATGGGGAAACTCCGGGCGTCTTATATAATGAGGGCGACATTTTATCCCATGCTGGTCCATCCTCAATTCGACCCGGTCGCGGTGGCGATCGGCCCCGTGGCGGTACGTTGGTACGGGCTGATGTATCTGATCGGATTTGCGCTGTGCTGGGCTGCCGGCCGCTACCGCATCGCGCACACGCCCGGCGGCGTATGGGCGGCGAAGGACCTCGATGACGCGTTGTTCTACGTGATATTGGGCACCATCCTCGGAGGGCGGCTGGGCTATGTTCTGTTCTACAAGCTCGCCGACTACGCCACCGAGCCCTGGCGCATCTTCTACGTCTGGGAGGGCGGCATGTCGTTTCACGGCGGCATGCTCGGCGTCATCGCCGCCCTGGTGTGGTTCGCGTGGCGGCGGCGCCAGGACTGGCTCGCGGTCACCGACTTCATCGCGCCGCTGGTGCCGCTCGCGCTCGGGGCCGGCCGGCTCGGCAATTTCATCAACGCGGAGCTGTGGGGCCGCCCCGCCGAGGTGCCGTGGGCGATGGTGTTTCCGAACGTGGACCGCGTGCCGCGCCATCCCTCGCAGCTCTACGAGTTCGCGCTGGAGGGCGTCGTGCTGTTCGCGGTCCTGTGGTGGTTCTCGCGGAGGCCGCGCCCGCGCGGCGCGGTTTCGGGGGCGTTCCTGCTGGGATACGGCCTCATCCGCTTCCTCGTCGAGTTCACGCGCGAGCCCGACCATTTCCTCGGGCTGCTCGCGCTGGGGTTCTCGATGGGGCAGTGGCTGTCGGCGCCGATGATCATCGCCGGCGCGGCGATGATCGTGTGGGCGTATCGCGCGCGCGAGCGGGAGCGGTAGCAAGGCTCCAGCGGCGAGATTGTCGCGGTTTGATGGGCCGTTGTAGAATTCCGCCCTCGCAGCACAGGCGTGGGGACGTAGCTCAGCTGGGAGAGCGTCGCGTTCGCAATGCGAAGGTCGGGAGTTCGATCCTCCTCGTCTCCACCACAATCCTCCCCGCTTTACTGCCGGATCCCGCCCGTAACATCCCCGCCGGGTACGTGCCGAAGTTCTCCGGTTGATTGAATTCCGGCGCACGGCGCTCCATCATTAGGCGGTCTCCCGCGACCCTCACCGACGGAGGACCAGGCATGGCCAGGCAAATCATCCACACCGACGCGGCGCCAAAGGCGATCGGGACTTATTCGCAGGCGGTGCGCTGCGGCGCGACGGTCTACCTCGCCGGACAGATCGGGCTCGATCCGTCGACGATGGAGGTGGTCGCGGGCATCGGCCCGCAGGTCCACCGCGTATTCCAGAACCTGCAGGCGGTGGCGCAGGCGGCGGGCGGGGACCTGAAGGACGTCGTGAAGCTCACCGTCTATCTCACCGACCTCGGCCACTTCGC
>DASWHI010000088.1:0-9828 GCA_036398235.1 Burkholderiales bacterium
CGGATCGCGCCCTCCGTGCTGTGGCTCGGCGGGGAAACATTGTCGCCGGCCTGCCGCGCGGATATCGGCAGGACTTTCCAGTGCAGGATCCTCGAAGAATATGGCGCCTCGGAATGCATGAGCATCGCCTGCGAGTGCGACCGCGGCCGGCTGCACCTGAACTCGGATTGGGTCATGCTCGAGCCGGTAAACCGGGACTATCGGCCGGTGGCGCCGGGTGAGACCTCACACACGGCGCTCCTCACCAACCTGGTGAACCGCGTCCAGCCGATCATCCGCTACGACCTGGGCGACAGCATCGCATTCGACCCCGAACCCTGCGACTGTGGCGCGCCGTTCCCGGTGCTGCGCGTGGACGGGAGGAGCGACGACGTGCTCGCGTTCGCGGCCGCCGGCGGCGAGCGCGTCGAGCTGCTGCCGCTCGCGTTGACGACCGTGGTCGAGGAGCACGGCGGGGCGCACCAGTTCCAGATCATCCAGGCCGCGCCCGCCGCCCTCAGCGTCCGTCTCGAGGTCCCGCGCGGGACGAGCCCCGTGCCGGTTTGGCGCAAGGTGGAGCGCGCCCTGCGCGCCTATCTCGACTCGCAGGGGCTGCCGGCGGTCGCGCTGCGCTTCCAGCCGGGTCCGCTGGTCCGGAGTGAAGCGAGCGGCAAGCTCCGGCGCGTCGTGGCCGCCCATCGGGATTGATCTGGGTCAAGTCGTGGCCACCGGCGGGCATTAGGCTACACGATATCCTCGATGGGCCCGGCCCCGCGATCGCAACCCCGATGGACATGACCAGTTCGCATCCCCAACCGCTCCAGGCGCTCCCCGCGGCCGACCTGTGCCGGCGCTGCGACCCCGGTCAGTTCAAGTTCAAGACGACCAACGAGCTGGAGGACCTCGCGCAGGTCCTCGGCCAGGCGCGCGCGGTGAACGCGATCGAGTTCGGCGTCGGCATGGGGCGCGACGGCTACAACATGTTCGCGATGGGCCCCGAGGGCCTCGGCCGCCGCACGATCGTGCGGCGCTACCTGGAGCGCCAGGCGCCCGCGCGCGAAGCGCCGTCGGACTGGTGCTACGTGTACAACTTCGACACGCCGCACAAGCCGCGCGCGCTCGCGCTGCCCGCCGGGCGGGCGCCACGGTTCCAGGAAGACATGGCCCACCTGGTGGAAGACCTGCGGGCGGGCATACCCGCCGCGTTCGAGTCCGCCGAGTATCGCGCCAAGCAGCGGGAGATCGAGACTGAACTCGGGGAGCGGCAGGACCAGGCGGTGAGCGCGATCGGCGAACGCGCGAAGAAGCAGGGCATCGCCCTCGTGCGCACGCCGGCGGGATTCGGGTTTGCGCCCCGGCACGGCGACAGCGTGATGAACCCGGACGAGTACCGCAAGCTGCCGGAAGCGGAGCAGAGCCGCCTGGAGAACGCCATCAACACCCTTCAGGAGGAGCTGGAGAGCGCCATCCACGACCTGCCGAAGTGGCGGCGCGAGGCGCAGCGGAAGCTGCGCGAGCTGAACCGGCAGGTCACGCGCGCGGTGGTCAACGGCCTCATCGAGGAGGTGAGGACGGAATTCCAGGCGCTGCCCGGCGTGCTGGAGTACCTCTCGGGCATGCAGGAGGACGTCCTCAACCACGTGGAGGTCTTCCGGCAGCCCAAGGACGGGGAGCCGCCGACGCTCTTCGGCGTGCCGTTGCCGGTGGCCGAGATCGGCGAATCGTTCCTGCGCCGCTACCAGGTGAACGTGCTGATCGAGCACGGCGGCACGAAGGGCGCGCCGATCGTCTACGAGGACCACCCCACGCATGACAACCTGGTCGGGCGCATCGAGCACATCTCGCAGATGGGCGCGCTGGTGACCGACTTCACGCTGATCAAGGCAGGCGGCCTCCATCGCGCCAACGGCGGCTATCTCATCCTCGACGCGATGAAGGTGCTGACGCAGCCGCTCTCGTGGGAGGCGTTGAAGCGCGCGTTGCGCTCGCGCGAGATCCGCATCGAATCGCTCGGCCAGATGCTGGGCCTGATCAGCACCGTTTCTCTCGACCCCGAGCCGATCCCTCTCGACGTCAAGCTCGTGGTGGTGGGGCCGCGTCTGCTCTACTACCTGCTGCACGCCTACGACCCGGAGTTCGGCGAGCTGTTCAAGGTTGCCGTGGATTTCGAGGAGGACATCAGGCGCGTGCCGGAGGCCGACCTGCTCTATGCGCGCATGATTGCCACCGCCGCGCGCCAGGAGAAGCTGCGCCCGCTCGACCGCGCGGCGGTCGCGCGCGTGATCGAGCACGGCTCCCGCAATGCCGGTGACGCCGAGAAACTTTCCGTGCAGATGCGGGACTTGAACGACCTCCTGCGCGAGTCCGACTACTGGGCCGGCGCGGCCTCGCGCAAGGTGATCCTGGCGGAAGACGTGCAGCGCGCGCTCGACGCCCGCGTGGAGCGCGCCGACCGGGTGCGCGACCGGCTGCAGGAGGAAATCCTGCGGGGACGGCTGTTGATCGACACGACGGGCAGCCGCTCCGGGCAGGTCAACGGCCTGTCGGTCACCCAGCTCGGCGGCTTCTCCTTCGGCATCCCGCACCGCATAACCGCGCGCGTGCGCCTGGGCGGCGGCAAGGTGGTGGACATCGAGCGCGAGGTCGAGCTGGGCGGCGCCATCCACTCCAAGGGCGTGCTGATCCTGTCGGGGTTCCTCTCCGGCCGCTATGCCGCCAACAAGCCGCTCTCGCTCGCGGCGAGCCTGGTGTTCGAGCAGAGCTACGGCGGGGTCGAAGGGGACAGCGCCTCCTCCGCGGAGCTCTACGCGCTGCTCTCCGCGCTCGCCGACGCGCCGCTCCGGCAGTCGCTGGCGGTCACCGGCTCGGTGAACCAGCACGGCGCGGTGCAGGCGATCGGCGGCGTGAACGAGAAGATCGAGGGCTTCTTCGACATCTGCCACGCGCGCGGCTTGACCGGCGAGCAGGGCGTGCTCATCCCCGCGGCGAACGTGAAGAACCTGATGTTGCGCCGCGACGTGGTGGAGGCCGCGGCTGCCGGCAAGTTCCACATCTACCCGGTGGAAAACGTCGATCAGGGCATCGAGATCCTGACCGGCGTGCCGGCCGGCGAGCGCGGCGCCACCGGACAGTTTCCCCCCGGCACCATCAACTTCCGCGTCGAACAGCGGTTGACCGAGCTCGCCGACCGCACCCGCGCATTCGGGACCGCCCCGCCGGCGAAGCGGCAGCGGCGCTTGCCGCGACGCCCATGACGAAGAGAATCCGGCGCGTCATCGTGGGACTGGATCCGGCCGCGCAGAGCCGGGCGCTGCTCGAGGCCGCGGTCAACCTTGCCGGCCAGATGCAGGCGGAGTTGCTGGGGCTGTTCGTCGAGAACCAGGACCTGCTGCATTTCGCGGGGCTGCCGTTCGCACGCGAGCTGGGATTTGAATCGGCCACCCGGCGCGCGCTCGACGTCGAGGGCATGGAACGGTCGCTTCGCGCCCTGGCGAACGAGGCGCGGCAGGCGCTGGAGGCGGTTGCAGGGCCCGCCCGTGTGCAGTGGTCGTTCCGCGTCGTGCGCGGCGTGCCGGCGGCCGAATTGCTCGCCGCTGCGGAGGAATCCGATCTCGTGATCGCCAACCTGGAAGCCCCGCCGGAGGCGCCCTCCGCTCTGAGCGTCCGCATCGTGCGCGCGGGCGACGTGGAGGCGCTGCGCGCCGCGCTGGAAGAGGAGGGCCCCTGCGTTCTCGTGCTCGCCGGAGCCGATGCGCGGCTCGTCGGCGAGACGCTGCGGAAGGCAGCCGAGCCGGAGCGCCCGCCGCAACGTTGGTCGCGACGGCGCTAGTCCCTCACCCCCGCCCCTCTCCACTTGGGAGAGAGGGAAGGAGTGAGGGGATGGAGGGGCGGGGGTGAGGGATTTGCGCCGCGGGTCCGGGTGCGGGATTGATCTGGATCAAGCGGCGGGCGCCGGTGCCTCCCTATCATGTCTCCATGGGAGGAAAGGAAGGACGACATGACGATAGGCGAGATTTGCACCCGCGAGACGGTGATTACGACACGCGAGACGACGGTGGCAGCGGCAGCCCGGCTGATGCGCCAGCATCACGTCGGCACGCTGGTGGTCGTCGACCCGGTAAACGGCGGGAAGCGCGTGCCGGTGGGCATCGTCACCGACCGCGACGCGGTGGTCGAGGTCATGGCCACCGGACTCGATCCGAACGCCATCACGGTGGGCGACATCATGGACCAGGAGCTCGTCACCGCGCGCGAGAACGAGGGCGTGCTGGAGACGATGCAGATCATGCGCTACAAGGGCGTGCGCCGGCTGCCGATCGTCGGCAAGGCCGGCGAGCTGATCGGCATCGTTTCCATTGACGATCTGCTCGAGGTGCTGGCCGAGGAATTCAGCGAGCTCGCCAAGATCTTCGCGCGCGAGCAGGCGCGCGAGACCGCCACGCGCAGGTAGCGCGGCATGGAGAACATCTGCGTCGTGGTCGCAGACGGCAAGGGGGCGCGCATCTTCCTGCTGGAGGAGAGCGCCGCGCCGCGCGCGGCGGTGCGGCTCCTCGAGCGTGGCACGCTCAGCAACGCCGACTTGAGGAGCCGCGGGCGCAGCGTGACCGGGCGCGTGCGAACCGAGACCAACACTAACCGTGAAGCCGGGCCGGTGCATCCCATGGGCGCGCAGCGGGAGCGGCATCGCATCGAACTGGAGCGGCGCTTCTCGGTGGAGGTCGCCCGCAAGGCGGCGGCGCTCGCCAGGAACTGGGCCACGGGATCGGTCGTCATTGTTGCCGACCCCCGGATGCTGGGGTTTCTGCGCGAGGCGGTGCGCGTCGCGCTGACGCCGGGGATACAGGTCAAGGAGCTCGCGAAGGACTACGCGCATCTGACGGCTTCACGGCTGCGAGATCATCTCACTGAAGACGGCGTCCTCCCGGCGCGCCGAGGTAGTGCCACATGACCGCGAAACAGATCCTTTTCCACAAGGACGCGCACGACAAGATCCTCGCGGGGATGGCGCAGCTCGCCAACGCTGTGCGCGTCACCCTGGGCCCCAAGGCGCGCACCGTCGTCCTCGAAAAACCCTACGGCGCGCCCGCCATCATCAATTCCGGCGTCGTAGTGGCGAAGGAGATCGAGCTGGAGGACCGCTTCGAGAACATGGGCGCGCAGATGGTGCGGGAGGTCGCGACCAAGACCTCCGACGTGGCGGGGGACGGAACGACGACGGCGATGGTGCTCTCGCAGGGGATCGTCATGGAAGGCATGAAGTACGTCGCCGCCGGCATGAACCCCATGGATCTCAAGCGCGGCATCGATTTCGCGGTAGACGCGCTGGTGGCGGAGCTGAAGCGCCAGGCGAAGCCCTGCACGACGCGAACCGAGATTTCTCAGGTGGCGGCCATCTCGGCGAACAACGACCGGGGCATCGGCGAGATCGTCGCGAACGCGATGGAGAAGGTCGGCAAGGAAGGCGTCATCACGGTCGAGGACGGCTCCGGCCTGCAGAGCGAGCTCGAAGTCGTCGAGGGCATGCAGTTCGACCGCGGCTTCCTCTCCCCCTATTTCATCAACACGCCGGAGAAGCAGCGCGTCGTGCTCGAGGACGCGCACGTCCTCATCTGCGACCGCAAGATCTCCGCGATCCGCGACGTGCTGCCGCTGCTGGAGCAGGTGGCGCAGGCGGGGAAGCCCCTGCTCGTTATCGCCGAGGAGGTGGAGGGCGAGGCGCTCGCGACCTTCGTGGTGAACGCGCTGCGCGGCGTGATCAAGAGCTGCGCCGTCAAGGCGCCGGGGTTCGGCGACCGGCGCAAGGCCATGCTGGAGGACATCGCGGTTCTGACCGGCGGGCAGGTCATCTCCGAGGAGGCCGGCCTCACGCTGGAGAAAGCCGCCCTCGCGGACCTCGGGCGCGCGAAGCGCGTGGAGATCGACAAGGACAACACCACGATCATCGGCGGGGCCGGCGATCCGCAGAAGATCAAGGCCCGCGTCGCCGACATCCGCCAGCAGATCAAGGACTCGACCAGCGACTACGACAAGGAAAAGCTCCAGGAGCGCGCGGCCAAGCTCGCCGGGGGCGTCGCGGTCGTGAAGGTCGGCGCGGCGACGGAAACGGAAATGAAGGAAAGGAAGACGCGGACGGAGGACGCGCTTCACGCCACCCATGCCGCCGTCGAGGAAGGCGTTCTTGCCGGCGGCGGGATCGCGCTCCTGCGCGCGCGCGCCCGGGTGCTACCGGGGCTGCACGGCGCGAACGCGGACCAGGACGCCGGGGTTCGCATTGTCATGCGCGCGCTCGAGGAGCCGCTGCGGCAAATCGTCTCCAACGCCGGCGAGGAGCCCTCGGTGGTGCTCGCCCGCGTGCTGGAAGGCACGGACAACTACGGCTACAACGCGCTGACCGGGGAGTACGGCGACCTGGTGCAGATGGGCATACTCGACCCCTGCAAGGTCACCCGTTCGGCGCTGCAGAACGCCGCGTCGATCGCCGGGCTGATCCTCACCACCGATTGCATGATTGCGCGCGTTCCGGAGGAATCGCGCCAGCACGGCATGGAGGAGTGAGCGCGCGTCACAGCGAGCGGTAGTCGAGCGGCCAGTGGCGCTGCAGGTAGTCGAGCACGGCGGCGTCGAACCCGTGCGAGTAGCGGGTCCATACGGCCTGGTGCTTGTCGAGCTTGTTCAACTGCTTCGCCCGCACATTGACGTGGGCGAGCGGAAGGTTGTAGCGGTCGTAGGCCTTGCGCTCGGCGGCGGCCGCGGCGTCGTCCTCGAAGAACAGCCACTCGGCGGCAAACATGCCCTGGACGCGGTCGAGCTCGTGCGCGGCGTCGTCGGAGACGGGCTCGGGCTTGTCGAGCTCCGGCTCGCGCGCCGAGTAGAGACGCTTCCACCCGCCGTAGAGATCCGTGCCCTCGGTCGCGAGGAAACGGGTCTGCCGGCTGGTGAAGAAATCCTCGAGCTTGAAGTACGCGGTGTGCCATTCAGCGTCGCGCGCTCCGATCCACCAGCCGTAGACGTCGGCGCCGCGCTCGAAGCAGACGAGCGCGCACATGAGCCCGACGCCGTAGGGCGCGTAGGCGATGAACTGCTGCGGCGTCGTGGCGCGCGGCTTTAGCCTGCGGGCTCGTGGCAACGGCGACTCCTTTGTGCTAGCTTCACCCTATCCTTGTACGCGCCGCCCCCGTTGATCTAGGTCAATCCGCAATGAATCTCCTCGCCTCGCCGCTCGTCACCGATCTTTACCAGCTCACCATGCTGCACGCGTACTTTACGCACGGGATGGGCGAGACGGCGGTTTTCGAGCTGTTCGTGCGGAAGCTCCCGCGCGAGCGCAATTTCATGATGGCGGCGGGGCTGGAGCAGGCGCTCGAGTTCCTGGAGCATCTGCGCTTCGCGCCGGAGGAGCTCGAGTGGGTTGAAAAGAGCGGAAAATTTCCCCGCGGATTCGCGGAGCACCTCGCGCAGCTGCGCTTCACGGGCGACGTGCATGCGGCTCCGGAAGGCACGATTTTCTTTCCCGACGAACCCATTCTGCGCGTGACTGCGCCCATGCCGGAGGCACAGCTCGTCGAGTCGCGCCTCATCAACCTCGTGCATTTCGAGACGCTGGTGGCGACCAAGGCCGCGCGCAGCGTGATCGCGGCGCCGGGCAAGCTGCTGGTGGATTTCGGCCTGCGGCGGGCACACGGCGCCGAGGCTGGGCTCCTCGCCGCGCGCGCAGCCTACATCGCCGGCTACTCCGGCACGGCGACCGTGGCGGCAGCCCAGCGCATGGGGATCCCGGTATTCGGCACGATGGCGCATTCGTTCGTCGAGGCGCACGACGACGAAACGGCGGCGTTCCAGCGCTTCGCCGAGTCCTGCCCGCAGAACGTGGTGCTGCTGATCGATACCTACGACACGGAGGCCGCGGCGCGCAAGGTGGTCGAGCTCGCCCCGCGCCTCGCGCAGCGGGGCATCCGCGTGAAGGGCGTGCGGCTCGACAGCGGCGATCTCGCGGCGCTCTCGCGCAGCGTGCGGCGCATCCTGGACGAAGGAGGTCTTTCCGAGGCGACCATCTTCGCGAGTGGAAACATCGACGAGTACCGGATTCGCGATCTTCTCGCGGCCGGGTCGCCGATCGACGGCTTCGGCGTGGGCACGAGCCTCGTCACCTCCTCCGACGCGCCCTACCTCGACGCCGTCTACAAGCTGCAGGAGTACGCCGGCACGGCGCGCCGCAAGCGCTCCACCGGCAAAGCCACCTGGCCGGGCCGCAAGCAGGTCTTCCGGCACTACGACCGCGCGGACCGCTTCGAGCACGACGTGATCACCGTCGAGGGAGACGAGCGACCGGGCGAGCCGCTGCTCGTGCCCGTCATGCGCAACGGCAGGCGGCTCCACGCGTCGGAGAGCCTGGCGGCAGTTCGCGAGCGGGCGGCGGTGCAGCTCGCAAAACTGCCGGAACGGCTGCGTGCGCTGGAGCCCGCTGCGAGCCCGTATCGCGTTGAGATCGCGCCGGCGCTGCGCAAGCTTGCGGCGCAGGTCGATCGAGCGGCGGACGAGGTTCCGGCGTTGTGCCGGTGAATCAGGCGGGCTCGACGGCCCTGAATCTCGCGCCGACGAGCGTCGCCAGGATCACGAGAGCGGTCGAAATCGCGATCATGATGATGCCGAGGGCCGAGAGCTTGCCCCACAGCCCGTCGTCCGCGAACCTCAGGATCTGGACCGCGAGGACCTCCGTTCCGGGCCGGGACAGGACGACGGAGAGGGTCAGTTCCCGGATGAACATCGCGGCCATCAATATCCAGGCCGAGACGATTCCCGGAACGAGCAGAGGCACGATGATGCGGCGCATGGTCGTCATGGGGCTCGCGCCGCAGACCAGCGACGATTCCTCCAGGTGCGCGTGGACCTGGACGAAGGCGCTCGCCATGGGCCGGACGCCATAGGGCAGGTAGGTCGCGATGTAGCCGACGAGGAGCGCCCAGATCGTCGCGTAGAGCGGCGTCTGCACGAAGAACCACATGAATCCGATGCCGATGACGATGCCCGGGAAGGAGAAGGACAGGAAGCTCAACGACTCGAGGATGCCGGAAGCCCGCGTCTTCACTTTCACGACGGCATAGCCCACGAAGACCGAGAGCACCGTGCCCAGCGTGGCGCCCGCAAGCGCAAGGAACAGGCTGTTTTTCAGCGAGAGCAGCGAGAGCGGGTCCTGCAGCACCTCGGTCCAGTGCTTCAGGCTCATGAGCGAGAACGCCCGGGCGCTCGGCACCATGGTATAGGGCACGAACGACGTGTAGAGCAGGACGGCCACCGGCAGCACGACCATGACGAACGAGAGCAGCGCCACGACGGTGAACAGGGGAATCCGCGCCCGTCCCAGCTCGATGACGGTCGGGCGGTATCCGCGGCCGGAGATCGTCACGTAGCGTTCGCTTTCCGCCGTGAGCGCCCGGTAGACGTAGATCAACGTGACGGAGGTTGCGAGAACGCTCATGCCCACCGCCGCGGCCTTGCCGTAGTCGGTGGCGAAACCGAGGGCGATCATCTCGTACAAGTGCGTGGCGAGGACGTTGACCCGCCCGGGCATGCCGAGCACTGAAGGCACCGCGAAGGACGCAAGGCTGCGGACCACGCCCAGCACGAAGGCCGCGAGGATCGCCGGCCGGAGCACGGGCAGCGTCACGCGGATCAGTGTTCGCCAGGAGCCGGCGCCGAAAACCCGCGACGATTCCTCCAGCGCCACGTCGAAGGAGGCCATCGCGGGCGCGATGATGAGGTAGGCGATCGGCAGGTCGAGCAGCGCCTCCACCAGGATCATCCCCTCCAGGGAATAGATGTTGAACGGCGCGCGCTCCAGGGAAAAGACGC
>DASWHI010000089.1:0-10294 GCA_036398235.1 Burkholderiales bacterium
GCGCTACGGTCGCGCTGAGCGTCGAGGACAACGGGCCCGGGATCCCCGGGCCAGAGCGGGAGCGCGTGTTCGAGCGCTTCTACCGCGTGCTCGGAACGGGGACAGAAGGCTGCGGGCTGGGGCTCGCGATCGTGCGCGAGATCGCCTTGAGCCATCGCGCCGGCGTCGAGCTTGCGGCCGGCGCCGGCGGCACGGGGACCGTGGTGCGCGTCGCCTTCCCGCGCGCGGGCTGAGAATCCCCCCACCCCCCCTTTGTCAAAGGGGGGTGCGCGAAGCGCGGGGGGATTTCCTCAGCCGTCAGCCGTCAGTCGTCACGGGTGAGGCAGCAGCAGCGGCCTTTTCGCGCTCCGCCTCCTCCTGCTGCTGCAGCAGCCACATCTGGGTGTAGAGTCCGCCGCGCTCGAGCAGCTCGCGGTGGGTGCCGTGCTCGACGATGTGGCCGTGCTCCATGACAAGGATCTGGTCCGCGTCCATGACCGTGGACAGCCGGTGGGCGATGACGAGGGTCGTGTGTCCGCGCGCGACGCGGTTGAGCTCCATCTGGATCGACTTTTCCGACTTGGAATCCAGCGCAGAGGTCGCCTCGTCGAAGATCAGGATGCGCGGGTTCTTGAGGATTGCGCGGGCGATGGCGACGCGCTGCTTCTCGCCCCCGGAGAGCTTCAAGCCGCGCTCGCCGACCTTGGCCTCGTAGCCCTCCGGCAGGCTCTGGATGAAGTCGTGGATGTGCGCGGCCTGCGCCGCGGCGATCACTTCCTCGCGCGAGGCGTCCGGCCGGCCGTAGCGGATGTTGTAGTAGATGGTGTCGTTGAAGAGCACGGTGTCCTGCGGCACGATGGCGATCGCCGCGCGCAGGCTAGCCTGCGTCACGTCGCGGATGTCCACGCCGTTCACCATCACTGCGCCCGCGTTCGCGTCGTAGAAGCGGTAGAGCAGCCGCGCCAGCGTGGACTTGCCCGCGCCGCTCGCCCCCACCACCGCCACCTTGCCTCCCGCCGGAACCTCGAACGAGAGGTCGCGCAGGATCTGCCGCTTGCCGTCGTAGCTGAAGTTCACGCGGTCGAAGCGGATCACGGCGCCCCCTCCCGGCAGCGGCCCCGCTCCCGGCCGATCCTCGATCTCGCGGTTCTCGTCGAGGAGCCGGAACATGCGGTCCATGTCGATCAGCGCCTGCTTGATTTCGCGATAGACCATTCCCAGGAAATTGAGCGGGATGTAGAGCTGGATAAGCAGCGCGTTGATCAGCACCAGGTCGCCGAGGGAGAGCGACCCGGCGGCGACACCCTCCCCCGCCAGAACCATCAGCACGGTCACGGCCGCCGCGATGATGAGGCTCTGGCCGACGTTGAGGAGCCCGAGCGAGGTCTCGCTCGTCACCGCCGCCTGCTCGTAGCTGCGCAGGTTCTCGTCGTAGCGCCGCGCCTCGTATTCCTCGTTATTGAAGTACTTGACGGTCTCGTAATTGAGCAGGCTGTCGATGGCGCGTGTATTGGCGCGCGAATCGAGCTCGTTGGCGCGCCGCCGGATGTCGATGCGCCACTCCGAAATGGCGAAAGTGTAGGAGAGGTAGAGCGCGACTGCGGCGAAGGTCACGGCGACGAAGCGCCAGTCGAACTTGGCGAACAGCACCGCTGCGACCAGACCGAATTCCAGGATCACCGGAACAATCGAGAACAGCAGGTAGGAGAGCAGCGTTGACACGCCGTTGGTGCCGCGCTCGACGTCGCGCGCGACGCCACCGGTCTGGCGCTCGAGATGAAAGCGCAAGGACAGCGAGTGCAGGTGGCGGAATACCGTGAGGGCGAGGCGCCGGATCGCGTGCTGGGTGACGCGCACAAACACGGCGTCGCGCAGCTCCGCAAAGAGCGTGGTGGAAAGCCGCAGCAAGCCATAGGCGATGAGGAGCGCAAACGGCACCGCCACGACGGCACGGTCGGGTCCGAGCGCGTTCACCACTTCCTTCAGCACCAGCGGCACGCCGACGTTCGCGAGCTTCGCGGCGATGAGGCAGGCGAGCGCAATCAGCACGCGCCAGCGATAGTCCCACAGGTAGGGCAGCAGCATCGGCACCAGTCGCCACTCGCGCCGGCGCGGTGCGGACGCGGATTGCTGCAGTGCCGCGGACGGAGTGTGCAGGGTCATGTGAATTCCCGCGGCCTGCCGTAGGCGAAGAGACCGGTCAGCAGGCGTGCCAGGCCGTAGCAGAGCCAGGTGACGACGCGTACCGGCCATGGCTGGTTCCTCCAGCGCTCGCGCTTCACCTGGGCCGCGCCCTCACGCATGGCGGCGAGCAGGCTCTCCCGCAGCTCTGCGGCAAAGCCTTCGTCCTCGATCACCACGTTGGCCTCGCGCGCGAGCAGCAGGCTGTAGGGATCGATGTTGGACGAGCCTACCGTCGCCCAGTGACGGTCGATCACGGCGACCTTGGCATGCAGAAAGCTCCTGTGGTACTCGTGAATTTCGATTCCGGCGTCGAGAAACGCGCCGTAGAGCGCGCGCGAGGCATAGTGCTGCAATACATACTCGACCCTGCCCTGCAGCAGAAGGATAACGCGCACCCCGCGAGCCGCCGCGTCCATCAACGCCCAGCGAAAGGACTGGCCCGGGAAGAAGTAGGCGTTGGCGATCAGAATCTCGCTGCGCGCCTCGCCGATCGCCCCAAGATACGCCCGTTCGATCTCGCGGCGGTGCCCCAGATTGTCGCGCGTCACGAACGCCGCGCGCTGCCTGCCGCGATGCTCCAGCGAAGGCTCGAGCCGGACGGGATCCGGCTTGCGCGCGCGCATCTGCGTCGTGCTCACCAGTCGCCACAGCCATTTCACGACCGGGTGGATCTTCGACAGCATCGGTCCCTCGACCCGCACCGCATAATCGAAGCGGGGGTGCGCGGCGCCCGACTCGTCCACGTCGTCGAGCACGTTGATGCCGCCCACGAATGCGACCCGCGCGTCGATCACCGCGATCTTGCGGTGCAAGCGCCGCAGCCGCGCGTGCCGCAAGCTCCACGGCGAGATGTTCGGGCGATACACCAGGAAATGAACGCCGGCTGCCTCCATTCGCCTGATCAGCGCCGGATCGAGATCCTGCGATCCGAAACCGTCGACGAGGACGTACACCGCCACTTCGCGCCGCGCCGCGCGTGCCAGCGCGTCCGCGATGGCGCGTCCCGTCGCATCGGCCCTGAAGATATAGGTTTCGAGATGGATCTCGTGCCGCGCGGCGTCGATTTCCGCTGCGAGCTGCGGGAAGTACTCCGCGCCGGACTTCAGCAGCGTGATGCGATTACCGTTGAAGAATTCCACCATGCCGGCGGCCTCATACCGGTACCAGCGTCGCGGTCAGCGCCGCATGGTCGGAAATGCGCGCCCACGCGCGCCCATGGTGCACGTGGGCGTTGCGCACCTGGAAGCCGCGCACGTAGATGCGGTCGAGTGTCATCAGCGGCAGAACTGCGGGGAAGGTGCGCGCGGGGCGGAAGTCGACGAGCTCGAACACCTCGTGCAGGTTGAGGGGATGCGCCAGCTCCTGCGTCGCACGCTGGCGCCAGTCGTTGAAGTCGCCGGCGACGATGAGCGGCGCGTCCCGCGGCACCAGCCGCTCGATGCGCTGCCGCAGCTTTTCCATCTGGCGGCTGCGCTCGCGCCCCCTCAAGCCGAGATGCACGCACACGCAATGGAGCAGCTCCTTCCACCCGGAAACCCGGATCTCGCAATGCAGCAGCCCGCGCCGCTCGAAGCGCCGCATCGAGACGTCCTGGTTGTCCCACGCGAGGATCGGGAAGCGCGACAGGATCGCGTTGCCGTGGTGGCCGGCGTCGTAGACCGAATTCCTGCCGTAGGCGAAGTCGCTCCACACCGAGTCCGCGAGAAACTCGTACTGCGGCGCGGCCGGCCAGTTCTCGAAGCGCCGGGCGTGGCGGTCGTGCCTGCCGCGCACTTCCTGCAGGAACACGATGTCGGCGCCGAGCAGGCGCAGCCGCTCGCGCAGCTCGTGTATCGTCAGCCGCCGGTTCAGCAGCGGCGTGAACGAGAGGCCCTTGTGGATGTTGTAGCTCGCTACGCGTAGCGTGCGCATGGCCGTAACAGCATGATCAGTGGGCGGTGGGCGGTGAGCGGTGAGCGGACTACGACCTTCGTTCAGTGTATCAGGCTGCGGTTTCAGCGCGGCCGGGGCGGGTCAGTGGTCGCCGGCTCTGGCAGGTGCTCCATTTCATTCACGAGAGCGCGAAACATCGACTCGACGCTGTTATGTAGCGCAAGAGTCCCGATCAGCGGCGGCACGTAGAAATCGGGAACCATGCGCCCCGAGTAGCGCAGGTGGACCTGCCCGCTGCGCATCCCCAGCGTGTAGGCATTCTGCATTTCCCGGAAGTTGCCGGAGACCGACCGCGATTCGACCCGCTCGTAGGGGTACTCGGTGACGGCGAGCCGCACGTCCATGGGGTAGCTCCAGAAGAGCAGCCGCGCCGCGCCCTTCTGCTCCACCAGCACGCTGTTGCGCTCCCGGGAAAGGACGCGGCTCACCTGGAGGTCGGGGACGAACTCGGCAAACCGGCCGTAATCGGTCAGGACCTGCCAGGCGCGGGCGAGGCTGCCCTCGAATTCAGCGCTGGCTTCCACCCGAAATATTTCGCCGCTGCGCGTCGCGTCGACCGTGATCTCCGCCGCATGGGCGGGCACGAGCAGCGCGAGCAGCAGGAATGGGCGCGCATCGGGCATCGAAGCCCGTAGCGTAGCACCCGAATATGACCGATGGGAGGACTAGTGCCGTTCCAACTATTATCGGCTGTTCGGATTGCCTCGACTCAACGAGCATTCGCCGCGCCCAAAACTCACGGCGCTTGGCGACACAAGTTGGAACGGCACTAGGAAACCGCGAGCATGCGATCGAGTGCGATGCGTGCAAGCGCCGCCTCGTGCCGCGGAACCTTGATCTGGTTGACGACCTTGCCCGCAACCAGGTTCTCCAAGGCCCACGCGAAGTGCTGCGGATCGATGCGCGCCATGGTGGAGCACATGCACACGGTCGTCGCCATGAACTGCACCAGCTTGCCCTGGGACTTGAACTGTTCAGCGATGCGATTGACCAGGTTCAACTCGGTGCCGACCAGCCAGCGCGTGCCCGGAGGACTCGCGGCGATGGTCCGGATGATGAAATCGGTGGAGCCGACGTAGTCGGAGAGCTTGCACACGTCGAAGCGGCACTCGGGGTGCGAGATGACCATGCCGGAGGGATTTCGTTCGCGCCAGCGCAGGATGTGCTGCGGCTGGAACATCTGGTGCACCGAGCAATGCCCCTTCCACAGCAGGATTTTCGCCATTTTGATCTGCTGCGGCGTGAGCCCTCCCAGCTCCTCGTCCGGGTCCCACACCAGCATTTCGGCGAGCGGGATGTCCATCAGGTAGCCGGTCCAGCGGCCGAGGTGCTGGTCGGGGAAGAACAGCACCTTGTCGCGCTGCCTGAACGACCACGCCAGGATTTCGCGCGCGTTGGAGGACGTGCAGACGATGCCGCCGTGCTCGCCGCAGAACGCCTTGAGGTCTGCGGCGGAGTTGATATAGGTGACCGGCGTGACGTGCTGGTCAGGGTCGAGCACCGTGGAGAGCTCGCTCCACGCGCGCTCGACCTTGGCAAGATTGGCCATGTCCGCCATCGAGCAGCCGGCGCCGAGGTCGGGAAGAATGGTAACCTGCCCGGGCTTGGACAGGATGTCCGCCACTTCCGCCATGAAATGCACGCCGCAGAACACGATGTATTGCGATTCGGTCGCGGCCGCCAGCTTGGAGAGCTGGAGCGAGTCGCCGGTCAGGTCGGCATGCTTGTAGACCTCGGGGCGCTGGTAGTGGTGGCCAAGGATTACCGCTTGCTGGCCAAGCGCCGCGCGCGCGGCGCGAATGCGCGCGGCGCACGCCTCGTCGGCGAGCGGCTTGTAACGGTCAAATGCGATGGTCGCGGCTTCCATAGCCTTTGCGCCCCCCTCCCGGGAGGTCATTCAAGCGGTAATGATATGACAGAAAAACGCCCCTTTGGTGCGACGGACTTCCGCAGAGTCCGTATTCTGGTCAGGGTTTTCGACTGGCGTGCCGCGCGCGCTCAGGCAACCCGCGTATGGCCTCGGCATTGCTCCACGAAAAAACCTTCTCCGCGGCGGCCCGCCATGGCAGCCATTCGTGGCGCAAGTGCTCTTTCGGCTGCAACGCAATTTCCAGCGGCCGCGGCACGCACAGGCCGAATACATGCTCGACGTTATGGGTGACCCCGGGCGCATAGCGGCTGCGCCAGCGCCGGTAGATCTCGTAGCGATTCTGCCTGCGCCAGTCGGTCAGCTCGTAACGCGCCGCGTCGAGCCCGGTCTCCTCCCTCAGCTCGCGCACGGCGGTCTCGCGCAGCGTCTCGCCTTCGTCCTGGCTGCCGGTGACCGACTGCCAGAAGCCCGGCCGGTCGGCGCGCTCGAGCAGCAGCACGTCGAACTCCGGCGTGTACACCACGACCAGAACCGATACCGGGATCTTGTAGGCCACAAGAATCTAGCGCAAGGGCGGCAGGGCGTGGCCGCGCGCGCTGTCCCGGTCCACGACCACGACGAAGGTTCGCCCGCTCCCGCTCCAGTAAGCGGCCACATCCTGCAGGATCCTGAAAGCGGTCGTCACCGCGTCCGGCGCGTGGCGCGCCAGTTCCGTGCCGTGCCGCCAGTGCACGATGGCGCCCGGCATCCCGCGCCCGGCGATATCCAGCAGGCATTCGTGCAGCGCATCCCAGTTGTGCCCGAAATAGCCGGGCAGCGAGAACGCCTCGCCGCAGCGCCGCAGGAACGCTTCGCGATCCGCCACGCCGGCGAGGTCGAGATCGAGCCAGGCGATGCCCGCGCGCTTTGCCGCCGCCCGCAGCGGACCCGCCAATCGCGGGGCGGAGAACACGCCTGAACGGCCGCCGCGAATGATCCTCTCGTATTTGGCCACGTCACGGCTCCTTGATGCGCCGGAAACTGTTGTAGTGATCGTCCGTGTAGTAGAGCTCCCCCCCGCGGCCGGCGACGATGCGCCGCGCGCCGCGATCCTTCGTGCCAGGCGTGCGCACCGTGTACTCGCGATAATAGGCGCGGGGCATGACCGGCAACCGCTTCTCGAAATTTCGGAACTCGATGCCATCGCGCTGATAGAGAAACGGCCCGCCCTTGCGGATCAACGCGATCGCCTCGCGCGCCTCTGCCGGCAGCTCGCCGACCGCCACCACGGGTATCGGACCGGTCGCACGCTCGGCGGCTGCGCCACCGAGTGTCAACAGCGTGACCGGCAGGAGCGCCGCGGCCGCGCAGCGTAACGCTTTACTGCTCACCGGTTACGGTTTTTCCTGCCTGAGGCGGATATGCAGCTCGCGCAGCTGCCGCTCGTCCACCGGGCTCGGCGCATGCGTGAGCAGGCACTGCGCGCGCTGCGTCTTGGGGAATGCGATCACGTCGCGGATCGAGTCGGCGCCCGCCATCAGCGCGACGATGCGGTCGAGCCCGAACGCGATGCCGCCGTGCGGGGGTGCGCCGTACTGCAGCGCGTCGAGCAGGAACCCGAACTTGGCCTGCGCCTCGTCGGGGCCGATCGCGAGCGCCCGGAACACCTTCTGCTGGACATCGGAGCGGTGGATCCGCACCGAGCCGCCGCCGATCTCCCAGCCGTTCAGCACCACGTCGTGCGCCTTGGCGCGCGCCGAACCTGGATCGGACTCGAGACGGTCCTCGTGGCCGTCGGCGGGCGACGTGAAAGGATGGTGCATCGCGTTCCAGCGCTTCTCCGCTTCGTCCCACTCGAACATCGGGAAGTCGAGCACCCAGAGCGGACGCCAGCCGGGCTGCGCGTAGCCGCGCTCGTGGCCGATTTTCGCGCGCAACGCGCCTAATGCGTCGTTGACGACCTTCGCCCGGTCCGCGCCGAAGAACATGAGGTCGCCGTTCTTCGCACCGGAGCGTTCCAAGACCGCCTTTAGCGCCTCATCGGAAAGGTTCTTGACGATCGGCGACTGCAGTCCCTCGCGCCCCTTTGCGACATCGTTCACCTTGATCCAGGCGAGCCCCTTGGCGCCGTGGCCCGCGACGAACTCGGTGTAGGAATCGATCTCGCCGCGCGTGAGCTCCCCGCCGCGCGGGACGAGCAGCCCCGCCACGCGCCCGCCCGCCATGCCCGCGGGACCGGCAAACACCTTGAAGGCGACGCCCTTCATCACGTCCGTCAGCTCGGTCAGCTCCAGCGGCACGCGCAGGTCCGGTTTGTCGCTGCCGTAGCGGCGAATGGCCTCGTCGTAGGTCAGGCGCGGGAACGGGTCAGGCAGGTCGACACCGATCCCTTCCCTGAACAGGTGGCGGATCAACTGCTCCATCAGGATCGTGATCGCGTGCTGGTCGAGAAAGGAGGTCTCGATGTCGATCTGCGTGAACTCCGGCTGGCGGTCGGAGCGCAGGTCCTCGTCGCGGAAGCACTTCACGATCTGGTAGTAGCGGTCGTAGCCCGCGACCATCAGCAGCTGCTTGAAGAGCTGCGGCGACTGCGGCAGCGCATAGAACTCGCCCGCGTGCACGCGCGAGGGCACTAGGTAGTCGCGCGCGCCCTCCGGCGTGGAGCGCGTAAGCATGGGGGTCTCGATGTCGATGAAGCCGTGGCCGTCGAGGAAGCCGCGCACCGCCCTCGCCACCGCGTGGCGCAGCCGCAGGTTCTTCTGCATGGCGGGACGCCGCAGGTCGAGCACGCGGTTCTCGAGCCGCACCGTTTCCGACAGGTGCTCGTCGTCGATCTGGAAGGGCGGCGCCAGGGACGCGTTGAGAATAGTGATCGTCCGTGCCAGCACCTCCACCTCGCCGCTCGCAAGCTCGGGATTGACGGTGCCCGCGGGGCGCTCGCGGACCCTGCCTTCCACGCGGACCACGAATTCCGCTCGCAGACGGTCCGCGGTCCTGAAGGTTTCCGGGGAATCCGGGTCGCATACCACCTGCACCAGCCCCTCGCGGTCGCGCAGGTCGACGAAGATTACCCCGCCGTGGTCGCGGCGGCGGTTCACCCAGCCGAACAGCGTCACGGTCTGGCCCAGGTGATTGCGGTTGACGCGCCCGCAGTATTCGCTACGCATGCCGCATTCTTATTCGTTGATGGCCCTGGGCGGCTTCGCGGCAGGCGGGGCGACGGAGCCGCTCCTGCGGCCGCTGCCTTCGGGCAAGGCCACGCCCATCGAAATGATGTACTTGAGCGCCTCGTCCACCGTCATGTCGAGCTCGACCACGCTATCGCGCGGCACCATCACGAAGTACCCGCTGGTGGGATTGGGTGTCGTCGGAACATAGATGCTCAGGTAGTCGCCTTTCAGGTGCCGCGCGACCTCACCGCCGGGCGTGCCGGTGAGGAAGGCGATCGTCCAGGTGCCCGGGCCCGGCCACTGCACCAGCAGCGCCTTGCGGAACGCCTGGCCGCCCGGCGCAAACAGCGTGTCGCTCACCTGCTTCACGCCGGTGTAGATCGAGTTCACCACCGGTATGCGCGCGAGCACGCCTTCCCAGAACCTCACCAGCCGCTGGCCAATGATGTTGGCGGCGAGCACGCCCGTCGCAAAGACGATTAGCAGGGTCAGCACCACGCCGAGGCCCGGAACGTGCACACCGAGCCAGCTTTCGGTTTGCCACTGCTGCGGCAGCAGGTGCAGGGTCTGGTCCATCGTGCTCACCAGCAGGTCGAGCACCCAGAGCGTGATCCCCAGCGGCACCCAGATCAGGAGCCCGGTGATGAAATAGCGTCGGATGAGAAGCTTTCGGCTCATGAGGAGGGAATGGATTGCGGCGAGGCCCCCGCATCGAGGCGGATGAGCATATCAGGAAACGAAGAGAATCTGTGCGCGACGACCCGCCGCCCGCGAACGCGCGGCGAGCCGCGCGCCGGGACTAACTGCAGGCCGGGCAGGCGCCCGCGCCGCAGGCAGCAGCGGGCTTGGAGGGCTCCGTGCCGGAGCTGTCGGCGGACTTGTCCTGCTTTGATTCCGACTTGCCCTTCTTGGCCGCCGGCTTCGCGCCGCTGTTCTTGAAGTCGGTCGCGTACCACCCGGTGCCCTTCAACTGGAAGCCCGCCGCGCTCACCAACTTCTGAAAAGTGCGTTTGCCGCACTCCGGGCACTTGGTCAGCGGCTTGTCGCTCATGCGCTGCAGCACCTCCTTCTCGTGGCCGCACGCGCCGCAACGGTATTCGTAGATCGGCATGACTGCACCTCAAACGGAGAAAAGCATTATATCTGAATCGGTTACAGATCGTAAACGCTATAATGGGGA
>DASWHI010000090.1:0-12294 GCA_036398235.1 Burkholderiales bacterium
TTGAAGGTACCGAAGCTCGCGCCGGCGACGTCGGGGTCGAAGAAGGTGTAGACCGAGGACAGCCCGTCCTGCAGCCGGTCGACGATGGAGACCATGCGCAGCGCGCCGTTCTCGCGGAACTCGATCAGCCGCGACTCGACGTTGCTCTGCAGGAGGAAGTGGCGGTACTGCTCGCGGCTGTCCTGGTCCATGCCGCCGCCCGAATGCCGCCGCGACTGGTAGCGGAGATAGAGCTGGTAGTGCTCGGTGCTGTACTTGAGATCGAGCATCTCGGCCTTGAGCGTCCCGTGGCGCTTCGACGTGCGGCGCTGGGTGCGCGAGGGCTGGAATTCCTGCGCGAGGACGCGCACCGGCACGCAGGCACGGCAGTGATCGCAGTACGGGCGGTAAGTGAAGGCGCCGCTGCGGCGGAAGCCCGCCCGCACCAGCTCCGAGTACACCGGGCCGTCGATGAGATGACTCGGCGTCGCGACCTGCGAGCGCGCCATGCGCTCCGGCAGGTAGCTGCACGGGTAGGGCGCAGTCGCGTAGAACTGCAGCACCGACAGCGGGAACTCAGTCAAATAAGTCATCGTCGAGGCTCCACGTCCGTCCCGTACGCGGATAGTTTACCAATTCCGTGAGCTTTCGTACAAATTCCCGGCGCGGGATCTCGTGCGCACCGAAGCGGGCGAGGAGCTGAGTTTTCATCTGGCAGTCGATCATCGCGCAATCGCGGCGCGCGAGCTGCCGCACGAGGTGCGCGAGCGCGATCTTGGACGCGTCGGGCACGCGCGCGAACATGGACTCGCCGTAGAACATGTGTCCGAGCTCGACGCCGTAGAGACCGCCCGCGAGCGTGCCGCCGATCCACGTCTCGACCGAGTGCGCGCGGCCGGAGCGGTGGAGTCGCAGGTAGGCCTCGGCCATGTCGTCCGTGATCCAGGTCCCCTCCTGGCCGCGGCGCGGCTCGGCGCAGGCGCGGATCACCTCCTCGAAGGCGCTGTCGGCGCGGACTTCATAGTCGCGTCGGGCGAGTCGTTTCTTGAGAGAGCGCGGGATTCTCAGTTCGGCGGGAATGAGCACCATGCGGGGATCGGGACTCCACCACAGCACCGGCTGGCCCGCGCTGTACCAGGGGAAGATCCCGCTGGCGTAGGCGTCGAGCAGCCTCGCCTCCGAGAGATCGGCGCCGGCTGCGAGCAGGCCGTTGGGTTCCTCGAGCGCGCGCTCGACCGGGGGAAACGGGTCCCCGGGGCCCAGCCACGGGATCATTCCCGGGGATGGTACGGCGCTCTTGCGCGAGCGTGCTACTTGATCACGCCGCAGGCGACGCGCCCGCCGGAGTTGCCGGTGGGATCGGTCTTGAGATCGTCAGCGGCCGCGTGCACGACCACCGCACGGCCGATGATGCCGTCGGGCCGGCTGCTGCTCACGGAGATGTCGCCCACCACGAAGCTGAACTTTGCTTCGCCAGCGGGGCTGAAGGCGAGGTTTCCGAGGTCGCCGGCGTGCTTCGCAGGCTCGTACGGCCCCCCGTGCTTGCTCTTCGTCGGATTGAAATGGCCGCCGGCGCTCATCGCATCCGGCGCGCTGCAGTCACCCTTGTCGTGGATGTGGAAGCCCTTGGGGCCCTTGGTAAGGCCGGTGACGGACCCGCTGACGCGCACGAGATCGCCGACCTGGGTGAAGGTGACGGTCCCCCGCACGTTCGACCCGCTGCGCGGCTCGAGCGTGGCGCTCGCGGTCGTCTCCTTTTCTTCCATCATGGCGCAGCCGGAAAAGAGCACTGCGCCGCAGGCTGCGGCCAATACGCATTTCTTCATGATTTCCCTCCTCGGTGAACGATCGGAACGAGCAACGGTAATACTATCATCCCTAACAGCGAACCTGCTGCTTGCAGAATTTCTCAAGGTCCTTCACCACCGTGCGGCCCGCGACCCGCTGGCGCGTCCTGCCGTCGCCGTAATCCAGCGCAAGCTTGAATTCGTACTTGGCGAAAAATGCGTTGAACATCTCCCCGCCCAGGGTGCCGATCGCGTGCAGGGCGTCGCTCTTCGCGTCGTGCTCGAGCAGGACCGCGGCGAGCGGCTGCGGGGCCGGCCCGCCGACCACTTTCGCGCCCGCCGCCGGATCGTACTCGCTGTGCTCGGAGCAGCAATGGATGGTGTTGGGACGCATGACCGCGGACGCAGTCGATTTTTCGCGGAAGCTGATGAAGCTGATCTGCGGCGTCGGGTAGCTCATGCGGTGCGCGCAGATTGCCGAATAGCCGACGATCGCCAGGTTGGGCCCGACGCCTCCGGCCCACTCGTAGGTGGCCCCGTCCTCGGTTTTCAGCTGCACGCCGCGCACCGTCGGCTTGCCGAGGTTCAGGAGAAAGCAGGGCGTGCTCTCGAACGGGTAGTGGAAGATGTAATTGCGCCCGGCGACCAGGCTTGCAGCCCGCAGCGGCCGGCCGCCCTCGTCAGTGAGCAGGCTGCGCGCGTAAAACCGTGGCTTGAGGCCCTGCGCCGCGAAAAGATTATTTGCGCTGACCGTTGCCCCGACCGCGCAAACCTTGATGAAATCCCGCCGCTGCATACACGGCGAGTTTAAGGTTCAAGGTTCAAGGTTTCAAGTCTTGGGCCCAGGGTGAGTCCCGCGACCTTGAACATTGGCCTCGGAACTTCGAACTCCGAGCTCAGCGGCGAACAGCGTTTCCATCTCAAGGCGGACCCGCGCCGTCTCCGTTTCCGGCATGGCGACGTCGCGCGCAGTAACCGTATTGCCTTTGCTGACCGAGCGGATGAGCTTGACGCCATGGGCGAGGCCGATCGGCAAACCCCCGCAGGC
The DNA here is from genome assembly GCA_036398235.1 of Burkholderiales bacterium. Lineage (GTDB taxonomy): Bacteria > Pseudomonadota > Gammaproteobacteria > Burkholderiales > SG8-41 > SG8-41. The sequence continues at coordinate 2,815 of DASWHI010000090.1, forward strand.
AAGGGAGTCGCGCGCCGGCATGAGACGCCCCCACACGGTGTAGCCGCCTTCGCCATCCAGCGATTCGCCGGCCTTGAGGTCGCGCTTCGCCACCGCCACCACGTCGCCGCGAAATCCGGTAGGCGTCCCCGTCGCCTCGCGCCGCAATCCGGCGCTCGCAACCGAAATCCCCAGCTCGAGCCCGATGAGGTGATAGGGCTTGTAGATCGCGGCGTAATTTCCGGACTCATCGGTGGCGAGACCGTATTCGCTGAAGCAGCGCTTCACATACTCGCTGTCCGCGGCAAACGTGACGTATACGCCCCACCTCAGGTCGCGCGCGACCGGCCGCCCGTCGCGCTCGAGGCTGGAGACGACCTCGACCTGGCCGCGGTGGTGCAGCACGCCGCCCTCGGCCGCGGGCTTCAGCACGCGCGGCAGATCGTCCACGCCGCACGGCGGGAAGGAGAGTCCGTCCGGCCCCGGCGCGAGGCCGGTCGCGTTCGCCACCGCCGCCATCTCGATCGCGGACTTGGTGCCGTCGAGGAACGAATTGAACATCTGCGCGTTGAAATCCCCGCGCTCGACCTGCTCGGGCGTAAAGCCGTAATGGCCCCAGACGGTAGCGGGCGTCGACTCGTGGTAGGCAGGGAGATACTTCGTGCCTTTGCCGGCCGCCACCACATCGAAGCCGGCAGCGCGCGCCCAGTCCACCAGCTCGCAGATCAGCGCGGGCTGATCGCCGTAGGCGAGCGTATAGATGACGCCGGCCTCGCGCGCGTAACGGGCGAGGAGCGGCCCCGCCAGGCAGTCCGCTTCGACGTTTACCATCACGATGTGCTTGCCGTGCCTGCAACAGGCGAGCGCGTGCCGGATGCCGGCGGCGGGGCTGCCGGTCGCGTCGATTGCGATCTCCACCGCGTCCGAGGCGATCGCGCCCGCAGCGTCGTCGGTCACGCAGGTCGTCCCGCTTCGATAGGCCTCGTCGAGCGAGCGGGCGCGGTAACGCTGCGCATCCCACCCGACGCGCGCCAGGGCGTCGCGCGCCCGCGAAGGGTCGAGATCGGCTACGGCCACGATGTGGAGGCCCGGCGTGCGCCGCGCCTGCGCGAGGAACATCGAGCCGAATTTCCCGGCGCCGATCAATGCGACGCGGAGCGGACGGCCCTCGGATGCGCGTTGCTGGAGCAGGCGGTGCAGGTTCATCGGCTGGCGGGGACGCGAGAGCGGGAAAAGCTACCACAGGCGCGCCGGTTGCGACAGCCGGGCGCGTGCGGAGGGCCGGGGGCAAGGTTGATCTGCGTCAAGCCGGCTGGCGGCGTAATCTGCCAGATTGTCGGGGCAGGGACCCTGAGAATACCAGCGAGGCGCCCATGGCAAAGACAATGGACATCATCCGCGACGAGCACCGCTCGATCGCCGCGATCCTGCACGGCATGGAATACCTGGTGGACAGGATCCGCATGCGGAAGGCGAAGATCGACCCGCGCGTATTCCGCGCGATGATCTACTACCTCGATACCTTTTCCGAGCGCATGCATCATCCCAAGGAGGACCGCTTCCTGTTCAGTGCGCTGCGCAACCGCGGCGGGGATGCCGCCGCCGCCGTCGCCGACCTGGAGCGGGAACATGCTGCGGGGGGCAATGCACTGAGGCGGCTCGAGCAATGCCTCGTGCGCTACGAGGAGGGCGGCGACCGGGAATTCCAGGCGTTCGCGGAGGCCGTCGCGAAATTCGTCCGGGAATACCGGAACCACATGCACAAGGAGGAAAGCATCGTGTTCCCGATGGCGGAGCGCCTGCTCAGCGCGCAGGACTGGCAGGCGATCGATCGTGCCTTCGCGGAAAACCGCGATCCGCTCGCGGCCGACCGCGACAACCGGGATTTCGAGAAGCTCTTCGAGCGCATCGTCAACCTGGCCCCGCCGCCGATAGGGGTTGGCCCGAACGGGTAGCACCCGCGCCGCGCAGCGCGTGGGTCACCGCAAGCGCGGCCGTAAAGACGACGAGCGCCCCGGCCTGGTGCGCCGCGGCGAGCGCGACCGGGACGGCGAGCAGCAGAGTCGAGATGCCGAGCGCGATCTGAAGCGCGAGCGCCGCGAGCAGGAAATGCGTGAGCCGGCGCGCGCGCGCCGGCAGCTCCGCCCGGCCGGCTTCGTACCACAGCCAGGGAACCGCGACCGCCAGCAGCCAGGCGACCAGGCGATGGTCGAACTGGACCGTCGCCATGTTGTTGAAGAAGTTCAGGTACCACGGCTCGATCAGGAAGATCTCCGGCGGCACCCAGCGCCCGTTCATGAGCGGAAAGGTGTTGTAGGCGTATCCCGCGCGGATGCCGGCGACGAGCCCCCCGGTCAACACCATCGCGATTACCAGTAGGGTGACCGTCCACGCGAGGCGCCGCAGCCGACCAAGGCGCCCGGACGCCGCCGCCCGGGCGGGCGCGGGCGACAGCAGATCGAGCGCAAGCCACAGCATCGCGGCATAGATCGCGAAGGCGAGCACGAGATGCGCCGTCAGCCGGTAGTGGCTTACCCGCGGATCGTCAATCAGTCCGCTCGCCACCATGTACCAGCCCATCGCGCCCTGCAACGCGCCCAGCAGAAAAATGCCACCAAGCTTCCATGCGAGCGGCGGCGTGAGCGCGCGCCGCCACAGGAAATAAAGCAGGGGTACGAAGAAAGCGATACCGATCAGTCGCCCGAGCAGGCGGTGAAAGTATTCGAGCCAGAAGATGCCCTTGAAGCCCTCCAGGCTCATGCCGGGGTTCACCCTCCGGTACTCGGGGGTTTGCTGGTACTTGAGGAAGAGTTCCTGCCAGTCGGCGGAGGTGAGCGGCGGCAGCGTGCCGACGATCGGCTGCCACTCCACGATGGAAAGCCCCGAGCGCGTGAGCCGGGTCACGCCGCCCAGCACCACCATGGCGAAGACGAGCGCGCAACAAGCGATCAGCCAGGCGGCGATGCGGCGTTCCCATCCCGCGCGGGCGTGCCCGGCCACGCCCGCGCCAGGACGCGCTGAATGAATGGCAGTCTGGCCCACGGGCTCACATGATATCAACGCGAGCGCGGGCATGCCCGCGCGCCCCAGCGGGTCAGTTTGCGCGGGGGCGCTCGAGCACCAGGTGGAACATCGAGGAATCGACGGCGACGAGGTCGCGCAGGCGGTCGTTGATCTCGATCGAGACCCGGTCGCCGTAGCGGGCGAGGCCGCGCAGCAGGCGCTGGAGGTTGCGGACCTGATGTATCTCGATCTCCTCCACGACCAGCATGAGGGAGGCGCGCGAGCGCCGCAGCAGGCGCACCAGGCGCGGCAGGCAGCGCCTGAAGAAAGCCTGATCGAGCCCGCACATGAACCGGATGCTCACCCGCGGCGACGCTCCGGCGGCGTGGCTCAGCTCGGCGCTGGCGCGGCCGTCACGCAGGTAATGGAAGATCGCGCGCTCGAACGAGGCGAACCATTTTCCGGCCAGCGCAGCGTCGCCGGGCCGGGGCGGAACGAGGTGGCGGTCGGCGTAATTGCGCATCGCGATCGCCCCAATCCAGTCCAGGATCGCGAGCGGCAGCTTCCCGGGCTGGAGCCACGGCAGGCTGCGCGCGAAGTGATAGAGACGCGGCCAGCCGCCGCGAAGGATGCCCTTGAGGAGGAGGCGGGCGAGGATGCCGGGCGCGCCGGCGGCCCCGTACTCGCCGCGATACACGGGGCGGCGAAGATGGCGCAGCTTGTTGCGCACGCGGTCCGCGATCGCCCGGTCCGACAGCAGCCGCCGGTAGAGCGCGACATACCCGTCCATCATTTCCTGGTAGCGCATCCGCTTCGGCACGATGTTGGTGCCGACCTTGGTGTTGTCGGTGCCCTCGGCCTGCTCGATCAGCCGTCCCTCGCGCCGCAGCCGCTCGTGAAGCGGGGTGCGGGGGAGGGCCGTGAGCAGCCCGACCATCGCGACCTGGATGCCCGATTCGCGGATGAACCGGTACTGCAGGTCAAAGGTCGCCGGCGTGTCGCTGTCGAAGCCCACGATGAAGCCGGCGAGCACGTCGATCCCGTAGGAGTAGATTCGGCGCACCGAGATCAGGATGTCCTCGTGTGTGTTCTGCGTCTTGCGCGTCTCCCTGAGCGCTTCCGGATCGGGCGATTCGATGCCGATGAAAACCCAGGTGAAATGGGCCGCGCGGAAGAGCTCCATCAGTTCCCGGTCCTGAGCCATGTTGAGCGAGGCCTCGGTACCGAAGTCGAAACGGTAGCGGTGTCGTTCCTGATACTCGCGCAGGAAGCGCAGGAGCGTCTTGGCGGCCGCCTTGTTGCCGATCAGGTTGTCGTCCACGAAGAAGACGCTGCGCACGTTGCGCGCCCTGAGCGCGTCGAGCTCGCGTGCGACCTGTTCCGGCGTCTTGTAGCGCGGCTTGCGCCCGAACATCACGATGATGTCGCAGAATTCGCACAGGAACGGGCAGCCGCGCGAGAACTGCAGCGTGGCCGTGGTGTAGCGGTCGAGCTTGAGCAAGTCGAAGCGGGGAACAGGCGAGTCGGACAGGGCGACGACGCCGGTCTCGCGGTAGAGCGCCTGCGGCGTGCCGCCCTCGTAATCGGCGCAGAACCTCGGCCAGACATACTCCGCCTCCCCGGCGATCACCGCGTCGGCGAGCGGCGCGTAGCGTTCCGGGCAAAGCGAGGCGTAGCTGCCCCCCGCCACCACGAAGTAGCCGCGCTTGCGGTAATAAGCGATCAGCTCGGCTTGCCTGGCATGTTGAACGCCCATTCCGCACACGCCGACGATGTCCGCGCGCGGCGCGCGCGGCACGGCCTCGATGTTCTCGTCCACGATCTCGACCGTCCAGTGCGGGGGGCACAGGGCGGCGAGGGTGGCAAGTCCGAGCGGCGGATTGATGGCGCGCTTGCCTGGGAGTATTTCATCGACCGCCCAGCGGAAACTCCAGAAACTCTCGGGAAACCGCGGGTTGACCAGGAGCAATCTCGGCGGGTGAGATGACGGTCGCGCCCTTGGCATAACCGCAAATTGTCTACGCTACGCCCCGCGCGCGCTTTGACCCACGTCAAAGTCCGTGCCGGGCACGCTAGTATCCGGATGGCCGTGACGCTCAGCCCGTCGCCGTAGACGGGATGAGCGATGATCCGCCGGCTTGACCCAGATCAACCCCGACCCCCGGGGCTGCCGCTAGGTTAGGCGCGAGGCCCAGCATGGACGGATCCTTCGCGTTTGCCCACGAGCTCGCCACCCCCTTCAAGCTCCTGACCGGCCTTGCGATCGGGCTGCTGCTCGGCCTGCAGCGCGAGAAGACGCCGAGCGCCAAGGCGGGGCTGCGCACCTTCGGCCTGGTCGGTCTCTTCGGCACCATTGCAGCGCTGGTCGCGGACGCCGTAGGCAGCGCGTGGATCGTGGCGACGGGCCTGGCGCTGGTCGGCGTGATGATCGTCGCGGCGTATCACCGCTCGGAGGAGCCGGAGGCCGACTCGGGCACCACCACAGTGATCGCGGTGCTGCTGTGCTACGGGCTCGGCGTCATGGTGTGGCACGACCGCAGCCAGCTCGCGGTGAGCGTCGCCATCGTGGCCACGATGCTCCTGCATTTCAAGACCGAGCTGCACGGCCTCTCGGCGCGCCTGAGCCGGCAGGACGTCGCGAGCATTCTCCAGTTCGCGGTGCTCACCTTCATCATCCTGCCGCTATTTCCGGACCGGGGGATCGGTCCCTACGGAGTCCTCAATCCCCATCACATCTGGCTCATGGTCGTGGTGGTTTCGGGGGTGAGCCTTATCGGCTACCTGGCGCTGCGGCTGATCGGGACGCGCCAGAGCCTGGTGCTCGTCGGCATTTTCGGGGGCCTCGTCTCGAGCACCGCGACGACGCTCGTCTATGCGCGCGAGGCCCGATCCCAGGCCGCCATGCTGCCGATCGGCGGCGCCATCATCGTGATTTCCAATCTGGTGGTGCTCGTGAGGCTCGCCGTGCTCAGCGCGGTGGTTGCTCCCGGAGCGCTCTCCATGCTGCTGCCGGTTATCGGAACGGGGCTCGCGGTCGGCGTGGCCGCGCTGGTGCGCCAGTTCCGCAAGGGGTCGGCGGCGCCGGAACTCCAGGCGCCGGAGCTCTCCAATCCGACCCGCCTGCGCGTGGCGGTGGGGTTCGGAGCGTTGTATGCGCTCGTCCTTTTTGTCTCGGCGTGGCTGTCCGAGCAAGTGGGCGCCGGCGGCCTCTACGCGCTGGCGGTCGTTTCGGGCTTCGTGGATGTTGACGCCATCACGCTTTCCAGCCTGCAACTCGTCAACACCGGCTCGATCGGCGCTGGCGTTGCCGTCATCGCGATTGGCTTCGCCTACCTCGCGGCGGTCGCATTCAAGCTCGCCCTGCTCGGCTTTCTCGGCGGGCGCGCCATGCTCGCGCAATTCGGGCTGCTGGTGGCCGCGCCCGCGCTCGGCGTCGTGGGCGGGCTGCTCCTGTTTGGTGCCGCTTGATGCAGATCAAGGTGGCCGTGCGGGACTAGCGGAGAATTCGGTGAGGAGATGGGACTGGCAAGGGAAAAGCATCTGGGCAGTACGGCGTGGGAGAACGGGTCTTGCGCATACTGGTAGCGATTGACGGCTCGGAGCATTCGGCACGCACGGTCAAGCACGTAATCCGGATGAAGGACAGCATGCGGCAGAAGCTCGAGGCGCTGCTCCTCAACGTCCAGCCGCCGATTCCGATGAAGAACGTGCTGTTCGACGGCCGCCTGTCCGAAGTCCACCGCCTCGAGGAGCCGCTCAAGCAACAAGGCGCCCGGGAGCTTGCACCCGCGGCCGCCGCGCTCGGCGCAGCCGGGGTCGAGTGCCAGTCCCACGTCGAGATCGGCGAGCCCGCGCCGTCCATCGCCCGCCTCGCAACGACCCACCACTGCGAAATGATCGTGATGGGCACCCGTGGCATGGGTGCCGTCGCGAGCCTTATCCTGGGCTCGGTCGCGACCAAGGTCCTGCATCTCTCGCCATTGCCGGTGCTACTGGTGCCCTGACCGGCGTCGCTTGCGGCGGGCCGGTGCGTCGGCCCGCAAGTAGAGCGCCGGGTCGCCCCAGAACCGGTAGTCGTTCCTGCGCTCGGTCTTGGCCCGGTACATTGCGCCGTCCGCGCGCTTGACCAGCGTGTCGACATCTGCACCATCGAGCGGATAGACGGTGATGCCGATGCTCGCCGTGAGTTTCGCCTTGTGCCCCTCCAGCAGGTACGGACGGGCGAGCGCGTGGAGCAGCTTTCTCGCGGTCGCCGCGGCGTCCCGCGGCCGCGACAGCTGCTCGAGAATGACGGCGAATTCATCTCCGCCCAGCCGCGCGATCGTGTCCTCTTCCCGCACCGACCGCCGCAGGCGCCGCGCGACCGTCTGCAGCAGCTTGTCTCCGCACTTGTGCCCGAGCGCGTCGTTGACCGGCTTGAAGCCGTCGAGGTCCAGGTAGAGCAGCGCGACGAGGCTCGCCGCGCGTTTCGCGCGCACCATGGCGTGCCGGAAGCGTTCGCTGAAGAAGTAGCGGTTGGGCAGGCCGGTCAGGGCGTCGTGGGTCGCGAGATCGTAGAGCTCCCGCTGCTCGCGCTTGCGCAGCGTGATGTCCGAGAATATCGCCAGATAGTGCTCCACCTTGCCCCCGCCGCCCCGCACTGCGGTGATGGACAGCCACTCGGGGTAGATCTCGCCGCTCTTGCGGCGGTTCCAGATCTCGCCCTGCCAGCGCCCGGTCGAGTGGATGCATTTCCACATGTGGGCGTAGAACTGCGCGGGCTGGCGGCCCGAGTGCAGCAGCCGCGGGGTCTTGCCGGAAACGTCGTTCCACGCGTAGCCCGTGACCCGGGTGAAGGAGCGGTTGATGTAGATGATCCGGGTCTTCGCATCGGTGACGAGGATCGCTTCGGCGGTGTGGTCGAGGAATCTTCCGAGCTCGCGCCAGCGAGGTTCAAGTGATCTGACCATCGTCAGGACCAGGAGCGCGAGCGGCCGGACGGTGGGCCTTGCCGCCGGCGGGCCGGTGGAGTCGTTCGATCAGCGGGTGCCACATCTCGTGCGCGGCGGGCACGGTCGCGTCCACTGCGCAGGATGCGGCCATTTCGGCCGGCGTCAGCGGCTCGCGGACGCGAAGCTGGTGCTCGAGCACGGCGAGATCGGCTTCCGAGGCGTCATCCGCACGGGCGAGGCGCTCGGTGATGCGCGCGCGCAGCACCTCCAGCGGGGCGTGGAAGTCGAGGATCGTGAACGGCACGCCGAGCCGTTCCGCGATCGCCCGGAACGCGTCGCGCTCGGCGCGCTTCAGAAATGCGGCGTCGACCACGACCGGGAACCCGGCACGCAGTGCCTCCTGGGCGAGTTCGCCGAGGCGCCGGTAAGTCGCCGCGTTGATCACCGCGCTGTAGAGGCCGCCTCCCACCCCGGATCCGCTCGACGCGAGCGGCGCGACGCCGTGCGCGCGCTTGCGCTCGAGATCGGAGCGCACGCGGATCGCCCCCAGTGCCTCGACCAGCGGCTGCGTGAGCGTCGTCTTGCCGCAGCCGGAGAGGCCGTGGGCAAGGATCAGCGCGGGGCGCTCCGGCGCGGCGAGCCGGCCCGCGAGGCGCAGGTAGTCCTCGAAAGCGCGCGTGAGCCGCGCCCGCTCGGGACGCCGCAGGCCGCTCTGCCGCGAGCGCATGAGATGCACCTTGGCGCGCACCAGCGCGCGGTAGACGAGGTAGAAGGGCAGCACGGCGAGCCCGCCGTAGTCGCCGGTCGCCTCGAGGTAGCGGTTGAGGAAGCGCCACGCGAGATCGCGGCGGCCGCGATCCTCGAGGTCCATCGCGAGAAAGGCGGCCTCGCTCATGACATCGATCCAGCGCAGGCGGTCATTGAACTCGATGCAATCGAAGGGCACCGGCCGCCCTTCCAGCAGGACGATGTTGCCGAGGTGCAGGTCGCCGTGGCATTCGCGCACGAAGCCCTGCTTCCTGCGCGCCGCGAAGACGCCGCTGCGCGCCTCGAATTCGCGCCCGGTCCAGAGGCGCAGCGCGCGCATTGCCCGGTCATCGGGCGCGGCCCTGGCGAGCGGCAGCATCTGCTCGAAGTTCTGAATCGCGGCGGACAGCACCGCGTCGGGCGTGCCAAAGCTCTCCTGCTCCCGCGTACGCGGCGCGCCGGCGTGGAACTGCGCGACGAGCGCCGCGAGCGCATCGACCTCGGCCGCGCCGAACGTTCCGCCGGCGAGCGCGCGGCTCGCGAGCGAGGCCTGCGGAAACTCGCGCATCCGGACCGCATACTCGAGCACCGGGCCGTCGCCGCCGACGCGCGGCGCCGCGGGCGTGCCGCGGATCTCGGCGAGATCGAGGTAGAGCTCCGGGGCGAACCGGCGGTTCAGCCGCAGCTCCTCCTCGCAGTAGTGGCGGCGCAGCTCGAGGCTGGAGAAGTCGAGGAAGCCGAGATTGACGGGCTTCTTGATCTTGTAGGCGTACTCGCCCGTCAGCAGGACCCAGGAAATGTGCGTTTCCAGCACCCGCAC
>DASWHI010000091.1:0-50434 GCA_036398235.1 Burkholderiales bacterium
TGCGCGCGACGCTGGGGAGCCTCTTCGCGCTGGCCGAGGCCTACCCCGATTTGAAGACCAACCAGACCTTCCAGCAGCTGCAGACGCGCATCTCGAGCCTCGAGAACGGCATCGCCGACCGGCGCGAGTTCTACAACGAGTCGGTGAACGTCAACAACGTGCGCATCGAGCAGTTCCCGGACTCCATCATCGCCGGCATGTTCAACTTCAAGCCGGCGCAGCTGCTCGAGTTCCAGGGCGAGGAGAAGGCAGACGTCGACGTCAAGAAGCTGTTTGGATCCTGAAAGTCTTCCGTCACCCCCCATCCAACCTTCCCCCTCAAGGGGGGAAGGGATTGCACGACATCGCTAGCGATCCGGGTCGGGGCAGATGGAGATAACCTTCAACCCGTCATCGCGGATGCACCAGCCGGGATGGCTGTCGGGCATCATTCACCTTGTCATCCTTGGAGTCGCGATCCAGGCCGAAAGGGTGGAGGTCTGGCCCTACGCGCTGCTCGCCATGTCGGGGGTGAGCTTCTTCGCCTGGATTGCGAACTACCGGCGCTACCGCTACATCCACGATCTCCCCACCTCCCGGGTCGCCTCCGCCGCACAGGGCTACGTCGAGCTCTTCGGGCGCACCGAGCTCCTTCCCGGCGAGCCGATCCTGAGCAAGCTGAGCCGTACGCCGTGTTGCTGGTTCACGTACCGGGTCGAGGAAAAGGGCTCGAACAACAAGTGGCAGACGGTGGACTCCGGTTCGAGCGTGGAGCAGTTCCTGCTGGTGGACGACACCGGCCAGTGCGTGATTTCCCCGGAGGGCGCGGAAGTGCTGACTCACGACCGCAGGCACTGGGACGAATTTGACCGCCGCTACACCGAGTGGCTGCTGCGCCCCAAGTCCGTCGTCTACGCCATCGGCGAGTTCAGCACCACCACCGCCGCGGCGGTCGCGCCCGGCGACGAGCGCGCCGATGTGGGCGCGCTGCTCGCGCAATGGAAAGCGGACCAGCGGCAGCTGCATGAACGCTTCGACCTCGACCGCGACGGCAGGATCAGCATGAAGGAATGGGAGCTCGCCCGGCTGCAGGCGCGGCGCGAGGTGCGCGGGGTCCACGCCCAAGTGCGGTCGCGCTCGACGGATGGCGTCCACATCCTGCGCAAGCCCGCCGACGGGCGGCTGTTCCTGCTCGCGAACGAATTGCCCGACAAGATCGGCGCCCGCTACCGCTACTGGAGCTGGGCACATCTCGTCGTCTTCGTCGGCGCCGGGTGCGCCGGATTGTTCATGTTGTGAACGCAGGAGGGCATCGGCCATGATCAGCGAGCCGGTGACCCTGATCACCGACTACGCGCTCGGCGCGGTCAGCGCCGTGCTTGGTTTGCGCCTGTACCGGGATGCAGGCGGGGAGCGCGCCCGAAGATGGTGGGCGCTCGCGTTCGGCGCGGCGGCGGTATCCGCCCTGCTTGGCGGCACGCATCATGGCTTCGCCACGGTGATGAGCGCGGCCACCTACGCGCTCAGCTGGAAGATCACGGTGCTTGCCATCGGTGTGTTCAGCTTCGGAATGATGGCAGGGAGCGTGTTCGCCACGATGCGCGGCACGGGGCGCACCGTGCTTCTCGCCATCGCCGCCGCGCAGCTTGCGGCGTACACGGCGTGGATGCTCGCCCACGATGCATACCGCTACGTCGTGCTCGACACCACGATCGCAATGGCAGCGCTCGCCCTCCTGCATGGCTGGTCCGCCGCCACCCGTCGGGACGAGGCCTCGTTCTGGGTGATTGCCGGGATCGGGGTATCGGCCGCGGCCGCCGCAGTCCAGTATCACGGCATCGCCCTGCATGAGCACCTGAACCACAACGACCTCTACCACCTGATCCAGCTCGCGGGCATGGTGCTGTTTTACAGAGGCGGTAAACTCTTTCGCGACAGGACCGCCGCCGACCGAGCATGAAGAGCGATCACGTACTGTGCCTCTCCAGCAAGGGGTTTCACCGCATGCACTACGTGGAGTGGGGCGACCGCGCCGCGGATCGCCTCGCGATCTGCGTGCACGGTCTCGCCCGCAACTGCCGCGATTTCGACTTCCTTGCGCAGGCGCTGCTGCCGGAATTCCGGGTGATCTGCCCCGATGTCGCCGGCCGCGGCCGCAGCGACTGGCTGCCCGCAAAGGGGGACTATTCCTACCCCCAGTACTGTGCCGACCTGACGGCGCTGATCGCCCGCGTCACGGCCGGAGGCAGGCAGCGAAAGATCCACTGGGTCGGCACTTCGATGGGCGGCATCCTCGGCATGCTGCTCGCCTCGCGCCCCAACACGCCCATCGAAAGGCTGGTGCTGAACGATGTCGGCGCTGTCATCCCCAAGGCTGCGCTCGAGCGGCTTCGCACCTATGTCGGCACGGACCCGCGTTTTGGGACGCTCGACGAGCTGGAGGCCATGGTTCGCATCGTGTCCGCGCCATTCGGCCCGCTCACCGACGCGCAGTGGCGGCACCTCGCCGTTCACAGCGCAAAGCAATTCAAGGATGGCTCCTGGGGGTTCCGCTACGACCCGGGGATCGCCATCCCGTTCCGGAAGCAGCCGCTCGCGGACGTGGACCTCTGGCAGCACTGGGACGCCATCACCTGCCCCACGCTGCTCATCCGGGGCGCGCAGTCGGACCTGCTGCTGAAGGAAACCGCGGCCGCCATGACCGGGCGCGGTCCGCGGCCGCGGCTGGTGGAATTCGCGGGCCTCGGGCACGCGCCGATGCTGATGGCGGACGACCAGATCCGGGTCGTGCGCGAGTTCCTGCTGACCCGGTGAATGTCACCGCGTCACCTCGTCACTGCTTCTTGAGTCGTTGCTGAGCCTGGAACCGCCGCAGCCGCAAGAACTCTTCCGGCGAGATGCGGCCGTCGCCGTCACCGTCCACGCGCCCGTACTCACGCTCCATGCCGGGAAACCGGCTGCGGACCTCCTCGCGCGACAGATAGCCGTCGTCATCGCGGTCGCCCGAGCGGAATTCCTGGAATACTTTCCGCCGGAATTCCTCCAGGCCGGGCCGCTGCTTGTCGCCAGGCCGGTCGGCGCGCGCGCGCTCGGGCCGGTCGCGAGTCGCGTCGCCCGGATCGGGAAATTGCTGCTCGACGGCAGGCTTTGGCTCGGGCGCCGCCGCCTCGAAAGAAGGCGAGGCGACTGCGGGCGCGGGCCGCGCTGCTTCGGGAACCACCGTCCGTGCCGGGCGCTGCCTGTTCCACGCGCTGAAAGCAACAACCAGAACCAGCACGACCGCGGCGATTCCGACCCAGCGCCAGCCGGAGCCTGATTTCCCGGAAGCGGGCCGCGTGGGCGCCCTCGCGACGGGCGCCGGCGGCGCTATCGGGGGCGGGGGGGCGGAAATGAACGTGGGGGTTGACTGCAAAGCCATCCGCGTCGTGTCGCGCGCTCCCGCCTGCCCTGCCAGCGCGCGCTGCCATTCCTGGACGCTTTGCGGCCGCTGCTTCTCGTCGAGCGCAAGCGCCCATTCCACCGCCCGCAGGAACGGCTCGCTCACCCGGCCGCGCGCGAGGGCGAGCTTCGCGGGAAGCGTATCGCCCTTCATCCGGCTCACCGCGTCCGGCGGATTCTCGTTCACCAGGGCCCGGAACAGCACGCCGGCCATGGCGTAGATGTCCGACCACGGCCCCTGGTGTCCGTCGCTCGAATACTGCTCGAGCGGCGCGTAGCCCGGCGTCAGCACCGAGGTGAGGCTGCGGGTCGCGCCGATGGCATGGCGCGCCGCGCCGAAGTCGATCAGCACCGGACTGCCGGACTCGCGGACGAAAATGTTGCTCGGCTTGATGTCGCGGTGGAGGAAGCCCGTCGCGTGTACCGCCTGCAACCCGTCGAGCAGCGGCATCACTATGCCCTTCAGCCTCGCCTCGTCCGGCCGCTCGCCGCGCTTCAACATCTGGTGGAGCGACTCGCCCTTCTCGTAGTCCATCACCATGTAGCCGGTGGCGTTCGCCTGGAAAAAACGGATCACGCGCACGATGTGCGGGTGGCTGAACTTCGCGAGGGTGCGCGCCTCCAGGATGAAGCGCTCGAGGCCCCAATCGAACTCGCCCTTCAGCTCGCCCGTGATCGGAACGATGCTGCCGTCGAGCGCGCGCACCACGAGATCGGTGGGCAGGTACTCCTTGATCGCGACGTGCTTCTCGAGATGGGTGTCCCGCCCGAGGTAGGTCATGCCGAAGCCGCCGGCCCCGAGCACCGCCTCCAGACGGTACTCCAGCAGCATGCTCTGGAGCGGGAGCGCGTTGCGGTAGGTGGTGTCAGGCATGACGAGGGATGAGGAAAGCGTCGTCGCCGTCAGGTGAGCCTTCCGCCTTCATCCTTCATCCTTCATCCTTCGGATAGCGCCTGCTCCATCGCGTCCAGCAACGCCTCCGGGTCCTGCGCGCCGGAGACGCCGAGCTTGCGGTTGAAGATGAAGTACGGCACGCCGCCGATGCCGGCGCTCCGCGCCTCGACCTCCGCCCGGGCGATCTGGTCGCGGTCCGCGTTGCCGGCGAGATAGTCCGCCGCCGCCTTGCGCTCGAGCCCGGCGCGCGCGGCGATGCCGGCGAGCGTTTCCCGGTCGGTGAGATTGGCGCCCTCCATGAAGTGAGCGCGGAACAGTTCCTCGGCCAGCTCGTCCTGCTTGCCGGCGCGCTCGGCGTAGCACAGCAGCCGGTGCGCGTTGAGCGTGTTGGGCTGGACCTTCATCTTCTCGTACGCGAACGGGATGCCGACCTGGCGGCCGGCCAGGGTCACCCGCTCGTTGACGCCCTTGCCGCGAGCGCCGAATTTCCGCGCAACGTAATCCTCGCGCGGAATACCGTCCTCGGGCAGGTCCGGATTCAATTGAAACGGCAGCCAGCGCACGGCCGGCTCCGGCCCATCGGGATGGCGTTCGTGGTAGAGGCTCAACGCCTTCTCCAGCTTGCGCTTCCCGATGAAGCACCAGGGTCAGACCACGTCGGAAACGATGTCTATGTTGAGTTTCTTTTCGTTCATTTCGCTCTCCAGTTGCGCCCAGCAGAATCTTAAACCACTTTGCCGTTTGTTGTGCGAATATGGGGACGCACACCTTTTTCTGAGGATTTGAAAAAGGTGTGCGTCCCCTCAACGGAGACCGGTAATGGATCTGGGAATCAAGGGCAGGCTCGCGCTCGTGACGGGCTCGACAATGGGGATCGGGCGCGCCGTCGCGGAGGCTCTGGCCGCCGAGGGTGCACGGGTGATCGTCAATGGCCGCAACGAAGCCACGGTGAAGGACGCAGTGGCCGCATTGTCGCGGCACGGGGAAGCGCACGGCATCGCCGCGGACCTCGCAACCGCGGCCGGCGCACGGAAAGTGCTGGATGCGGCGGCGAGGATCGGGCCGGTCGACATCCTCGTCAACAACGTCGGGTTTTTCGAGGTCAAGGACTTCACCGCGATTTCCGACCGGGACTGGCTCGAGATGTTCGAGCTGAACGTGATGAGCGGAGTGCGCCTGTCGCGTGCCCTCCTTCCGGGAATGCTGGAGCGGGACTGGGGCCGGATCGTTTTCATCGCAAGCGACCAGAGCGCAAAGCCCAATCCCGGCATGGCGCACTACGCGATGTCGAAGGCGGCCCAGGTCTCGATCGCGCGCAGCCTCGCCGAGCTTACCAGGGGCACGCGCGTCACCGTCAACAGCGCCCTCGTCGCCCCTACCTGGTCGGAAGGGGTGGAAGCGTTTCTGGAGAAGATCGCGCCCGGACTCGGCAAAACGGTGGACGAACTGCGAACCGCCTACTTCGAGACGACGGGTGCCTCTTCACTGCTCCAGCGCTGGGCCAAGCCCGAGGAGATCGCCGCCCAGATCGCATTCCTGTGCTCGGAGCGCGCATCCGCGATCAACGGCGCGGCGCAGCGCGTCGACGGCGGCATCATCCGCTCGCTGTTTTGAGTCAGCTACTGCCGGAGCGCGGCGAAGCACAGCCCCGTTCCCGTGCCCGCCGGCGAGCGGTAGCCGGGAATGTACTCCGACCACGCCATCGGCAGGTGCTCCGCGGCTCCGGCCATGGCGATCCAGTTGCGGATCTCCGAGCTGCCCGAATTGAGCTTGCGGGGCGCAATGCGCGTGAGCCGCTCGCCGTCCCTGGCCTTGAGCGCGCCGACGATCTCGCGGTCGAGCGCTTCGTCGATCACGAAATGCGACAGGCCGCCCGAGGCGAGCACGCCGACGCGCACGGGCTTCGGATAGGACTCGATCGCCGCGCGCAACGCACGCCCGAGCCGGTAGCAACGGGCCGGCGTCGGCTGATTGGGAGCGTAATACGTGTTGAGAAAAACCGGAACGACCGGCACGACGGGCGCCGCCCTGCCGAAGCGGAACAGGCGCTGGTGCACGAACGCGAACGCGTGCCCCACCCCTTCGCCGCGCGGCAGACGGTCGCAGGTCGAGATATCGAATTCGCGCTCCACCAGCGCGGCGACCAGGTGGCGCGCCAGCTCGTGCGCGACCGGGAATTCCACGTTCCCGTCCTCCAGGTAGTAGCGGCTCTGGATGGCCGCGAACCAGTCGACCCACCCGGGCTTCGCGGGACGCATCCGGTGCGGCAGGCTCTTCCCGCAATAGACGAGCACGCCCGGCAGGTTGTCCTCGAGAAAGAGCTCTTTCTGGTCGTCGCCGATGACCAGCAGAGCATCGAGGCGGGCCTCGCGGATTTCGGCGGACAGACGGTCGAGCGCGGCCTGCGCGGCGGCATGCCGGGCCGCCCGCTTCTCCGGCGCGTACTCCCCGGCGTAGCGGCCGCCGGCCTGGCGCACCAGGGACTCGTAGCTCGCCGGATTGCCCTCGCGATCGAGCAGGCTCATGCTGGGCTCGCGCGCCTCGAATCGGCCCCACTCCTCGACCGTCGCATTGAGCATCGGCGAGTGCGAGGTGCCGATCGCAACGACGATTTCAGCCATTGGACCGGTCTCCCGCCAGGCGGCGTGCGTCGTCGGCGTTCATGTCCGCCGTCAGATTGACCCCGTGCGCCCCGAAGCGCCGCGCCGCCGCCAGGGTGTGGCGCTCCTTCTCCTCCTCGAGCGACCATTGCGCGTGGTGCGCGAGCAGCGCCAGCTCCACCGCGCGTCCCAATGTCATGGCGAAGCGCCGCGCCCCGGCCTCGAGTGCGTCGCCTTTCGCGCCGGCGAGCCAGCTCTCCGCCTGCTCCACCGCGCGCTCGACCTGCGCCGAGATCCTCACCAGATCCGGCTCGCGCACTCCGCGCAGCAGTATTCCGATTTCACGCTTGAGAACTGCGAGCCCGCCGACCGCCTCCAGCGCCCGCAGGGTTTCGAGCGACAGCACGTTGGTCGTTCCTTCCCAGATCGGCAGCACCTGCGCGTCGCGCAGGAGCAGCGGCAGCCCGGTGTCCTCGACGTAGCCCGCCCCGCCGAAGGATTCGATGACCTCCGACAGGATGTGCACGACCTGGCGGCCGGTCAGGAGCTTCGCGATCGGCGTCAGCAGCCGCAGCAGGCTCTTCTGCTCCGCGCCCGCCTTACCCGTCTCCTCCCGCCCCATGAGCTCGACGACGAAAAAAGCGAAATGGAGCGCGCCCTGAAACTCGGCCTCGAGCCCCGCCAGCGTGTCGGCGTGCAAGGGCTTCTCCGCAAGCGGCGCCCCGAAGGCCACGCGCTTTCCGGCGTAATCGCGCGCGAGCGCGAGCCCGCGCCGCGCGAGCGCGCACGCGGCGACCGCGTTCCAGGTGCGAGTGACGTTCAACATCGGCGCAACGTTCCTGACGCCGTCTCCGGTTCCCGCCACGAGCTCCGCCGGCGTGCCGTCGAGCGTCAGCTCCGCAGTCGGCACCTTGCGCGTGCCGAGCTTGTCCTTCAGGCGATTGACCAGGATGCGATTCGGCCGCCCCTGCGCGTCGCGCGTCTCGACGTAGAACAGCGCGAGTCCCTTGCCTCCCGGCGGATTGGCCTCGGGCCGGGCAAGCGTCAGCGCCATCTGCGAGGTGCAGGCCGAGGTAAACCACTTGCGGCCGTAGAGCCGCCAGCCCCCGTTTTCCCGCCGCGCGACGGTCTCGGTCAGCCCGACGTCGGAGCCGCCGCTCGCCTCCGTCATCCACTGGCCGCTCGTCCAGAATTCGCGCGGATCGCGGCTGGTGAGATGGGGCACCGCGCGCTCGATCAGCGCCCGGTTGCCGGCCTCGATCAGCGCGCGCGCCGCCCCGTCCGTCATGGCAAGCGGGCAGCTGTAGAGATCGGTTGACGGGGTGAACAGGTAGGCCAGCGCGAACTGGTGCACGCGCGAGTACTGTCCGTGCCGGCGCTCGTAGGCGATGGCGATGAGCCCCTGCCCGGCCGCGATGCGCTCCGCCTCGCGCCACAACGGCGACACCTCGATGCGGTCGACGCGGTTGCCCCACGCATCCCACTGGGTAAGGACGGGCTCGTTCCCGCGGTCCGCAAGCTGGAAGCGGTAGAGCTCGCCGCCCGCGCGCTCGCCCATCGCCGTGAGTTCCGGCTCGATTCCGGCGCGCACATCGGCGGGAAGCGCGCGCGAGAGATAGGAGCGCAGCGCCCGGTCGGCGGTATATTGATTACCCAGCTCGGGCGGCGCTTGTATGAACGGCATCACCTACGCGAACGCTTCCCAGCGCCCGTAGTTCCAGAGAAATACCGTCTTCGACAGGGCTTCCTTCTCCGCCGCGGCGTGAACGTCGACGGCGAGCTTCTTCAGCATGTCGACGTTTCCGCGCACGGAGCGGTCCGCGAACATGAGCACGTCGCGGGCGGGAGCGGCGGCGACGATGCCGCTGCCCCTGCGCTTGCTCTCCGCCTCCCAGAATGCGGCATCGAGCATCAGGCAGGGCTCCAGGTTTCCCGCCTCCGTGACGAGCGCGATCTGGGGCACCGGGTACTCGATCTTTCTCCCGGGATACAGGCGCCGGAAATTCTCGACCGAGAGTGGAAGCAGCTGGTCGCGTTTCAGCCCGAGGCGCTTCAGGTCACCGGCGCTCACGCTCGAGACGAACTTGGGATCGTCGAAGGAATACCGCAGGTGGAGATCGCCGACGAAATAGTCCATCAGGGGCAGCTGCTCCTGCGGCACGGTGACCCCGGGTATGCGGATGTCGGTGATCGGCTCGATCTTCTGGATGTGGCGCAGCGCCCGGGGATCGTCGCCGGGGAAGGCGCGCACCAGCGCGACGATCCTGTCCCGGGTGCGGTCCGCGTCGCGGAACACGGGCTTCTGCGCCCGTGCCGCGACCCGGTGCAGCCCCAATTCCGCGCCCGCCAGCGCGCCGCAAGCCAGTTTCAAAAGCTCACGGCGGCGGTTTTTCATTCCGCTATTTTAGCCTCGCGCGCGCTCCCTATCAGCGAACGACCTTGACGCCGCCGTCCCGCAGAATGCCCCTCATCGTTTCCGAGTACTCGTCGACAAACTTGTTGAGCTCGGCGCCGCGCAGGTAGGCCGGCACGAGCGTGTTCTGCTCGAGATACTTCTTCCAGCTCGGCGTCTCCACGAACTTGGCGAACACGTTTTCCCAGTAGGCGAGGGCCTCCGGCGAAATTCCCGGAGGCGCCATGATGCCCCGCACCTGCGGCACGTTCGGAATGTCGTAGCCCGACTCCTTGACGGTGGGTATGTTCGGGAACGGCGGCAGCCGCTTGTCCGAGATCTGCGCGATCACGCGCACGTTGCCGGCCCGGATGTGCTCCCCCACTTCCTGCGGCTCGAGGAACATCATGTCGACGTGGCCGCCGAGCAGCGCCGCGATGCGCTCGCCCATTTGGGGAAACGAGATGAACGCCCAGTTAGCCCCGGTGTTCTTCATCAGCAGCTGGCGCACCATCCAGTCACGGCCGCCGAGCGAGGCCGCCGCCTGCTTGCGCTGCCCGGGGTTCTGCTTCGCCGCGTCGATGAAGTCCTTGAGCGTCTTGTACGGCGAATCATTCTTGACCACGACCATCGCCGGCTCGAACAACAGCCGCGCCACCGGCGTGAGGTCCTTCATCGTGGTCCTGGCTTCCGCCGACATGATCGGTACCACGAAGAAGAGACTGAGGAACGGCGCGATGGTGTGGGCGTCGCCCCGCTTTTCCGTGAGGTAGGCCATGGCCGTCTGACCCCCGCCGCCGACCTTGTTGGTGACATACATGCGCACCGGCACGAGCTTTTCCTTTTCCATCGCGCTCGCGATGAAGCGTGCCAGCACGTCGGCGCCGCCACCCGGCCCCGTATGGGCCACGAACTCGACCGGCTTGGTGGGCTTGAACCCCTGCGCGTGCAGCGGCAGCGCGGCAGCGGCGAGCACGAGCGCGGCGATGATGCTCCGTGATTGCAATTTCATGATCCCTCCTCCGTCGTTAAAAGTCACTGGAAAATCGAAAAAACATTCATGGCCGGCAACCTATACACCAGACGCGGAGCCATAGCAAAGCCCGGTGCGTGCAACCGGTGAAAGTCCACTATTTGCGCGGGAGCACGGGCTCGATGAACCAGCGATCGGTCTTCGCGATGTGCTGGGCCGGATCGGGGCTCACGGCCTTGCGCTCTGGCGAGTTGTAATACGCATCCTGCTTGGCCTTCCAGTCCTCCATCGTGCCGTCATAGGAGACGATCCAGACGAGCTCGTTGCGCTCCCTGATCACGTCGGCGCGGTCGATGGTGAAGCCGAACTTGTAGTGCAGCGGATGGACGAACTTCTTCCAGCCGGACACGAAGTCGTCGAGCTTGCCTTTGTTGATGGTGTAAATCCGAAGCTGTGAGACCATGGTGATCGTCTTCCTTTCCAGTTGTGCAGAACGAGGGAATTTATTCCAACTGCCAAAGCGTGGCAAGCCCTGTTCCGTACCCCGGCTGTTATCAGACCGACAGCAGCGGTCTGAGAGCTCGCGCCTTTTTTACCTTCTCCAGGTCGCGGACCGTCTCGATCAGGTTTCTCGTCTTGCCGGCACCCATGACCGGTTCGATGAGATCCCTCGCCTTTTTCTCCACCTCGTCGGTCGACATCGGGTTATCGGCCTTGCCGCGGAAGCTCTCGAGCCTCTGGGTAACGGTCCTGCCGCCCTTGAGCGTCACCTTGACGATCGCCGCATGAGTGCCTTCGCGGATGTCCGCGTCGCCGATAAGCGTCACGCGGGAGCGAAGCGCGCGAATCGCGGGATTTTTCATGCGGTCGACGTCGTGGGCGGCCTCGAAGCTGACGCCGCCGTCGGTCAAAGCGACAGCAAAAAGATATTGAAGATTGATGTCGGGCATTTCCCGGTCGTTGACCGTGTGCGCCCCGGACTTGGTGATGCGCGTCTCGATCGCCTCCACGTCGGCCGCCTTGAACCGATGCTCGGCGACCGCGAGGAGCAGCGCTTCCAGCGCCGTCTGGACCGGGAAGCCAACGCAGTATTTCTTCATGTTGGTGAGCATCACCTCGTAGCGCGAGCCGAGCTCGGCGACCATCAGATCGGGATTGGCCGGCCGGGTCGAATCGGTGAACGCCAGGAAGAAGTTGTTGTCGCCGCTCAGGACGTCCCAGACGCCGGTGAAGCCGGTCTGGATCATGGTTGCCGCGGTGACGCCGTTGCGCGCCGGCATGCCGCCGAAGATGAAGGCTTTTTCGATGTGCTCGGAGTCGCGGGCGTAGGTCATCACGCCGGAAGCCTGCTGCGCCGCGTAGGAGAAGAGGAAGCGATACTCCTCCGGGCTGGTCAGGCCGGCGAGGCATCCGGCCGCCGCCGCCGCGCCCATCGTGCCGGCGATGCTGAAGGGGAGCGTGCTGCGCGCCCTGAGCGCGTCGCGCCCGAGCGCCTTGTTGGTGCGCGATCCGATGTCGTAACCGAGCGCGACGGCCCTCACCAGATCCTGGCCGCTCAAATCCTCCCTCTCGGCCATGCCGAGCGCCGCCGGCAGGATGGCGCAGCCGGGGTGGAACCCGGCGCTCCCGTTCGAATCATCCGTCTCGTCGGAATGGCCGAGCATGCCGTTGACGACGGCCGCCGGGATCACCGGCAGCAGCATTTTGCTCGCCACGATCTGCGCCTCCTTCGGGCCGCCCGAGTGCAGCTTGGCGTATCGGAGCGCCATCTCGCCGGGCTTGAGCGTCGACCCGGAGATCATCGCGGCGAGCGTGTCGAGGATGTGATGCTTGGTCTTGCCGAGCACCTGCGGCGGCAGCGCGGTCGTCCTCGCCCTGGACACGTAGTCGATCAATCTCTCCATGACGCTATTGCCGGAAGTCATATTCACTCATCCTTGTGACGGTTGGGAAATTCGAGTCGGTGGCGGGCTTGCGCGCCGCGGCCGGATCACGGGACAGATCGGCGGGCGAAGGCGGCGCGGTCAGTCGACGCCGTGCGCGGTAAGGATCGATTTGGCGGCGGCGCTCGCGAGAAATGCCAGGAACGCGCGCGCGCCGTCGGGATTGATCGCAGCGGCGCTCAATGCGGCGACGTAGGTCGTGTAGTTCTGGATGTCCGGCGGGAGCGGACCCACGAGCTTCAATCCCCGGTCGCTCCAGCGCCGGATCTCGGTGATGCCGCCAAAGCCGATCTCCCGGCCGCTGCCGCTCGCGAGACGCGTGAACGCCCCCTGCGCATCGTGATAGGTCAAAGTCTTCGCCTTGATCGCGGCGGAGATACCCAGCCGCTCCAGCAGCTGCGCCACGTAGATCCCGCTCGAGGCACGCGTGTGGACAATGGCATCGGCCGCGAGGAGCGAGCGCGTAAGCGCCTCGGTATCCGAGATGTCGGGCAGCGGCGCGCCGGCGCGCACCACGATGCCCACCCCGACGCGGCCAAGTTGGAAACGCCCGGCGGATTGCACTCTGCTCGCGCCGACCAGCTCGTCCATCACCTTGGGCGGGGCGATGACGACGTCGGCGATCTCTCCCTCGGCGAGGCGCGCGGCAAGCGCGGGCGCCGTCTCGAACGTCAACGTCACTTCGCCGCCGCCCTGCCCGCGGTAGGCCGCGGCAATCGCGTCCAGCGATGAATGCACCGCGCTCGGGCTGAGCACCCGCACCGTGCCACGCCCGCTCATGCGGTCACTTGCCGATCGCGACCCTCGTTCCTCGTCCCTCGTCGCTCATCCCTCAGCGAGCGACCTTGACGCCGCCCTCCTTCAATATTTTCCGGGTCGTCTCGGAGAACTGCACGCCGAATTTCTGCAGCTGGGCGCTGCGCAGGTAGCCGTTCTCGAACATGTTGTCCGCCAGGTATTTCTGCCAGCTCGGCGTCTTGATGAACCGGGCGAACAGGTCCTCCCAGTAGGCAACGGCCTCGGCCGGTATCCCCGGCGGCGCAACGATCCCCCTCACCTGCGGCACGTTGGGAATTTTGAAGCCTGCTTCCTGGATCGTCGGCACGTTCGGGAACGCGGGCAGGCGCTTCTCCGCGACCGTCGCGATCACCCGCATGTTGCCGGCCCGGATATGCTCCCCGGCCTCCTGCGGCTCGACCACCATCATGTTGACGTGGCCGCCGAGCAGCGCGGCGATACGCTCGCCGCCGCCCGGGAACGAGATGTAGGCCCAGTTCGCGCCGGTGTTCGTCATCAGCAGCTGCCGCACGATCCAGTCGCGGCTGCCGAGGGACCCCGCCGACTGCTTGAGCTGTCCGGGGTTCTTCTTGGCCGCGTCGATGAAATCGTTCAGGGACTTGTAGGGCGCGTCGTTCTTCACCGCGATCATCGCCGGCTCGAGCACGAGGCGGACCACCTGCGTCAAGTCGTTCATCGAGAACTTGAATTCCTTTCTCATGATCGGGTTGGTGAACCAGAGCCCGGTGAACACCGCGATGGTATGGGTATCGCCGCGCTTCTCCACGAGGTAGGCCATCGCGGTCGCCCCGCCACCGCCGGTCTTGTTCACGACCTGCATGCGCACCGGCATCAGGCCCTCTTTCTCCATCGCGGCCGCGATGCCGCGGGCGAACACATCGCCCCCGCCGCCGGGCCCGGTATGGGTCACGAACTCGATGGGCTTGGTGGGCTTGAACTGGGCCGCCGCCGGACCGGCACCGAGCACCGCAATGACTGCAGCCAGCAAAAGACAATTCAGGCGAAATTTCATTTGCTACTCCTCCTGTAGGTTATGGCACCGCTTAACTGCCCTCCGCGAGGGCCTTGACGCGCAGGGCGTTGGCCCTCCGGAACAGCGGTGCAAGCAGTATGAGCACCGCCAAAAATAGCATCGTTGCGGACATCGGTCTAGAGACCAGAATGGTCAGGTCCCCCTGCGACATCATCAGCGACTGGCGCAGCGCGCGCTCCATGCTGTCCCCGAGCACGAAACCCAGGATCAGGGGCGCCGAGGGAAATTCGAGCTTGAGCATGGCGTAGCCGAGCAGGCCGAAGATCGCGAGCATCCAGACGTCGAAGAGGCTGCCCGACACACTGTAGACCCCGACGATGGAGATGCCGAATATGAACGGATACAGCACATAGGCCGGCAGCCGCAGGATCTGCGCGAACAACGGGATGAGCGGCAGGTT
The DNA here is from genome assembly GCA_036398235.1 of Burkholderiales bacterium. Lineage (GTDB taxonomy): Bacteria > Pseudomonadota > Gammaproteobacteria > Burkholderiales > SG8-41 > SG8-41. The sequence continues at coordinate 14,452 of DASWHI010000091.1, forward strand.
CAGCACCAGCAGCATGACGTTGCCGATGTACATGCTCGCGACCAGCCCCCAGAAGAGAGTCGGGTTGTCCTGGATCATCAGCGGGCCGGGCCGCAGGCCCCACAGGATGAACGCAGCGAGCAGGATTGCCGTGGTGCCCGAGCCGGGAATTCCCAGCGTCAGCAGCGGCACCATCGCCCCGCCGGTCTCGGCATTGTTCGCACCCTCCGGCGCCGCAACGCCCTCGGGCACGCCGTGGCCGAATTTCTCGGGCCGCTTGGAAACCGCCTTCTCAATGCCGTAGGAAATGAACGAGGCGATCGTCGAGCCCGCGCCAGGCAGGACGCCGATGACGAACCCGACCAGCGAGCCGTTGAGGAAAGCGAAGCGGCAATCCTTGAGATCCTGCAGGGTGGGGAGAAGGTTGCGCAGGCCTTTCGGGACCGGCAGCACCAGTGCGCTTTCGCGCTTCTCCATGTTGCTGAGCACTTCTCCCAGGGCGAACACACCAATCGCCACCACCACGAAGTCGATGCCGTCCAGCAGGTCCGCGCTCCCAAAGGTAAAGCGCGACGCCGAGGTGAAGAGATCCGTCCCCATGCCCGCAATCCACAGCCCGACCATCATCGCCAGCAAGGCCTTGATCATCGACTTCCCCGCGAGCAGAACCACCATCGCAAGCCCCAGGCACATCAGCGCGAAATACTCGGGCGAGCTGAACGAAAGCGCAAATTTCGCGAGCGGCGGCGCGACCAGCATCAGCCCGACCACGCCGAAAGTGCCGGCAATGAAGGAGGCGATCGCCGAGATGCCGAGCGCCGCTCCGGCGCGGCCCTGCCGCGCCATCTGGTAGCCGTCGAAGCAGGTCACGACCGACGCGGATTCGCCTGGAACGTTCAGCAGGATGGATGTCGTCGAGCCGCCGTACTTGGAGCCGTAATAGATACCCGCGAGCATGATGACCGCGCTGGTCGGGTTCATCTGGAAGGTGAGCGGCAGCAGCATCGCGATCGTCGCCGCCGGACCCAGTCCCGGCAGGATGCCGATCATGGTGCCGAGGAAAACTCCGATGAAGCACCACAGCAGGTTGTACGGCGTCAGCGCAACCGCGAAGCCCTGCATCACGTAACCGAAGCCCTCCATGGGTCAGAACCCCAGGACGCCGGCGGGCAGCGTCACGTTGAGCGCGACGTCGAACAGCAGGTAGAAGCCGACCGCGCCGCCTGCCGCCACCGCAAATGCCTTGCCGAACGACTCGCGATAAAGGAAGCGCACGAGGAAAAAGGCAAAGAGCGCGAATGCCACGATGAATCCGAGGACCTTGAGCAGCGCCACGCACGCGGCCAGCGCCGCCCAGGTCGCAAACGTCCGCCCCGTTCCCGCCCATCCGCGCGACGCGGGCACGGGTGCCTGCCGGGCGTGAATCGCCATCAGCAAGACCGACAAGCCTAGCAGCCCGATCCCGTACCATAGCGGGAAGAAGCCCGGGCCCGGGCCGTCCGGCCCCAGGTATTCCAGCTGCCGCGCTTCGATGATGATGAAGACGCCGAGCGCCGCCAGCACCGCACCAGACAGGAATTCGCCGTTCCTGAGCAACCTCATCTCCTCCTCGCTTCTTGATGCGATGCCGCTGCGCCGCGACCCGGCCGCAGGCGGCATTGCCGCTTTACTATGCGGATTTGGCCTTCTTGTAGCGCCTGGCCGGGACGAGCTCCGCGACGATGCCGTCGGGCCCCCGGAACTTGACAGGGATGACTCCGGGATCGCTGATGATCTCGCAGCCGTATTTCCTGAGCCCCGCGGTGCAACCGGCCACGTCGTCCACCTCGATCGCAAAATGGTGAATGCAGGGCTTCTCGCCCGCGGCCAGTGATTCCGCGGACTTCGTGCCCTCGTCGTACTTCATCAGCGTGAAGTCGAGCTGGCCGTCGGTCATGTGGCGCGAGATATGGTCCCGCGTCTTCTGGGTCTCCACTTCCTTGAAACCGAAAACCTTCTCGTAGAATTCGGTCGCCTGCTCGAGATTTTCGACCTTGAGCGCGAGGTGAACGATCCTATTCACGGCTTCCTCCGACGTGCCTGAACCGGCGACGGGTTCATATATTACCCCGGTTTTGTAGGAATATCAGTGCTAAGATGGGTCGGCCGAGCGCACACATCTTGCCACAGTCAGGCCCACCATGGACGCGCTCAACAAGCTCTCCGCCACCGAAGCCGCGGCGCGCATCGCGGCGGGCACGCTCAAGTCGGAGGCGCTGGTCGCGGCGTGCCTGGAGCGCGTGAGCCAGCGTGAAGCCGACGTGCAAGCGTGGGCCGCCATCGATCCCGGGGCCGCGCTCGCACAGGCCCGCGCCCGCGACCAGGAGCCGCGTCGCACCCGCCTCCATGGCATACCGGTCGGGGTGAAGGATGTGTTCGACACCGCGGACCTGCCCACCGAGTACGGCTCGCCCATCTATCGCGGCAACCGGACGGCGTGCGACGCCGCATGCGTCGCGCAGGTGCGCGAGCTGGGCGGCGTGATCCTCGGCAAGACCGTCACCACCGAGTTCGCAACCCGATATCCGGGCAAGACGCGCAACCCGCACAATCTCGAGCACACGCCCGGCGGATCCTCGCAGGGGTCCGCCGCGGCCGTCGCCGACTGGATGGTGCCGCTCGCCTTCGGCACCCAGACCACCTCGTCCGTGATCCGGCCCGCGGCATACTGCGGCGTAGTGGGCTACAAGCCGAGCTTCGGACTCGTCAATCGCGCCGGCCTGAAGACCCTTTCGGATTCACTCGACCACGTCGGCACGCTCACGCGGACCGTCCCGGACGCGGCATTGATCGTGGAGGAATTGAGCGGCGGGGCCGTGACCCCCTTCGACGCGGTATCGCGCATGAAGCCGCGCATCGGCTTCTGCCGCACGCCCTACTGGAGCAAGGCGGATCAACCGACCCGCGAAGCGCTCGAGCAGGCCGTGCCTCGGCTCGAGCGCGCGGGCGCCCGCGTGCGCGCGGTCGATCTCGACGGGGAGTTTGCGCGCCTGGTGGAGGTCCAGATCTCGATCAGCACCTACGAGATGTTCCGCGCCCTCGCCTACGAGCGCACGCGCTTTCCCGAACTGATCTCGGAGACCTTGATGGGCCGCCTCCTCGGCGGCGGCCGCGTCACGCGCGCGGAGTATGAGGAAGCGCAGGCGATCGCGCAGCGCTGCCGCGCGCGCCTCGCCGACATCCATCGCGACTACGACGCGCTGCTCTCGCCGAGCGCAATGAGCGAAGCGCCCGAGGGGCTCGAGTCCACGGGAGACCCGGTTTTCGGCGCAAGCTGGACCGTGCTGCACTGCCCCGCCGTCACGGTCCCGGCCTTCCGCGGTCCGCGGGGACTCCCGATCGGCGCGCAGATCACCGGCACGCAGGGAAAGGACGGCCCCACCCTGCTGTGCGCCGAATGGGTACTGCGGGCCTTGTCGTAACCAGCGGCCAGGGCATGAAGCAGATCCACGTCGCCAAGCACGCGCCGGAAGCGCACCTCGTCAGGGGTTTCCTCGAATCGAACGGGATCGCCGCCGTGGTGCGCGGCGAGTTCCTGACGAGCGGCTGGGGCGAGCTGCCGGTGGATCTGTGCTCGGTGTGGATCGAGAACGACGCCCAGTACGACCGCGCAAACGCGCTGCTCGTGGCCTTCCTCAGAGGAGATATTGCGCGCGAGTTCCGCGACCAGAACTGGCGCTGCCCGAAGTGCGGCGAGCAGCTCGAAGGCCAATTCACCGCCTGCTGGAAGTGCGGCACCCGCCGGCCTGCTTGAGCAGCGCGGCCGGAACCAGATTACGCTGTCACTTCCGGGTCACCCCATGGCGCGCACGTCCGGCCCGACCGCGATCTCCATTTCCGTCAACGCGATCACGTCCTGCGGGGTAAACCCCGGCGCCACTTCGTCGAGCACGAATCGCTTGCCGTCCCAGCGCAGCAGCGCGAGATCGGTGACGACGTAGGTGACGCAGCCCATGCCCGTGAGGGGGTAGGTGCATTGCTTCCGCAGCTTGGGGCGGCCCTTGCTGTCGGTGTGCTCCATCACGATGACGAGATCGCCCTTGCCCGAGAGGAGATCCATCGCCCCGCCGATGCCGCCTCGCTTCGCGTCCGCCGTGCTCCAGTTGGCTACGCTGGCGGTCTCATCCACTTCGTATGCCCCCAGGATCACGGTGTCGATCCTGCCGCCGCGCGCCATCTCGAACGAGGTCACGCTGTCGAAGAACGACGAGCCGGGCTTCAGCGCGACGTACTGGCCGGCAGCGTTGTAGATATCCGGGTCGATCTCCTGCTCGTCCGTGATCATGTGGCCGTAGCCGAGGACGCCGTTCTCGGCGTGCAGGATCACGTCGCGGTCCACGAGGTAGTTCGATACCATCGTTGGAATACCCACCCCCAGATTCACGTAGCTCCCGTCCTTGACGAGCCGGGCGGCGTTCTTCGCGATGCCCGCCCGCGTCAGCCCCGGCTTGCCGTTGTAGAGGCGCGGCTTGTCGGCCGGCCGCCGCTCCGGGCGGCGCCAGAGATCGAACTTCTGCGTCGTCTTCACGACGCGCGAAACGAAAATCCCCGGCAGATCGACAAGCTCCGGCGGGATCGCTCCCGGCTCCACGATCTCGTCCACCTCGACGATCGCAATGCGCGCTGCTTTCGCGAAGCTGGGATTGAAATTCTGGCTGCCGCCGCGGAACTGGACGTTGCCCAGCCGGTCCGCACGGTATCCCCTCAGGAAGGCGTAGTCCACGCGGATCGCGTGCTCGAGGACATGGGGCTTGCCGTCGAATTCACGGATCTCCCTGCCCGTCACGAGATCGGTGCCGACGCTGGTCGGCGAATAGAACGCCGGGATCCCGGCGCCGCCCGCGCGGCAGCGCTCGACCAGTATGCCCTGGGGCACCAGCTCGACCTCCATCTCTCCCGCGACGATCTGCGCCTCGCTCGCCGTTGGCGTGCCGGGACGGACGGAGAACGCGGCGATCAGCTTCTTCACCTGCCGGTTCTCCGCCAGTATCTGGCCACGGGTCGCGCCCGGATCTCCCAGCGAATTGCAGACCAGGATCAGATCGTTCGTTCCCTTGTCGCGCAGGGCGACGATCAGGCTCGCGGCGAACCGGTGCGCGACGCTGAATCCGGCGATAGCAATCGTCGCGCCATCGGTGATGTCGGCGATTGCCTGCTCCGGAGATGCAAAAACCTTGTCCATTTCGGCTGGCCTTCTCATTTCCTCGATCGATCATCAGAAGATATCGCCGCGCTCGTACTGAAGCGGCCAGGGAATCTTCGCTTTCAGCACCTTGGCCGCGTGCAGCGGCCAGTAGGGGTCGTTCAGGAACGCCCGCGCCATGACCACGAGGTCGGCATGGCCACTGGCAATGATCTGCTCGGCCATTTCCGGGCTGTTGATGAGGCCGATCGCGCCGGTGGCGATGCCGGCTCGGCCGCGCACCGCGGCGGCGAACGGCACCTGGTAGCCCGGATACGCGCTCAGCTTCTGGCGGGGGTCGACGCCTCCGCTCGAGCAATCGATCAGATCCACTTTGCCGCCCGCCTTGAGCACCTGCGCGAGCGTCACGCTGTCTTCGATGCCCCAGCCCCCCTCCATCCAGTCGGTACAGGAGATCCGCACGAACAAGGGCTTCTCCACCGGCCATTCCGAGCGCACTGAGTCTATGACCTCGAGTAGAAAGCGGGTCCGGTTCTCGAAGCTCCCGCCATAGCGGTCGTTACGGCGGTTCGTGATCGGTGACAGGAACGAGGAGATGAGATAACCGTGCGCGCCGTGAAGTTCGATGACGTCGAACCCCGCCTCGCGCGCGCGCCGCGCCGAGGCGGCGAACAGCGCCACGACGGAGGAAATCGTCTTCCCGTCCATTTCCCGGGGCACGGGGTGTCCGTCGCCAAAAGGGACCGCCGAGGGCGCGATGATCGGCCACCCGCCCTGCTCCGGCATCAGTCCCTTGCCACCCTCCCACGGCCGCGTGGTGGAGGCCTTGCGCCCCGCGTGTGCGAGCTGGATGCCGGCCACCGCGCCCTGCGCTCTTACGAACCGCGCGATGCGCGCGAGCGCATCGCGCTGCGCGTCGTTCCACAGGCCCATGCATCCCGCAGTGATGCGGCCTCGCGCTTCCACGTTCGTCATTTCCACGAAGACGAGTCCGGCGCCGCCGACGGCCCGCGACGCGAGATTCTGGAAATGCCAGTCGCTCGCCACGCCATCGGTCGCCGAGTACTGGCACATCGGCGAGACCATGATGCGGTTGCGCGCCGTGACCGAGCGGAACGCGATTGGCCGGAAGATGTGCGGGTTGGGATCGCGCTGGAGGATCTTGCGCTCATCTTCTCCATGACCCGTGGGTGGCGCCGCCGGTGTTTTCGTATCCATGTTCGCTCTATAGCCAGGCCCGAGGAGCCGCGAAGGAGCCTACCCCTGCCGCGGCTTGCGGCGCTCGTAGGAAATTGCGTTGACCGACCGCAGCTCGGCGATTTCCTCTTCGTTGAGGCCGAGCTCGAGCAGGATGCTTTCGGTGTGCTCGCCGATCTCGGGAACCGCGCCGATGCGCGCTTCGAAAGCATCGTGCGTCGCGGGCGGCAGCAGCGTCGCCAGCTTGCCCTTGGGCGAGTCCATCTGGCGCCAGCGATCCCGTGCCTCGAACTGTGCGTGCTTCCAAACCTCCTCGGGTGAATTCATGTGTGCATTGGCGATGCCAGCCGCATCGAGCTTTTCCACCAGCTGCTCCGTCGTCAGGGTCGAGAACACCTTGTCGATGATCGCCAGAACTTCTGCGCGGTGCTCGTTGCGCTTGAAGTTGGTGTCGTAGCGGGGATCGGCGGCAATCCCCGGCTGGCCCAGCACCTTGTCGCAAAAGCTCGCCCACTCGCGCTCGTTCTGCACGCCCAGCATCACGCTCTTGCCGTCGCCGGTCAGGTAGCGGCCGTAAGGAACGATGGTGGCGTGGTCCGGGCCGGTGCGAGGGGGCGCCGCGCCGCTGAAATGGGCGTAATAAAGCGGATAGCCCATCCACTCGCCCAGCGCTTCCAGCATCGTGACCTCGATGCGCCCGCCCTTGCCGGTCTTTTCGCGCTGTAACAGCGCCGTGAGTACTCCCGAGTAGGCGTACATGCCGGTCGCGATGTCGGCGATGGAGATGCCGACCTTGCTGGGTGTATCGGGCGTTCCCGTCACGGACAGTACGCCGGCCTCACTCTGCACCAGCAGGTCATAGGCCTTCTTGCTGGAATAAGGGCCGCTGTCACCATAGCCCGAGATGTCGCAAACGACGAGCCGGGGGTGCTCCGACAGCAGGTCATCGGCCGAGAGTCCCAGTCGCCCGGCGGCGCCGGGCGCGAGGTTCTGGATGAAAACGTCGGCGCGCCCGATCAGCCGGCCGAGAATGTCCTTCGCCCGCGCGTGCTTCACGTCCAGCGCGAGGCTCTCCTTGGAGCGATTGAGCCACACGAAGTGCGAGGACAGGCCGTTGACCGTCTGGTCGTAGTCGCGCGCGAAGTCTCCCACCTGCGGGCGCTCGATCTTGATCACGCGCGCGCCGAGGTCGGCGAGGTGCCGCGTCGCGAACGGCGCCGCCACCGCCTGCTCCAGCGCTACGACCGTGATTCCGTCCAAGGGAAGCATGAATTAACCGCCAAGGCGCCAAAAGGCATTCAAGAAAATACAATCCAAAAAGTATTGCATCGATTTAGTACTGCAGTTGAACGCTCTTTGGCGTCTTGGCGGTTCAAAAAGATCTTGGCATGCCAAGGACGTGCTCGCCGATATACGACAGGATCAAATTCGTGGAGATCGGCGCGACCTGGTAGAGCCGCGTCTCCCGGAACTTGCGCTCGACATCGTACTCCGCAGCGAACCCGAAACCGCCGTGCGTCTGCAGGCAGGCGTTTGCCGCCTCCCATGACGCATTGGCGCCGAGGTAGAGCGCCATGTTCGCTTCCGCTCCGCAGGGCTTGCCGGCGTCAAACAGCGCCGCCGCCCTGTAGCGCATGAGGTCCGCGGCCTGCACGCTCGCATAGGCCCGCGCGATCGGGAACTGGATGCCCTGGTTCTGCCCGATGGGCCGGTCGAAAACGACCCGCTCCTTCGCGTAAGCCGCCGCCTTGTCAATGAACCAGTAGCCGTCGCCGATGCACTCGGCGGCAATCAGGATGCGCTCGGCGTTCAATCCATCGAGTATGTACTTGAGCCCTTTCCCCTCCTCGCCGATCAGGTTCCCGGCCGGGACCTGCAGGTTCTCGAAGTACAGCTCGTTGGTCTCCTGGTTCGCCATGTTGCGGATGGGCTTGACGGTCAATCCGTTCCCGACCGCCTGCCGCAGATCCACGATGAAAACCGAGAGTCCTTCCGACTTCTTCTTGACGCGATCGATCGGGGTCGTGCGCGCGAGCAGGAGCAGCAGATCCGAATGCCGCACCCGCGAGATGAACACCTTCTGGCCATTCACGATGTAGCGGTCGCCCTTCTTCACCGCAACCGTCCTGAGCCTGGTGGTGTCCGTTCCGGTGGTGGGCTCGGTCACCGCCATGGATTGCATGCGCAGCTCGCCGCTCGCGATCCTGGGCAGATAGCTGCGCTTCTGTTCCGCGGATGCGTGCCGCAGCACGCATCCCATGATGTACATCTGGCCATGCACCGAGCCGGCAAAGGCGCCCGAGCGGCTGATCTCTTCGAGGATGATGGACGCTTCGGTGACGGACAGCCCCGAGCCGCCGTACTCCTCGGGTATGAGCGCCGCGAGCCAGCCCGCCTCGGTCAGGGCCTTGACGAAAGCGTCGGGATAAGCGCGCTCTTCGTCTATCCTGCGCCAATATTCGCCACCGAAGCGCCTGCACAGCTCGCGCACCGCGTCGCGCAGCTCGCTGTGATCGTCCTGTCCGGAAACGGGCTTCATTGACGGGCCGCTGGAATGCTGCAAAATACAGCTGATTATACGATGCCCGACCCAAGCGGCTCGCGGCGTTTTCGAACAAGGGAAAGCCCGATGTACGTCACCCACAGCAAGCGTCTTACGCTCGCCGGCGCGAGGAAGATGATGGACACCACCACCGCCAGAGCGGAGAAGGCCGGCCACGCAATCGCGGTCGCCATCGTGGACGCCGGCGGCCACCCGTTGCTCATCCAGCGCATGGATGGGGGGCGCTTCCATACCGTGCACTCGTCCACCACGAAGGCGGTGTGCGCCGCTTCGAACAAGCGGCCGACGACGATGAAGGGCGCCGCGGGACAATCGCTCGACACCATGCACGCCCTCGGGCTTGCGCTTGCGGCAGGCGCCGAGCGCTGGACGGCGATGGAAGGCGGCTACCCGATCATCTTCGAGGGCGAATGCGTGGGCGGCATCGGGGTCTCCGGCGCGACCTGGGAGCTCGACGACCAGTTTGCGCGCGAGGCGGTGGAGGCGATCGGCGCCACCTACAAGATAGACAAGTGACAAGATAGAGAACAGGAATGGCCGAAAAACCACTGCGGGTCGCAAGTATCGGGATGGGCTGGTGGTCGGACGTCCTCGCCGACGCCATGACGCGCTCCGGCAAGTTCGAGATCGCCTCCTGCTACACGCGCTCCGACGAGAAGCGGCAGGCGTTCGCGAAGAAGTACGGCTGCGCGGCCGCCGCGAGCTATGAAGCGATTCTCGGCGACAAGGCGATCGAGGCGATCGTCAATACCACGCCGAACAACGTCCACCGTGAAACGACGACCGCCGCCGCCCGGGCCGGCAAGCACGTGTTCCTCGACAAGCCGATCGCCAATACGGTCGCCGACGCCCGCGCTCTGACGGATGCGTGCCGCAAAGCCGGCGTCGTGCTCGCGCTCGGCTACCAGCGGCGCAAGGAGAGCCACTTCCGCTGGGTCCGCAAGAGAATCGACGACGGCGTTTTCGGCAAGCTCGTCAATGCCGAGGCCAACATCAGCCGCGACCGGCTCGGGCAGTTTCAGCCGGGCTCGTGGCGGTATACCGCGGAGGGCATGCCCGGCGGGGTCATGCTCCAGATCGGGATTCATTACACCGACGTCCTCGAGTACCTGATGGGACCGGTCAAGGCGGTGCGCGGCAGCCTCGCGCAGCTCGTCCTGCCCGGCGAGAACCCGGACATCGCGAGCCTGATCATGGAGCACGAAAACGGCGCGCTTTCCACGCTCAATGCGTGCTACGCCTCCGCGTCCGAGTATTACCTCATGAACATCTACGGCAAGGAGGCCACCGCTTATTACGATATGCACCAGGGCTTGCGCGTGCTCAAGCGCGGCAGCAGCGCCGTGAGCGCGGTGCCCTGCCCGAAGAATGACACGATCGTCGAGGAGCTCGATGAGTTTGCCGGCGCCGTGCGTGGAAAGGGCGATCCGGAGATGGACGGCGGGAAGGGGACTGCCTCGCTGGCGGTCCTGCTGGCGGGCATCCGGTCCGCCCACGAAGGGCGGCGAGTCGCGGTTGCCGAAATCCTGGAAGGCGGCGATCTCCGGGCAGCCCAGGATCAGATTCGCAAGAAAGGTTAGCACCGTGCAAAAACAGGTCGAGAAACGAGCACCGCGAATCGAGTCACGCTCCCCGATCTCGTGGCCCGACGAGGTTCACCGGGTGCTGATCGATGCGGAGGTGCGTCAAGTCGGATACGTGCCGGATTCCGGTCATGCGCGGCTGATCAATCTCGTGCGCGCGGACCGGCGCATGCGCGCGATCGCGCTCACGACCGAGGAAGAAGGCGTCGCGCTCGCCGTCGGCGCCTGGCTCGGCGGCGAGAGGAGCGTGCTGCTCATGCAGTCGAGCGGCGCGGGCAACTGCATCAACATGCTCGGCATGGCGAACGAATGCCGCGTGCCGCTGCTCGCCCTCGTGACCATGCGCGGCCATTGGGGCGAGTTCAACCCGTGGCAGGTGCCGATGTCGCAGGCCGCCGCGCCCTCGCTCGCGGCGATCGGCGCGCTCGTGCAGCCGGTGGATCGCGCGGCCGAGGTCGGAGAAACCGTGGCCGCCGCGGCGCGGCTTGCGTTCAACACCTGCCGCATGGTGGCGGTCCTGATTTCGCAGCGGGTCGTCGGGGCAAAAGAATTCAAGTGAAACCGAGAACACCAACTCTGGACCGCCGCAGGGTTGTGGCGGACATCCTCAGGCAGCGCGGGGACGCGCTGGTCGTGGCCGGGCTCGGCGCCCCGGTCTGGGACACGGCGGCGGCGGGCGACCATGCGCTCAATTTCCACGCGTGGGGCGGCATGGGCGGCGCGGCCATGATCGGCCTCGGGCTCGCGCTCGCCCAGCCCGCGCGCCGCGTGCTCGTCATCACGGGGGACGGCGAGCTCTTGATGGGGCTCGGCTCGCTTGCGACGATCGCCGTGCAGCGGCCGCGTAATCTGGTCGTGATCGTCCTGGACAACGAGCGCTACGGAGAGACCGGCATGCAGGACACCCACACCCGCTTCGGCGTCGACCTCGCGGGCATGGCGAAGGCGGCCGGCTTCCGCGCCGCCGCGACGGTTTACAGCGCCGCGCAGTTGAAGAGCTGGATCCCGCGCCTCCACGGCCACGCCGGACCGCTGTTCTGCGACATCAAGGTCACCACCCGGGCGGCGCCCATGGTGTTGCCGATGCGAGAAGGCCCGGCGCTCAAGAACCGCTTCCGCGAAGCTTTGCTCGGACCAAGCGAGGCGTTCGGGTAGCCTCCCTCTCCCCGTTGACACGGGACGAGGGAATATCGGAAGGGGACGGGCATGGATACTGCAGACGTCACGTTGACCAGATACAAAATGTTCATCGGCGGCGAGTGGGTCAACGCGGCCTCGAAGGAACAGTTCCCGAGCGACAACCCTTTCACCGGCAAGCCGTGGGCGCTGATCCCGAAGGGCGGCGCGCAGGATGCGGACCGCGCGGTGCGCGCGGCGCACAAGGCATTCACCAGCGGCGAGTGGCCGAAGCTCAACGCCTCGAAGCGCGGCGCTCTGCTGCGCAAGCTCGGCGACCTGATCGGCGAGAGATCAAAGTTCCTCGCGGAAATCGAGGTGCGCGACAACGGCAAGCTCTACGCCGAGATGAGCGCGCAGACCGCCTACATGGCGCAGTGGTACTACTATTACGGCGGGCTCGCCGACAAGATCGAAGGGCATGTCATCCCCACCGACAAGCCCGACATGCTCAACTACACGCGCTACGAGCCGCTCGGCGTGGTTGCGGCGATCACGCCGTGGAACTCTCCCCTGCTCCTCACGGCGTGGAAGCTCGCGCCCGCGCTCGCGGCCGGTAACACGGTGGTGCTCAAGCCGTCCGAATTCACCTCGGCCTCCGTGCTCGAGTTCATGAAGCTGATCGAGCAGGCCGGCTTCCCGCCGGGCGTCGTCAACGTCGTGACCGGATTCGGGCCGGAGGTCGGCATGCCGCTCGCCGAGCACCCCCTGGTTGCGAAAGTCGCGTTCACCGGGTCGGACCGGACCGGCACGCTCATCTACCAGACCGCGGCCAGGGGATTGAAGCGGGTCAGCATGGAGCTCGGCGGCAAGTCACCGAACATCGTGTTCGACGATGCGCACATGGAAAACGCGGTGAAGGGCGTGGTCTCGGGCATCTTCGCTGCCACCGGGCAGACCTGCATCGCCGGCTCGCGCCTGCTGGTTCAGCAAAGCATCCACGACCAGTTCGTCGAAAAGCTCGTCGCGTTCGCGAAGACCGCGAGGATGGGCAACCCGATGAATCTCGACACCCAGGTCGGTCCCGTCACCAACCCCCCTCAATTCAAGAAGATCCTTGACTACATCGATATCGCCAAGGGTGAAGGTGCGAAGCCGGTGCTGGGCGGCGGCAAGGCGGCGCGTCCGGAATGCGGCAACGGCTGGTTCGTCGAACCCACCATCTTCACCGGCGTCAGGAACTCGATGCGCATCGCCCAGGAAGAAGTTTTCGGCCCGGTGCTCGCCGTGATCCCGTTCAAGGACGAGGAGGAGGCGGTCGCGATCGGCAACGACGTCGTGTACGGCCTCGCTGCCGGCGTGTGGACGCAGAACATGCGCCGCTCGCTCATGATGGCCGAGCGCCTTCAAGCGGGCACGGTGTGGGTCAACACCTACCGCGCGGTTTCCTACCTCTCCCCCTTCGGCGGCTACAAGCGGAGCGGCCTCGGGCGCGAGAGCGGCCAGGAGATGATCAAGGACTTCATGCAGGTGAAGAGCGTGTGGATATCAACCGCGTCTGAGGTCCCTAATCCATTCATTCTGCGTTGAATCGAGGACATCTTGCTGTGGTAGCGCCGGGGACGCGGTGGAAAAATAAGAAATGAACCGCCAGGAACGCCAAGAAAACCAGAACAATCGGGAAAATCCAGTGTAATCATCAACAAGAGGGGTTGCGCCGTGGCCGATGGTCTGCTGGACACAGTGGTTGTGGGTGCGGGTCAAGCCGGTCTTGGGACCAGTCGTTTCCTGCAACGAAATGGCCGCAAGCATGTTGTCTTCGAACGCGGGCGGATCGGCGAAACGTGGCTATCCCAACGCTGGGATTCGTTCCAGCTCAATACGCTGAATACCAGGAATACCCTGCCCGGGTTTCCCTACGACGGCACGGAACCCGATGGTTTCTGGCGGCAGCATGAACTGGTCGCCTACTTTCAGCGCTACGTTGAACGTTTCCAGTTGCCGGTTCGAACTGGCGTCAAAGTAGTTTCGATCGAGCAGGCCGACGGGGAAGCTCGTTTCATCGTCAAGACCAGCGCCGATGGGAAGCCGGAGAAATCCGTGTTGAGCCGTTCCGTCGTCATCGCTTCGGGAATACAGCAGACGCCGAAATTTCCCCCGACCCGAGCCAGGATACCTGACAGCATCGCGCAACTGCATACTGCCGACTACCGTAACGCGACAGCGTTGCCGCCGGGCGCTGTCGTCGTTGTCGGCAGTGCACAGTCAGGTGTCCAGATTGCCGAAGATCTGCTGGCCGCCGGCCGCAAGATCTATCTGTGCACGAGCAAGGTCGGCCGCATTCCGCGCCGCTATCGAGGCCGCGACGTCTTTGAGTGGAACGTTGACATGAAGTATGTGGATGTCACATTCGCCAGCCTGAAAGACAAGTCTGTAAGCCGCGCCACCCAATCGCAGATCTCGGGCGTCGGTCGCTATGGGCACACGGTCAGCCTGCAAAGCCTGGCGCGCCGAGGCGCCGTCATCCTCGGCCGCCTGCTTGACGTGGAAGGGAACAGCCTGGTGTTGAGCGACGAGGCGGCTGCCCACGTGCGTTTTGCCGATGAATTCTCGCAACTGCGCAAGGCCGATATCGATGCCTATCTCGCGCGGGCGGGTATCGCGCCGCCGCCGCTGGAGGACGATCCAGCGAATATGCCCGACCCTCAGGGCGAATGCGTTTCACCGTTGAGGCGGCTCGATCTTCACGGTGCCAAAGTGAGCACGATCATTTGGGCAACAGGGTTCACCGGGGACTTTAGCTGGATACACCTGCCCATCCTCGACACGGAGGGCGGGCCGATTCATGTACGGGGAGTCTCGCCGGTGCCGGGTGTGTACTTCATCGGATTTCCATGGCTCAATAGTCGCAAATCGGGTCTCATATATGGAATCAAGGAGGACGCTAACCACATTGTCGACACCATTGCAGAACAGTCGGGATAGCCCATTGCACACAAAGTCGGGCACGATCGTGTATAAAACAGTGACCGACTCAAGCCCGTCGGGTAACAGGTGTCAGGAACAATTTTTTCAGGAGACTCGTAATGGCCTCTATTGCCTTTCTCGGCCTGGGAATCATGGGCGCACCCATGGCCGTCAATCTCGTGCGCGCCGGATTCGATGTCGTGGGATGGAACCGCACCTCGAGCAAGGGAGCGCCGGTCCTGAAGGCGGGGGGCTCCATCGCCAAGTCTCCCGCCGCGGCGGTCAAGGGGGCCGACTTCATTCTTTCCATTCTCGACAGCGGGCCGGTGGTGCGCGAGGTGTTCTTCGACAGCGGTGCTTTGGAACACATGAAGCCCGGCGCCATTTTCATCGATATGGCGTCCATTCCTCCCAAGATGGCGCAGGAGCACGCGAGGCTCCTGAAGAAAAGAGGGGTGGGTCACCTCGACGCACCGGTATCGGGAGGAAGCCGTGGCGCCGCCGAAGGATCGCTGGCCATCATGGCTGGAGGGGAGAAAGAGGATTTCGAGCGCGCTGAAGCCGCGGGCGTTTTCAAGCCGATGGGGCGTGCAAGCTATATCGGGCCGGCTGGAAGCGGACAGATCGCGAAGCTCGCCAATCAGATCATGGTGGCGGTGAATATCTCCGGCGTGGCCCAGGCGCTCCTGCTGGCAAGCGCTGGTGGCGCCGATCCCGCACAAATTCCAGAGGCTTTGTCAGGGGGTCACGCCGACAGCCGCGTCCTGCAGGAACATGGCCGTCGCATGATCAAGCGAGACTTTCGCCCGGGCGCACCCATTCGCAATTTCGTCAAGGATCTCAACACGGTTCTCGAAACGGCAGCCGACCTCAACATCAAGCTGCCGATCGTGGAAGCGGTCAGAGACGTGTTTCAGGATCTTTATGACAAAGGTCTGACGCAGTATGACCACAGTGCTTTCCTTCTAAATCTGGAAGCGATCAACACTCCGGCTCGTTTGGGCACAGGCGCCGACACTTCGCCGGAATGACGAGAAGCGCCGCGATTCGGCTGGTCGCACTCCCGATCAGCCACCACAACCTGCGACGGTCACCGGCTGCCGATCAGTGCTTCAGGATTGAGTCTGGCTGATGAGCTTCAGCTCGTGCGGCGCCTCAATTAACCGTCACGCCGGATTCCTTCACCACCTTGGCCCACTTCGCGATCTCGGACTGCTGGTAGGCGGCGAACTGATCGGGCGTCATGCCCTCAGGCTGCGCGCCCTGCTTTCTGAGCGTTTCACCCACGTCGTTGAGTTGCAGTATCGCTACGACTTCGCTGCTGAGTCGGTTCACGATTGCCCGCGGCGTTCCGGCCGGCGCAAAGAGGCCGTACCACAGGGTCGCCTCGTAGCCCGGCAGGCCGGCCGCCACGGCGAGCGGCGGCACGTCGGGCGCGGTGGGAGATGACTGCGGCGTGGTCACCGCAAGTGCCCGCAACCGGCCCGCCCTGACGTGGGGTAAGACGGTCAGTATCGGCGAGATCGCCATCGACACCTGCCCGGCGACGGTTTCGACCAGCGCCTGCGGGCTGCCCCGGTACGCGACGTGCACGATGTCCACGCGGGCCATCGACTTGAACAACTCGCCGGCGAGATGTCCCGTCGTTCCGACCCCGGCCGTGGCAAAGTTGATCTGCCCGGGCCGGGCGCGGGCGAACGCAATCAGCTCCTTGGCGCTCTTCACCGGCAACGAGGGATGCACCGTCACCATCATCGGCACGACGGCGATCTTGGAGATCGGCATGAAATCGCGCACGGGGTGGTACGGAAGATTGCGGCGCACGCTCAAGCTGATGGCGTGGGTCGACGATGTGCCCACCATCAACGTGTAGCCGTCGGCCGGCGCCTTGAGCACGATATCCGCCGCGACGATGCCGCTGCCGCCGGGCCTCGGATCCACCAGGACCTGCTGGCCCGACCGCTCGGTGAGCTTGGCGGCCACCGAGCGCGCCAGGATATCCGCGCCGCTGCCCGGCGGAAACGGTATCACGATCCGTACGGGCTTCACGGGATAGTTCTGCGCCACCGCCTGCACCGCGGCGGCCGCCAGGGATAGCGCGGCCGCGACCAGGCATAACAACCGTGGTGTCGTGTTCATGGTTTTTCCTCCTCCTCCAGGTTTCAGGGATAAAGCTCGAATTCCCCCACGATTTCCAGTATCGAACGGCGGGGCAGCTCCGCCACGCCGATGGCAGAGCGGGCGTGGGCGCCCCGCTCCGCCCCCCACAACTCGAAAAACAGATCGGAGGCGCCGTCGATCACCGCGAACTGGCGCTCGAAGCCGGGCGCGGAGTTGACCATGCCGTGCAGCCGGATCACCCGCTTCACGGTGTCGAGGTCGCCCGCATGGGCCTTGATCGAGGCGAGGATCTGCAACGCGACCGCTCGCGCCGCGACGTACGCCTCCTGCTCGGTGACCTCGGAGCCCACCTTGCCGGTGTTCTTCGCTCCGAGCATCAGGGGGTGCCGCGCCGTGCTGTGTCCGCCGAGGAACAGTATGTCGCCGACCTGCACGCACGGGATGCGGTTCGCGCTCGGGTAAGGATGAACCGGCGGCAGCCGCAAGCCCATCTTCGCGAGCTTTTCCTCGATGAGGCCCATTTCAGCTATGATTTTCGTGGACCGACGAATGCTCATCATGCCACAAGCCGCGCCGTCCAAGCTTTGCAGTCTCGCGGAACTCGCGCAGCGCGTGCCCGACGGGTGCGCCCTCGGGCTCGGCGGCGTCTTCCTCCACCGCGGCCCGTTCGCCCTGGTACGCGAGCTCGCGCGCCAGCGCCGGCGCAGCCTGGAAATCATCAAGTCCTCGCCCGGATACGACCTCGACCTGCTGTGCCGCGCGGGGGCCGTGGCGAAGGTGCGGGCCGGCATTGTCGCCATGGAGGGCAACTTCGGGCTCGCTCCGTGGTACCGCAGGGCGATCGAGCGCAAGGAGGCCGCACTCGAAGAGCACGCCTGAATGACCCTCGTCGCCGGGCTGCGTGCAGCCGCATACGGGGTGCCCTTCCAGCCGGTCGGCGGCGTGCACGGCAGCGACCTCGCGGCGCTGAACCGCTGGCAGAAGGTCAAGGATCCTTACGGTTCGGGGCAGGAAGTCTACGTCATCCCCGCCATCTCTCCCGATGTCGCGGTGATCCACGCCAACGAGGTGGACGAGTACGGCAATGCGCGCGTGCTGGGCTCCCCCTTCTGGGACCATCCATTGACGCGCGCGGCGAAGCGCGTGCTCGTCACCGCCGAGCGGCTCGTTCCGTCGGACGTGCTCGCGGCCCAGCCGGAGCTCACTCTCGTGCCGGGCTTCATGGTCGAAGCCGCCGCGGTCGTGCCGCGCGGGGCGTGGCCGGGCTCGATGCATCCACTCTATGAAATTGACTACCCCGCGGTCGAGGCCTACCTGAAAGACGAACCCGGTGCGCTGGAGGCGCACCTCGAGGCGGCTCCCGAGTTGAAAATGAACCCACCCCCACCCCAACCCTCCCCCTGAGGGGGAGGGATAGTTATGGACTGGACGCCGTTCTCGCACATCGTCGTGAACCTCGCGCGGCAGATCCGTCCGGGGGAGATCGCGTTCAGCGGCGTCAATTCCACGCCGGCGATGCTGGCGTGCCTGCTCGCCAAGCGCGCCTACGATTTTCATTTCACCTATCTCAACGTTGCCGGTGGCGTCGAGCCGGTGCCGAGGAAGATCCCGCATTCGAGCAGCGACCCCGCGCTCGTCGCGGGCTCGCCGGCCATCTTCGGGAACGAGGACTTCTACGACCTGTGCGCGCGCGGCGGGCTGGATCTCGTGTTTCTGGGCTGCGCGCAGGTGGATGGCGAGGGACGCACCAACGTCTCCGTCATCGGCGACTGGAAAAACCCGAAAGTGCGCCTGCCGGGTGGTGGCGGCGCGGCGGTGATGATGCCAACGGCAAGGCGCGTCGTGACCTGGCGCACCGAGCATTCCCCCCGCACGCTGGTGGAGAAGCTCGACTTCGTGACCGCCGCGGGCAACCTCCAGACGGTCGTGACGCCGATCGCGGTGTTCCAGAAACGCGCCGGGCGCCTGGCGCTGGAGTGCTGGAATCCGCAGGTCGCGCTCGATGAAGTCGCATGCCGCACCGGCTTCCGGTTCGACGCGAGCAGCGCGAAGCCCGCTGCACCCATCAGCGCACGCGAGCGCGCGGCCCTGGACAGTCTCGATCCGCAGGGTGAATTCGCAGCCGGCTTGCGGGCGTGATCACCGATCCCGCTCGCAGAGCGTCGGGCTCGATCGTGCTTATGCCGCAGGGAAACCGCTGGCGCTATTTCAGCTGCCGGGGATGACGCCGGGCTTGAGCGAGTAGCAGTAATCGGCGATGTCGCCCGGCCTGCACTTCCAGACGCGATCCATATACTTGCTCGAAAAGCAGTGCTGGAGCGCCCTTCGCAGCGGACGCAAGCGGAACGGATAGCCGAACACGTAGGGGTGGATGGAGATGGCGCACACGAGCGGGTGTTTCACGCTCTGCTCGGCCATCTCCTCGAAGTGATCCACCAGCATGTCGCAGAACTCGCGCCCCGTGTGCTGGCGATGAATGATCTGCGGCGAATCGTTCAGCTCCGCCGGGTACGGCACGGAGAGGAGCGGCCCCGCGCGCGTGCGCATCCAGATCGGCTGGTCGTCGTGCGGCCAGTCCATGAGGTAGGTGTAGCCGGCCTCCTTCAGGAGATCGGGGGTCCAGGGATTCTCGTAGGTGCCGGAGCCCATCCAGCCCTTCGGCGGCCTGCCCTCGTTGCGGGCGAACGTGTCGGTCACCTCCGCGATGACGCGCGCCTCGTCCGACTCCCAGCGGAAATCGTGCAGGTTCTCCGAGTTGGTGCGCCCGTGCCCGACGATCTCGTCGCCGCGGGCGCGGATGCGCTCCATGATCTGGGGCGCGTGCTCGTAGAGCAGGCTGTTGGCGTTGTGGGCGAGCGGCATCTGCAGCTCCGTCGCGAGGTCGAACAGCCGCCAGATGCCGATGCGGTTGCCGTAGTCCCGCCACGAGTAGTTGCGGTGGGTCTGGGGCTCGCCGAGCTTGGCGTTGTCGTGCCCCCGGCCCTTGCCGAATGCGAAGACCTCGACATTGTTGGTGACGCAGAACGCGAGCCGCTTTCCTCCCGGCCAGCTGTAGTCCTTGCGTTCGGTGAGCGGAACGTAGTCGTAACGGTTGTGCCGGGGCAGTAGAACGGAGGCCATCGCGGCTTCCTCCTTGCGCAAAAAAGAAAGCTAAACTTACCACAGGAGCAAACGCCGGATGTTCGACGCCGCTTCAGTACCCGAGCTGATTCTCGCCACCGCGCGCGATCCCGCCATTCGCGCGCGCCCGGCCCTGTGGGCGGCAGGGCGCACACTCGACTACTCCGCGCTGGCGGACGCCGTCACTCGCGTATCCGGCATGCTGCTCGAGCGCGGGCTGCGGCGCGGTGAGCGCGTCGCGCTTCTCGCGGGCAGAACGGCGGACGCCGCGGCGGGGCTGCTCGGCATCATGGCGGCAGGCGGCGCCGCCTGCGTCGTCGATCCGCGGCTGCCGCCTGCGGAGCTCGAGGTCCGGCTGCGGAGCGCAGAAATCGGCAGGCTGCTGGCGGATTCCGCGCACGCTACGCACGCGGGCGCAGCGGCGTGGTTGAAGCGCGCCCGGCTGGAGGACGCCGCGCACGCGGCACCACGCGCGATCGATGACATCGCGCGCAATGACGACGCGCTGCTGGTGATGACCAGCGGCAGCACCGGCGCTCCGAAGGCGGTGCTGCTCAGCCACGCCAATCTGTTGTCCAACGCATACGGCGTTGCCGAGCGCACCGGCGTCACGCCGGCAGACCGCGTCCTGCACACGCTGCCTTTCTACCACACCAACGGCACCAACAACCTGCTCATCGTGCCCTTCTGTCGCGGGGCGTCGGTGGTGATGCTCGAGCGCTTTCACGCCGAGACTTTCTTCGACGAGATCGCGTTGCACCGCCCCACCTATGTCACCGGCACCGCGACCCACTACTCGCGACTGCTCGCGCACGCGCTCCCGCGCGGCGCGCTCGCCAGCCTGCGGTTTCTGCGATCCGGGGCGGCGCCTCTCGATGCGCAGCTGCACCGGGACATCGAGCGCCATCTCGGCTTGCCGCTCATCCACTCCTATGGCCTTTCCGAGGACACCTGCACCGCCGCAATGAACCCTCCCGCCGCCAGGAAGATCGGCACGGTCGGCACCGCGCTCGCGGGCCAGCGCATCGCAGTATTCGCGCCCGGCGGTGAAGCGGCGGTCCCGCCCGGAACGGAAGGAGAGATCTGCATTGCGGGGCCCTCGCTCATGAAGGGCTACGTTCCGCCGGCCGGGCACGGGGACGGGCCCTCGATCCGCAACGGCTGGCTGCGCACCGGCGACCTTGGGCGGCTCGACGAGGAGGGCTACCTCACGGTGAGCGGAAGGCTGAAGGAAATCATCATCCGCGGCGGCGAGAACCTGTCGCCGGGGCGCATCGAGGAGGCGATCCTGCGCGACACGGCCGTGCGCGGCTGTTGCGTCGTCGGCGCCCCGGATGCCGACCTCGGGGAAGTGCCTGTCGCTTTCGTCGTCATCCGCGACGGAGCTTCGGTTGAGCTGCGAGCGATCCAGGATCGCGTCCGAGCCGAGCTTCCCCGCACCTACGTGCCGGCACGGATCATCGTGGTCGACGCCCTGCCGGAGATCGGTATCGGCAAGATCGACCGCGGCGCGCTCAAGCGCCTGGCGGAGAACGCGTGACTGGTAACATCAGCGCTACACGATGACCCCCGACCTGCCCAAACAGATGAAGGCCGTCGAGATCTCCCGGCCCGGCGGCCCCGAAGTGCTGAAGGCCGTAGACCGGCCCCTGCCCGTTCTTCGGCCGGGCGAAGTGCTGATCAAGGTTGCGGCTGCGGGCGTCAACGGCCCGGACCTCATGCAGCGCAAGGGCCTCTACCCTCCCCCCGCCGGCGCCCCGGATCTGCCCGGCCTCGAGGTGTCGGGCGAAATCGTATCCGTGTCCGCGCCGGCAGCGCGCTGGTCGGTCGGCGACCGGGTGACCGCGCTCACGAACGGCGGCGGTTACGCGGAGTATTGCGCCGTTGACGCGCAGCACTGCCTGCCGCTGCCGAAGGGTATCGAAATGGTCGACGCCGCCGGCCTGCCGGAGACGTTCTTCACGGTGTGGAGCAACGTCTTCATGGGCGCGGGCCTCGCGGCTGGCGAAACCTTCCTCGTCCACGGCGGCGCGGGCGGGATCGGCACGACGGCGATTCAGCTCGGAAAGGCGTTCGGCGCGAAGGTCATCGCCACCGACAGTCCGCAGGAGCGGTGCCGCATCTGCAGCGACCTCGGCGCCGACCGGGTGATCGACTACCGCGAGGAGGACTTCGTGGAGGTCGTGCGGCAGGCCGGCGGCGCGAACGTCATCCTGGACATCGTCGGGGGCGCCAACATCGAGAAGAACTTCAAGGCCGCGAGCCACGACTGCCGCATCATCCAGCTCGCGTTCGCGGCTGGCTCCAAGGTCGAGTTGAACCTGATGCCGGTCTTGCTGAAGCGCCTGACCTACACCGGCTCGACCCTGCGCACGCGCGCGCCGGCATTCAAGGCCCGGATCGCGCAGGAGCTCGAGACCCGGGTATGGCCGCTCATCGCGAGCGGCCGCATCCGCGTGGTGACGCGCCAGACGTTCCCGCTCGCGGAGGCGGCGCGGGCGCACGCGCTGATGGAATCCGCGCAGCACACCGGGAAGATCCTGCTAACGGTGTGACTCGTTTCTCGTCCCTCGTTTCTTGTCTTGAGTTCCGCACCAACAACGAGTAACGAGTCACCCTTCTTCTAGATGAGCTGCTGCTGCGGGCCGGACTCGTCGTCGCCCTCGGTGGTCCTGGGAGGACGGCGCCGCAGCAGGGCGATGTTCCCTTCGACGGCCAGAGCGCGGGCGTGGCTGATGTTCTTCTCCAGCTCGTCGAAATAGAAATTCTGGCCGCCGAAGTGCTGTTCGACGTATTTGTAGCAGCCGCCGAGATCCTCTCTCAACCGCTTGGTCGCACCCTGATAGAAGCGCGGCGTCTTGAATATGAGATCGGCCGCCGAAGCGAAGACGATCTCCTCGCTGCCATCCCGGTGGCGCCGGCGGGCGATGCCGCCGCGCACAAACTCCGGGTAGAGCCGGTCGTAGCATTTCTCCAGGTAGCAGCGGTCGGCCATCTGGGTCAGGATGTCGGCGCTTCCCAGGAGGTTGCCGAGCAAACGGAATTCCGGCCCCGGCACCCTGATCCGGTCCACCGGGATCTCGTAGCCGGTGAAGTGCATGATGCGCGACGCGGCCTGGACGAGGTCGGCCATGCCGATCTTCGGCAGGTATTCCTCGATGAACTCCACGCCGCGCGAAACATGCACGGTCGTGTATTCGGCGCCGTTGGCGTGCTTGGTGTCCTTGCGGCGGCGGATGTAGCCGCAGTCGTGGTACAGAGCCGAGACGATGCCGAGCCGGAACAGGCGCTCGGTGAGGGTCCCGGCGCCTTCCGCGCGCACGCACCCGTCCATCAGCCGCGCCATGCCCAGCGTCACGTCGAGCACATGCTGGAGGTCGTGGTAATCCGTGTCGCACTCGCGGAAGCCGGGATACTCGCCCCGGTAGAGGCGCGCGAGGTCGGTGAACGCCGGAGGGAGATTGCGCGCGGTATCCTGCTGGAAGAGGTTCCGGTAAATGCCGCAGACCGCCTCGGATACGATCTGCGGATCGGTGGTGTTGATCCGGTTGGTGACGTCGTAATCGCTGCGTCGCTGCGCTTCTGCCGCCATTCGGCCCTCGAAAAAACGCGCGCTTCTTTTGATGGAATTACGCGTGTATTAAACTATAATGAAATCGATCACGCAATGCGGCGGGCGGGTAAAAACCAAATGTTTTTCGCGGCCAGTGTGCACTATTGCACGCGCGCTTTGACCGCGTGCAAGCACCCGCCGCGCCGGTGCCGCGTTGAACGGGCGCCGCGCTGAAGAACCGCAGAATCGATCATGGCCATCCACCCGAAGACGATTTTCTCCAAGACTCCCAAGGGAGTGCTGGAGCTCAAGAACAAGACCTCCAAGCTGGCCCGCGATGCCGGGATGGTGTTCCTCGCTGTGGACGGCAAGTCCACCGCGGCCGATCTGCTCAGGAAGTCGGGCATGGACGAGCGGAGGCTGCACGCGACGCTGGAGAAGCTCGTCGCCGACGGTTTCATCCGCGTGGTCACGGTTTCGGAACCCGCCAGGCCCGCGGCGCCGGCCGCCCCGACGGCAGGGCCGGTGCCGGGTCCGGGGCTGGAAGACGATCTTGATTTCACCTCCCCCGCGGCCATGTCCAAGCTGAACGCCGAGGCCAACTCGCGCGCCAAGGCGGAGGCCGACGCCAAGGCGCGTGCACTGGCGGCGGCGCGCGGGGCCGCGGAAGCCAAGGTCCGCCAGGAAGCGGAATCACGCGGCCGGGCCCAGGCCGAAGCCAAGGCCAAGGAAGAAGCGGAAGCAAGGAGCAGGGCCGAGGCGGCGGCGAAAGCGGCGGCGGACGCGCGCGCCAAGGCCGAAGCCGAGGCCCGTGCTGCGGCCAATGCCAAGGCGAAGGCGGAGGCCGAGGCGCGGATCAAGGCGGCGATGGAAGCCAAGGCGCGGGCCGAAGCCGAGGCCAGGTCGCGGGCCGAAGCCGAAGCGCGCGCCAAGGCCGAGGCCGAGCGCAAGGCCGCCGCCGAGGCCAAGGCGAAGCAGGAAGCTGAATCGCGCACCAAGGCCGAGGCCGACGCACGCGCGCGCGCCGAAGCCGAAGCCAAGGCCAGGGCCGCCGTCGAGGCGCAGATGAAGGCGCTGCAGGACGCCCTCGCCAAGGCCGAGCAGCGCGCCAAGCAGGAAGCCGCTGAGCGCGTCCGGGTCGAGGCCGAGATCAAATCGCGCCAGGAGTCCGAGCGCAAGGCGCGTGAGGAGGCCGAGGCGCGGGCGAAGGCGGCCGAGGACGCGGTGAGTCAGGCGCGTGCCATGGCCGAGGAGGCGGCTCGCGCCAAGGCAGCAGCCGAGGCGAAGGCCGCGATCGAGACGGTCGGCGGCGGCGGCGAAGCGGCCCGCGCGCAGATGGAGTTGGCGCTGAAGGCGCTCGAGGAAGCCAAGGCCAGGGCGCGGGCGGAGGCCGAGGCGCGCGCCGATGCCGAGCGCAGGGCGGAGGCGGAGGTCGAAGCGCGCAAGCGCGAGGAGGTGGAGCGCAAGCGGCGCGAGGAGAAGGAGCACAGGGAGCGCGAGGAAGCGGATGCGCGCACCAAGTTGCAGCTGCGCGAGCTGCAGGATCAGGCGCGCCGCGCCAAGGAAGATGCGGAAGCCAAGGCCGCGATCGAGCGCAAGGCGCGCGAGGAAGCCGAAGCGCGGATCGAGGAGGAGCGCAATGCGCGCGAGGAGGCGGAGCGCAAGGCCGCCGCCGAGGCCAGGGCGCGGGAGGAGGCGCTCGCCAAGGCGCGGCTGGAGGCAGAGGTCAAGGCTCGTGCCGAGGTCGAGGCGATGATCCAGGCCGAGCGCAAGGCGCGCGAGGAAGCGGAGCTCAAGGCGCAGCAGGAGATCGCCGCCAGGGCCGAGGCGGAAAAGCGGGCCCGCGCCGAAGCCGAGCGCATGGCCGAGATCGCGCGTAAGGCCCGCGAGGACGCTGAGCGCAAGTCACAGGAGCTGGACAGGAGCGGCGACTACTCCCCGGAGGCGCGCAAGGCCCGCGCCGAGGTCGAGTTCATCGCACGCAAGGCCGAGGAGGCCGTGGCGCAGGCGCGAGCCGTGGCCGAGGAAGAGCGCAAGGCGCGAGCCGCGGCCGAGGACCGCGCCAAGATGGAAGCGGTGGCGCGTGTCATGCAGGAGCAGCAGCTGCGTTCAGGGGCCGAGGACGAAATCAAGGCTCGCGTCCAGGACGAGATCAGGGCGCGCGAGCGTGCCGAGATGGAGGCCGAGGCCCGCTACCGGCAGGAGTCGGCCGCGCGCGCCAAGGCGGCCGCCGAGGAGCGCAAGAAGCGCGAGGCCGATGCCCAGGCGGGCAAGCCCGTTCGCTTCACCAAGCCTGCCAACCGGACGCGGACGATCGGCATCAGCCTCGCGGTGCTGCTGGTCGTTGCCATCGGGCTGTTGCACGTCGTGCCGCTCAACAATTTCATCGGGGGCGCCCAGAGGATCATGACGCAGCGCCTGGGCGTCCCGGTGACGATCCACAACCTGCGCTACGCGCTGCTGCCCTTTCCGGAGTTGAAGCTGGAGCGGGTCGGCATCGGCAAACTGCAGGAGGTCAAGATCGAGAGCATCGTCGTCAGCGCCTGGCCGATGACCCTGTTCCGCGACAACTTGGAGTTCGACCACGTCCAGGTCAACGCGCTCACCACGGATCAGGAGTCGCTTGCTCTGGTTCCGGGCTGGCTGCGCCCGCAAGGCGGCGCCCAGCCGCTCCGCGTGCGCCGCATTCAACTCAAGTCGGTCAGGCTGGCCGTCAAGGACCTCAACATTCCGACCTTCAACGGGGACATCACGCTGCGGTCCGACGGCGCGCTGCAGCGCGCGGTGCTGTCCGACAGCAAGGCGCGGCTGGAGATCACGCCCCGCGACAATGCGCTGGGGATGGAGCTGGAGGGGAGCAACTGGAAGCCGCCGCTGGGACCCGCGCTGGAATTCGAAGAAATCATCGCCCAGGCGGTGGTGGAACCGCAGAAGGCGACGGTCACTTCAATCACCGCCAGGATCGGGCGCGCCACGATCAAGGGCAGCACCCGGGCGAGCTGGGGCAGCGGCATTCGGGTCGAAGGCGATTTCGCGGTCACCAACGGCGAGCTGGCTCAGCTCATGGCGAATTTCACGCAGAATTTCGTGGCGAGCGGGACGCTCACCGCCAACGCGAGCTACTCGCTGCAGGGCACTGCCCTGCAGAACCTGTTCGCCGATCCGCGGGTCGAGGCGAGCTTCAACGTCGTAAAAGGCACCATCAACAACGTCGACATCATACGGGCGATCCAGTCCCCGTCGCGGGACGGGGTGCGCGGGGGCAAGACCGGCTTCAATTCGCTCTCGGGCTCGATGCGGCTTGCCAACGGGAGCTATTCCTACCGCCAGCTGCAGCTCGCATCCGGCCCCATGATCGCTTCCGGAGCCGTCGACGTCGAGCCCAACGGCAATCTTTCGGGGCGCGTCATCACCCAGCTCGGAACGAAGAACGTGATCGTGGCCCGCGGCAATCTCGTCGTCACCGGCAATCTCAAGACGCCAGTGCTCAAGTGAAGTATTCCTTCCCCCCTTGCGGGGGGCGAGGCGGGAATTCGAGGTGCATGTCACCGAGCCGCCGAGCGCCCAGCCCGATGCAGCGGGATGGGCCGGGACGGTTAGGATGGGGGGTCGATAGGTACGCGTCCAGCCCCCCCCCACCTCGATCCTCCCCCGCAAGGGGGGAGGAGGCTCAACTGGCAACAGCCTTCAGCGCAGCGATACGCTCGTCGAGCGGAGGATGCGACATGAAGAGTCGCTTCAGCCCGGCGCCGACGCCGCCGGAGATGCCGAAGGCCTTAACGGCATCGGGCAGCTGAGCCGGCTGCTCGTGGTTCAGCTTGAGGCGCTCGAGGGCGGCGATCATCTTGCCGCGCCCCGCCAGCGACGCGCCGCCCGAATCGGCCCGAAACTCGCGCCAGCGCGAGAACCACATCACGACGATGCTGGCGAGGAGTCCGAGCACCAGCTGGGCGACGATGGTGGTCACCCAGAAGCCCGGCCCATGGCCGCGCTCGTTCCTGAACACCACGCGATCGACGACGAAGCCGACGACGCGCGAGAGAAAGATCACGAACGTGTTGACCACGCCCTGGATCAGCGTCAGCGTCACCATGTCGCCATTGGCGACGTGGCTCACCTCGTGGCCGAGCACCGCCTCGGCCTCGTCCTGGCTCATGTTCTGCAGGAGCCCGGTGCTGACCGCCACCAGCGAGCTGTTGCGATTCCAGCCGGTGGCAAAGGCGTTGATCTCGGGCGCGTCGTAAATTGCGACCTCGGGCATGCCGATGCCCGCCTTCTCGGCCTGGCGCTTGATCGTGTCCACCAGCCAGCGCTCGGCCATATTGGACGGTACCTCGATCACGTGGGCACCGGTAGCCCGCTTCGCCATCCACTTCGAGATCAGCAGCGAAATGAACGAGCCGCCGAAACCGAAGACCGCCGCCATGATGAGGAGGCCCTGCAGATTGAGTCCCGTTTCCTGGGCCAGCATGCGATCCACGCCGAGCAGCTGCATGCTGACGCTCAGCACGGCCAGCACGGCGAAGTTGGTCGCGACGAGCAGGAAAATGCGTTTCATGGCTGCCGGGTCCTCCGGTTGTTGGTGTGGTCCTTAGATGGGGATGAAAAATCCGAGTTCAACTGCCGGCATGCTACGCGATGTGCGTGAATTCTAGAAGAAATTTCCGATGCGGTCGCCCGCGACGCATTGGGAGTGGCGCCATGTCCACGGAGTGATCGGGGTTTATCGCGCTCATGCGTCCCCGATCGCCGGCGAAGCCTGCCGGAGCCCTCCTGCCGCCGCGACCAGCGGCTCGATGGCGTTGGCATAGTAGGAGAGCAGGCCCGCCTCCGCGGGACTGGCGCGAAAGAGCCCGTCCTGCTCCTCCACCACGTGGCGCAGCAACAGCATGCGCAGGCCGACTCCGATGGCGTAATCGAGATCCCCGCGCGGAACGTAGACGTGCGCGCCGGCCTTCTCGAGCCTGAGGATGAGGTCGTAAGCCGCCGACTTGACCTCGAGCTCGGACCATCCGGCGCCGCGGCCGTCCAGGAACACGGTGGCGACGAGCGATACCGGCAGCACCGGAACGATGCGCGCGATCGCCTCCATCACCTGCGCCCCGACCCGCTCGACCTCGTGGTGCCGGGCTGCGTCCTCGAGCCGCCGGAAGTCGACGCCGTGCCGGCTCACGTAATCGCGCATCGAGAGCGGCCGGCCGAAGTTCACGCACGCGTAGCCGAAGCGGTACCAGCGCCCGGTCAGCATCAGCCACAGGTTGTCGGCAAGGAAGGCGGCCGCGCGCGCGGCCGCATAGAGCACGCCTCGCCGCGGCGCCGCCGGGTCGAGCTTCAGCAGCAGCGTGCGGTCCTCGAGCACGCGATCGTAGTTGATGCCCACGGGAATGAACACGAGGTCGCGCTCGCCACCGGGGTCGAACGCCTTCAGCATGTAGTCGAGCAGTCCCAGCCGGGGCGGGCGCAGCCTGCCGTCCGTGGACAGCCCGCCCTCGGGATACAGCGCCTGCGGCACGCCCCCCTCCACCGCCATCTGCACGTAGCGCTGCAGCACCATGCGGTAGAGGGGATCGCCGGAGTTGCGCCGCACGAAGTAGGCCCCCATCGAGCGGATCAGCTGCTGCAGCGGCCACACGCGCGCCCATTCGCCCACCGCGTAGGACAGCGCGACGCGCTCGGCCGCGAGAAACGCCACCAGCACGTAGTCCATGTTGCTGCGGTGGTTCATGACGAACACGACCGACGACTTCGGGTTGATCGCCGCGAGCGCCTGCGTGTCCGTATAGCCGAGCCGCACGCGGTAGAGCAGTTTGGCGAGCGTCTTGCCGAGCCAGTAGCCCGCGCCGAAGTAGAGGTAGGCGTTGAATGCCGGCACGATCTCGCGGGCGTAGCGGTCGACGCGCGCCGCCACCACTTCGCGCGGCAGCCCCTTCTCGCCGCATTCGCGCGCGATGGCATCCTGCACCTTCGAGTCGTGAACCAGCCGGTCGATCAGCACCTGGCGCCGCGCCAGCTTGAACTGCGGCAGCTCGATGTTCAAGCGCGTGCTGATCTCGCGGATGACCCGGTTCACCTTGCGGCGGAGATACCAGCGCACGCCCGGCACCAGCAGCCGCTCGAGCAGCGCCCACAGCGCCAGCACGAGCAGCGCGACGAAGATCCAGGTCGGGAGCGTTACCGTTCCGGTCATGCGGCGGCCTTTTCGCTATCATAGTGAGTGACCCCAATGATGCGCAATCGACGACGCCTGTTGCTCGCTGCCGGGGGAAGCGTCGCGCTCGGCGGCTGCGACTATTCGCTCGGAGCGGGCCGGCCGCTTCATGACATTGTGCTTGGCGGGGCGAACGCCGCCGATGCTATGCTTCGGTCCTGATTTCGCAAGCGCGTCGAGGCCCAACGCATGAACCTCTCACGTATCTTCGATCCCGCGCTGTCCGCGGAGGAGCTGCGCGGATTCACCCGGACCGTGGCGGAGATCGAATGGCTGATGCTGATCCTGGTGCTGCTCTACCAGGTGGTGCGCCCGCTCGACCCGGAAGCCTCGGCGGCGCTCGCCATGGCCATGTTCTTTTTCGCCGCCTTCGTACTGTCCTTCCATTACGCCAACTTCTACCGCAGCGAGAGCCACTGGAAGATCACCATCGAGACCGCGGTGATGATCCTGTTCGTGACCTGGGTGCTGGCCTATACCGGGGGCGCCGAGAGCCCCCTGCACGATCTCTACATCCTCGTGATCATCGTCGCGGCGTTGACCCTGGGCAAGGTCGTCACGCTCGCGGAAATGGCTCTGATCGCGGGCTGCTACGCCTGGCTCGCCTACCCGCTCGAGGCAGGAGAGCTCATGACGCTGCCCTACGGCGCGAAGCTCCTCGCCCAGATCGCGCCGATGCTGCTGGTCGCCTATATCACCTCGATGCTCTCGGCCGATCTGCGCCAGGCCTACAGCCACGTGAAGCACCTGTCCGAGACCGACGAGCTGACCGGAGTGCTCAACATGCGCGCTTTCGTCACGATTGCAGAGCGCGTGGCCCAGCAGGCCGGACGCTACGCGCGCCCCTTCAGCGTGCTGATGATCGATTCCGACAGCCTGAAGCAGGTCAACGACACGCTGGGACACGAGACCGGCAACCGGCTGCTGCAGCAGACCGTCGAGTGCATCCAGGGGCGGCTCCGCCAGACCGATCTAGTCGCGCGCTACGGGGGCGACGAATTCGTGGCGTTGCTGCCGGAGACGCCCTGCAGCGGGGCGGCCGGCGTCGCGGAGCGCATCCGCAAGAGCATCGAGTCGACCGTGCTCGCGTCGCGCGAACAGAAGGTGTCGGCGACGGTCAGCATCGGCGTCGCATGCTACCCGAATCACGGCGTGGATTTCGAGTCCGTCCTGGAGAAGGCGGATCAGGCGATGTACGCGAGCAAATCGGCCGGTAAGAACTGCGTCACGGTATCGGGCACCTGATGGCCGGGTGCGTGATGCGCGACGAGAAGGGACCTCAATAACACCCCCCTCTCCCCGTGTTAACGGGGAGAGGGGGGTGAGGGGTGATGATTATCACGCATGTCCTGGATCCGGCCGGGGCGGAAATAGTCCTGATCGTCGTAGAAACCCTCCCGCTCGTTATCCCGGTGCCAGCCGGGCACGCCCAGGATCGGCACCACCGCAAGGTCGCGTGCCGCCGTCAGATTGCGCGAGTCAGAAATGGTTGCGGCGAGCCGCGAGTCGAGCTCACCGAGCCCTCTGCCCGGCGACTCCGCGAGCAATTCGGGCTCTACGTCCAGCACGACGCCGCGACCCGTAATGCCCAGGAAAGGATGCAGCGCTTTCTCGTAGAGCGCGTGGCCGAAGAGTAGGAAGCTCATCCGCGACTGCAGCCGCGCGCGGTTGCCCCAGAACAACTCCTTCCAGCGCCACTCCGCGAGCAACTCGAGCAGCTTTTTGTCGCGCGACGCCACGATCACACCGCCTTCATCGAACAGCGTCAGCGCGTCCTGCGCGGGACCGCGATTCGCCGCGCCGGCGGCGCGCTGGGCCTCGAGCGCCTGGAAATGACGCGCGTTGAGCGCGGCCTTGGCGCAGGGGAACGTCAGCCACACCAGAACGTTCAGCAGATCGTGCCAGTTGCGATCCCGAATCACCATCTCGCCCCTGAAATGGACCCGCGCCTCGTAGCGCTCCTCGAAGGATCTCATCCGGCCGCCCGCCGGCACGAGACGCACCGGAAGACCGCTGCGGGTCACCACCGGGTCTCCGCCGCGCTCGAGCAGGTTCTGGAGCACCTGGCGCGTGGGCCACTCAGGGGTAGCCAGCGCGCCGCCGAGCGCGCGCAGCGGCTCGAACATCGGCGAGCGCGCAAGGAAGCCCGGGTCCCATTCCATGATCCTGTCCATTGTAAACTGACGCGCTTTCATTCCTGACCGGTGATGCATGGCAGAGCGGGTCGAATGCGCGGTGATCGGCGCGGGCGTCGTCGGCCTCGCCATCGCGCGCCGGCTGGCCATGAGCGGACGCGAGGTGGTGGTGCTGGAGGCCGAAAGCGCCTTCGGCACGCATACCAGCTCGCGCAACTCCGAGGTGATCCACGCCGGCATCTATTACTCCACGGGATCGCTCAAGGCGCGGCTGTGCCTCGCGGGGCGCAAGGCGCTCTACCGGTATTGCGCCGAGCGGGCGGTGCACCACGAGCGTATCGGCAAAATAATCGTCGCGTGCGACGAGAGCGAGCTTCCCGGGTTGCGGAAGTACCTGGATCAGGCCGCAGTGAACGGCGTGGACGACCTGCGACCGCTCGCCCGCGACGAGCTCGCCGCGCTCGAACCCGAAGTACGCTGCGTCGCGGGATTCCTCTCGCCGTCCACCGGCATCATCGACAGCCACGGGCTCATGCTCGCCTATCTCGGCGACGCGGAGCGCGGCGGCGCCGCGCTCGCGCTCGGCAGCCCCGTCGTGTCCGGGCGCGTGGAACCGGGCGGCATCGTCCTCGAGGTCGGCGGCGCGGAGGCCATGACGATCGAATGCAGCATGGTGGTGAACAGCGCGGGGCTCGGCGCGCAGGCCGTCGCCCGCTCGATCGCGGGCATCCCGCCGGCAACGATTCCTCCGTCGTTCTACGCGATCGGCCACTATTACACCCTCTCCGGCGCGGCCCCGTTCCACCGGCTGATCTATCCGGTCGCCCGCCAGGACTGGCTCGGCGTTCACGTCACCGTCGATCTCGGCGGCCGCGTCAAGTTCGGGCCGGACTTTGACTGGATCGACCGCGTGGATTACCGCTTCGACACCGGCCGGGAAGCGGCTTTCTATGCCGCCATCCGCCGCTACTATCCCGGGCTCAAGGACGGGACACTGCAGCCGGGTTATACCGGCATCCGGCCGAAGACCGCGGGACCCGGCGAGCCCGCGCAGGATTTCACGATACTGGGGCCGCGCGACCACGGCGTGGCAGGGCTCGTCAACCTCTTCGGCATCGAGTCTCCGGGACTGACCTCGTCGCTCGCCATTGCGGACCACGTCGCGAGATTGCTCGACGCATAAATGCGGCATCGGCCCGTCATATGCGGACGGTGCGCATGGCATAATTAACCGTTATCCCGGTCGCTTCGCGCCGGCATAACTGCGCGAAATCGAGCGGACGCCGGAGATGGCCGCGCGAAAATGGAAGG
Organism: Burkholderiales bacterium; assembly: GCA_036398235.1. GTDB lineage: Bacteria > Pseudomonadota > Gammaproteobacteria > Burkholderiales > SG8-41 > SG8-41. The sequence goes on from DASWHI010000091.1 coordinate 47,487, forward strand.
AAGTGCAAGCGCCGCTCATCTCGCGCCGAAAAAACGCTCGACAAACAATGGCAAACGGGATCGCCTACGTAAAGACTGCCAAGGGAAAAGCCGAGCTGGCTGACACGCCGGGAAAGCTACCCGCCGGCCTGAAGACATTGCTCGGCCTGATCGAAAATACGTCGGTCACCCAGCTGCGGGCGAGGCTCCCGCAAGTGGCGCCGGACAAGCTCGACGCGGCGCTCGACCGCCTTTTCAGCGACGGCTACATCCAGATTGCCGGTGTTCCCCCGGCGCCGGAGCCGGCGAAACCGGACGCCCCGCTCGATTTCGCGAACTTCATCAACCGGCCGGTAAAGGTGCCGACGATCGAGCAGATCAAGCAGGCGGAGACAACGCTGTCGGGGCTCAAGGCCTCGAAGAAGGCCGGCTATTACGTGCACATCATCAACCGGGCTGCCAAGCGCGTCCCGTCGCTCGCCGGCGGCGACAAGTACACCGTGCTGGTCATCGACGCCGATCAGGGCAACACGCTCCTCGTGACACGCGCGCTGCTGCTCGCGAAATTCGAGATCCGCGCCGCCGCGAGGCAGGATGAGATCGTCGAGCAGTTGAACAAGCAGCCGCCGGCCGACGTGATCGCCATGGACATGGTGCTGCCCGATACCATCGGTCTCGAGCTGCTCGGCCGCCTGCGCGAGCATCCGGTCTACAAGTCCGTGCCGATCATCGTCATGACCGCGAAAACCGAGCACGACGACGTGGTGGCGGCACTGGCCTACGGGGCCAGCGGCTACATGACGAAGCCGTTCAAGCCCGAGTCGCTGGTGGACAGCGTTCAGGCCATACTGGGCCTCTAGAATTCACCTCGAAGTTCCCTCTCCCCCGGTCGGGGGGAGAGGGCTAGGGTGAGGGGGGCTGTGGCGGTCGAGGAACGCGCCCAATTCGGCAACCCACTCCGGCCGCACAAAGATGAATCCGTCGTTGTGCCCGCCGCGCATTTCCAGGAACGTCTTGGGCTCGCTCGCCGCCTCGAACAGTTTTTTGCCGTGCGCGTAGGGCACGATATCGTCATCCCGGCTGTGCGCGATGAATACCGGCACGCGAATCCGCTTCAGGTTCACCTGGTTGTCGTAGCCGATGCGGCTGAGCAGCCGTACCGGCAGGAACCAGTAGACCTGCGCGCCGAGATCGTTGACCGACGTGAACGTCGAGAACAGCAGGACGGCGCGCGGTGACCCCCCCATCCCATGCCCTTCCCCCGTTCGAGGGAAGGGAATCTCGAGCCTCCCCTCTCCGCTCGGGAGAGGGGCGGGGGTGAGGGATGCCGCGAGCCAGGTCGCGACCGCCGCGCCCAGCGACTCACCCGCAATCACGACGTTCTGCGGCCGCGCCATCCGCGCATGGCGAAGGTATTCCCACGCCGCCTCCGCGTCGCGATAGGTTCCCGCCTCGGATGGCGTGCCGGTGCTCTTGCCATAGCCGCGGTAATCGACGATGAGCGTCGTGTAGCGCAGGCGGTGGAACATCTGGAGGTAATCGAGGCGATGCGAGATGTTGCCGGCGTTGCCGTGGAAGAACAGCACGACCCCGCGCGCATTCTCGGCGGGCACCCACCACGCGTCCAGGGTCTCGCCGTCGGCGGTCCGGATTTGCACCGACTCGAACCGCAACCCGTAGGACTGGGGGGTGACCACGGACTCGCGCCCCGTCCCGGGGAAGAACACGAGGTGGGACTGGAACAGGAACACGAGCACCAGTACCGCGCCGTAGGCGATGGCGAGCGGTATCAGCAGTTCCCCGAGCATGCGCCGCATCGCCGCTACCGGCTCATGGGAGGCAGGCGCCGGCCCCCGCCACGACAGCCTCGGCCATCCGTTTCCGCACTTCAGTTACGTTTCGAATTGATTTTCCTGAATTCCGGTTTCTGAACGCCTTTTGGCGCCTTGGCGGTTGATTCCTACCAACCGAGCACATAGGCCGGCCGCCGCGGATCGGCGCCGCCGTGCAGCACCCCATTCTCATGGTCGGCGACGATGGTGCACACCGCCCCGGCAAGCCACGTCATGTCCTCCCACTCGTAGACCTTGTGGCCGCGCTCCCTGAGGTCGTCGCCCGCCTCCGCCGCGAGGCTCGACTCGAGGTGCAGCCGTCCCGGATAGTACGGATGGGGCTCGAACGAGCCGGGGAAACTGTAGCCGGCAAAGCGCGGCGCCTCGACCGCGGCCTGGGGGGCCATCCCGAACACGTTGACGTTGAGAAAGACCTGCAGCATTGCCTGGCATTGCACGTCGCCGCCCGGCGTGCCGAACGGCATGTAGACGCGCCCGTTCTTGAATGCCAGCGCGGGATTGGGCGTCAACCGCGGCCGCTTGCCGGGCGCAACCGAACTCGCATGCGCCGGATCGGACCAGGACTGCGTGCCGCGGCCGGAGCACAGGATCCCCACTCCGGGGATGATGGGCGTCTTGTCCGAGCCGTCGCTCGGCGTGCACGAGAAAGCGTTGCCGTGCCGGTCGATCACGCACAGATAGGAAGTGTCTCCCGGACCCGGGGCGTCGTCGGGCTCCGGCGCCGGCACGCAGCGGTGGCCCAACGGCTCCAGCGTGTCCGGATCGCCCGCCGGCGGCATCTCCGGCCACGCCTTCTCCAGGCTCACCATGGACCGCCGGTGCTCCGCGTAGCGCTCCGACATCAGCCCCTTGATCGGCACCCTGACGAAGCGCGGATCGCCGAAGTGGTGGTGGCGGTCGGCATAGGCGAGCTTCAGCGCCTCGGTCACGACGTGGATGTACTCCGGCGAGTTGTGCCCCATTGCCTTCAGGTCGAAGCCCTTGAGGATGTTCAGCGCCATCGGCAGCACCGGGCCCTGCGACCACGGCCCGCAGGCGTGCAGCTCGATGCCGTCGAAGCGCGAGCGCACGGTGGGCTCGAACTTCACGCGGAACCCCGCGAAGTCCTCGTAGCGC
>DASWHI010000092.1:0-6528 GCA_036398235.1 Burkholderiales bacterium
GCGAAGCGCGGCACCTTGGTCACCACGTAGTCGATGGTCGGCTCGAACGACGCGGGCGTCGCCCCGCCGGTGATCTCGTTCCTGAGCTCGTCCAGCGTGTAGCCCACGGCGAGCTTGGCGGCGACCTTCGCGATCGGGAATCCGGTCGCCTTGGAGGCAAGCGCGGAGGAGCGCGACACCCGCGGATTCATCTCGATGATCACCAGGCGCCCGTTGGCCGGGTTCACCGCGAACTGGACGTTCGAGCCGCCGGTGTCGACCCCGATCTCGCGCAGGCACGCGATCGCCGCGTTGCGCATGATCTGGTATTCCTTGTCGGTCAGCGTCTGCGCCGGCGCGACGGTGATCGAGTCGCCGGTGTGCACGCCCATCGGGTCGAGATTCTCGATCGAGCACACGATGATGCAGTTGTCCTTGCGGTCCCGCACCACCTCCATCTCGAATTCCTTCCAGCCGATCACCGACTCCTCGATCAGCACTTCGCGCGTGGGACTCGCGTCCAGTCCCCGCTCGACGCCCGCGATGAATTCGTCCTTGTTGTAGGCGATGCCGCCGCCGGTGCCGCCGAGCGTGAAGGAAGGCCGGATGATCGTCGGAAAGCCCACCATCGTCTGCACCTGCAGCGCTTCCTCCATGCTGTGCGCGAGCGCGGAGCGCGGGCTCGCGAGCCCGATGTGCTCCATCGCCTGCTTGAACTTTTCGCGGTCCTCGGCCTTGTCGATCGCCTCGCGCGTCGCGCCGATCATCTCGACGCCGTACTTCTCAAGCACGCCGTTGCGGGCGAGATCGAGCGCGCAGTTGAGCCCGGTCTGGCCGCCCATCGTCGGCAGCAGCGCATCCGGGCGCTCGGCCGCGATGATTCTCTCCACCATCTGCCAATTGACCGGCTCGATGTAGGTCGCGTCCGCCATCTCCGGGTCGGTCATGATGGTGGCGGGGTTGGAGTTCACGAGGACGACGCGGTAGCCCTCCTCCTTCAGCGCCTTGCACGCCTGCGCGCCCGAATAGTCGAACTCGCACGCCTGGCCGATCACGATCGGCCCGGCACCGATGATCAGGATGCTCTTGATGTCTGTGCGCTTAGGCATGCTCAGCCGAGGGATGAGGGATGAGGGATGAGGGATGAGGGGTGGGAACTATCGGACGGCGCCGCGACAGACTCCATCGGCCTTCTCACTTCCGCCTTGGCATGCTGCTCCATCAGCGTCACGAACTTGTCGAACAGGTAGTCCACGTCGTGCGGGCCGGGGCTCGCCTCGGGGTGGCCCTGGAAGCAGAACGCGGGCCGGTCGGTGCGCGCGAAGCCCTGCAGGCTGCCGTCGAACAGCGAAACGTGCGTCACGCGGGCGGTCGGCGGCAGCGTTGCCGGATCCACCGCGAAGCCGTGGTTCTGGCTCGTGATCATCACCCGGCCGGTCTCGAGATCCTGCACCGGGTGATTCGCGCCGTGGTGGCCGAATTTCATCTTCAGGGTCTTCGCCCCGCTCGCCAGCCCCATCAGCTGGTGCCCGAGGCAGATGCCGAAGGTCGGAATGCCGATATCGAGGAACTTGCGGATCGCGCGGATCGCGTAATCGCAAGGCTCGGGATCACCCGGGCCGTTGGAGAGAAAAATGCCGTCGGGCTGCATCGGCAGCACCTTGTCGGCGGGCGTCTGCGCCGGAACAACCGTCACCCGGCAGCCGCGCGAAACGAGCTTTCTCAGGATGTTGCGCTTGATGCCGTAGTCGTAGGCAACGACATGAAAGCGGAAATCGGCGTGGCGGCCAAAGCCCTCGCCCAGCTTCCACACGCTCTCGTCCCACGCAAAAGGCTGGCTGCAGCTCACCACCTTGGCGAGATCCATGCCGACCAGGCCCGGGAATGCGCGTGCGGCCTTGAGCGCCTCCTTCTCGTCCACGTTGCCTGCCATCAGGCAGCCGTCCTGGGCCCCCTTGTCGCGCAGGATGCGCGTGAGCTTGCGCGTATCGATATCGGCAATCGCCGGCACGCCGTGGCGCGCGAGGAATTCGGAGAGCGTCCACTGCTGGCGCCAGTTGGAGGACAGCAGCGGCAGGTCGCGGATCACGAGTCCCGCGGCATGAATCCGGTCCGACTCGACGTCCACGGCGTTGGCGCCGGTGTTGCCGATGTGCGGATACGTCAGGGTGACGATCTGGCGGCAGTAGGATGGATCGGTGAGGATTTCCTGGTAGCCGGTCATGGCGGTGTTGAACACCACCTCCCCCGCGGCCAGGCCCTCGGCGCCGATCGAGATGCCGCGGAAAACGGTGCCATCTTTCAGCACCAGGATGGCGGGAACCCGCGACACGCTAACCCCTTGATTTCAAGTGTAGATACACAAAGCGGGACGGGCTTTACAGCCCCTCCCGCCAACCGAGCGAATTATACGCGAGCCGGCGCTCTCCGGCAACGCGCCCGGCGCTTCAGCGCCGGGGCAACCCGTCACTTGAAACCGAGGACGTCGGCCATGTCGAACAGGCCGTTCTGCTTCGTCGCGACGAAGCGCGCGGCGCGCAGCGCGCCGCGCGCGAAATTGGCCCGGCTCGAGGCCCGATGGGAAATTTCCAGCCGCTCGCCGGCCCCGATGAACATCACGGTGTGATCGCCCACCAGGTCGCCTCCGCGCACGGTGGCAAAGCCGATGGTCTCATCCTTGCGCTCGCCGGTGACGCCCTCGCGCCCAAAGACCGCGTGCTGCTTCAGGTCGCGGCCGAGCGCCCGTGCCACCACTTCCCCCATGCGCAACGCGGTGCCGGAAGGCGCGTCCACCTTGTGCCGGTGGTGCGCTTCCACGATCTCGACGTCGTAGCCCCGGTCGAGCGCTCGCGCTGCGACCTCGAGCAGCCGGAACGCGACATTCACGCCCACGCTGAAATTGGGAGACATCACGATCGCGACATCGCGCGCGGCGGCGGCGATCTCCTTCTGCTGGGCGTCGCCAAAACCGGTCGTCCCGATCACCATGTTGACGCCTTGCTGGCGGCAGGCGGCGACATGCGCGATCGTGCCCTCGGGGCGCGTGAAATCGATGAATACGTCGGCGCCCGCGACGGCCCTGGCGACATCGTCGCCGACCCTCACCCCGCCCGGCGTGCCGACCAGCTCGCCGGCATCCTTGCCGACATGGGCATTGCCCTTCTGCTCGAGCGCCGCAGCGAGCTTCAGATCGGACGCGGCGAGCACCGCCTCGATCAGCGCGCGGCCCATGCGCCCGGAGCTGCCTGCTACGGCCAGCCTGATCTGTGCCATGTCTTTCGTCACCTCTCCGCGTTCTGCGCCGAACGGGCGCCGTCCGCCGGCGGGGCGGGTTTAGCCGTCGTCGCGCCGCCGGCGCTGGCGGGCACCACGTCGCCCTCGATGCGCTCGAGCCTGTCGTCCTTGAAGACCACCACGATGCGGCGCTGCTCGGTTATGGCGCCCCCCTTCATGTACAAGTAGACATAGTCCCAGCGGTCCGCGCGGAACGGGTCCACCACCATCGGCGTGCCCAGCGTGAAGCGCACCTGGGCACGCGTCATCCCCCGCTCCAGCCTCGCAACCATCTCCTTTGTGACGACATTGCCTTGCTGAATGTCCATCTTGTAGGGCGTGAGCAGCGGCACGTAAGTGCAGCCGGCGATGAGCCATGCGAGAACCGGGATTGCGCGCAAAAGCATGCAGAGCTGAGGTGGCTGGACGGCCGGGCGACCGATCGGGAGAGCGGTGGGGTTCGCGGACTCGCCTGTCACGGTTGCGCGGGCGCGGTATCCAAGGTGGAAAAATGCGAATATGATAACCGACCCCCGATCATTCCGACAGGGACGCGCGTTGAGTTCGCCCGACGATCTCAAGACGATAGGCCTCAAGGCGACGCTGCCGCGCCTGCGGATACTCGAGCTTTTCGAGAAAAGCCCGGTGCGGCACCTCTCCGCCGAGGACATCTACAGGATACTGACCAAGGACGGCACCGATACCGGGCTCGCGACGGTCTACCGCGTCCTCACCCAGTTCGAGCAGGCGGGGCTGCTCATCCGCCATCACTTCGAGACCGGCAAGGCGGTATTCGAACTCAACCGGGGCGGGCATCACGACCATCTCGTGTGCGTGCAGTGCGGGCACGTGGAGGAATTCTTCGACGCCGAGATCGAGAAGCGGCAGGAGAAGATCGCCCGCGACCGCGGCTACCGGATCCACGACCATTCGCTGCACATCTATGCCGACTGCGTCCGGGACAAGTGCCCCTTCCGAGACAAGCAATCGTGACCGGTAGCGGGGACCCGTTCAGGTGGGAATCCTCAGACAGATAACGGGGCAGCTCGAACTCGGATGGGCGTACGTCTGGACATGCCTGGGCGCGCCGCTGTCGGCGCCGGCCTGCAGGGCGACCAGGACGTGGGTGACGATCGCGCTCCTTGCGATCGGGCTGATCGTCCTCTGGAAGCTCCTCGCCTGGATATCGCGGCCGCTCCGGAACCGGCTCGCGGAAGTGAGGCTGCGCGCCCGGGCACGCGAAATTGCCGACGCGGACACCATGGCGCGCTACAAGGTCGATGACAGCAAGCTGTTCTCGCCCCCGGGCGAGGACAACGTCGCGCGGCAGATCCGGGATGCGCTGGACAGGAAGAAAATCGACGAGAAGCAGCAGCGCCATCATCAGACGCTGGGTGAAAAGAAACTCTGATGGGTAGATAGTGTGGGCGTCCCGCAGATTAGTTGCCGTTCGTGGTGAGCCCTTCGACGTGGCTCAGGACTGGCTTGTCGAACCACGAACGGCACTGATTCCGTTCGGTCTTCGACAAGCTCAGACCGAACGGGATCGTGCACGTTACTTACGGTACACGACACTAGCGAGAAAAATGCGCTGGATTTTGCGGGGTCTGCTGGTGCTCGGGGCAGCGCTCGCCTGCTCATCGCATTTCACCTACGCCCAGGACAAGGATCCCAATGCCGCGTTCGCGAACGAGCTGATCGTCGCCCAACTTCCGGGCAGGAGCATCACGGCGCTGGTGACGCATGCGCCCGGAGCGACGAAATTCACCCACGCCGTGGCGATCTTTCCGGGGTCCCCCGGCTACATCCACCTGCGCGTCGACGGGGGGCAGATCCGGAACGACTTGCGCGGCAACTTTCTGATCCGGGCGCGGCGTTTTTTCCTCGAGGACGGCTTTCTCACGGTGGTATTGGATGCTCCGAGCGATCAGCAACCGAATTTCTGGCCTGAGTTTCGCGAGACCCGGCGTTACGGCGAGGACGTGAAGGCGGTCATCGATGCCGTCACGAAAAAGTTCGGGCCGCTCGACTGGACCTTCGTCGGCCACAGCGAAGGGTCGGTGAGCGCGGCCCATGCCGCGCGCATGCTCCCCTCCGATGCGAAGCGCGTCGCCCTGACCGCTTCCGTCGTCACGCCCAATCCGCGCGGTCGCGGCCTGGGCGCCTCCGATGTCTTGCAAGTCAAGATCCCGTTGCTGTGGGTGCACCATCGCAACGATCCGTGCCAGTACACGCCCTACCGCACGGTCAGGAGCTACGCCGAGGAGACCAGGACCCCGCTTCTGACGGTATCCGGGGCAGCGCACGCCCGAGGCAAGCCGTGCATGCCGTTCACCGAGCACGGCTTCGTAGGAATGGAAGCCAGGACAATCAAGGCGATAGTGTCGTGGGTCCGCAGCGGGGCGGTGCCCGGTGACGTATCGGAGTAAGCGGGAATCCGTCTCGCGACGCTGGATAGTCCGGACGGTGTGGTAGCATGCTCGCGCAGGCAAGTTCGAAGAACCAGCACGTTGCACGATAACAATGCCGTTCGCGGAGATCGAGGGGATCAAGACCCGCTACGAGCTGCGCGGCGAGGGGCCGCCGCTGCTACTGCTCGCGCCGGTGGGGGGTGACGACCCGATCTCGCGCCGGTGGGCAAACCGCGTGTGGCGGGGATTCCGTCCGCTGGAGGCGCTGGTTCCGCATTTCCGCGTCATCGTCTACGACCGGCGGGAGTCCGGCGGCTCCGGGGGGTACATCGAGCCGCTCAGCTGGGCGCTCTGCGCGCGGCATGCCAGGGGATTGCTCGACCATCTCGGCATCGATCAGGCCTACCTTCTGGGCGGTTGCGTCGGCTGTTCGGTCGCGCTCGCCGTGGCGGCGAAGTATCCGGAGCGCTGCCGGGCGCTCTTCCTGCACTGGCCGGTCGGCGGGTTCCACTGGCTGAATCGGGGACGCGCGAATTTCGACCGGCACATCGCGTTTGCGCGCGAGCACGGACTCGAGGCGGTGGTGAGCCTAGCCCGCCAGTCGGGGATGTTCTGGAACGATCCGGACGCCGGCCCCTGGTCGTCCATCATCGCCACCGATAGCGAGTTCGCCGAGTCGTTCGTTCGCCAGGACCTGGGCCGTTACCTGCACATCGTCGAGCAAAGCCGCGACAGCCTGTTCGGCGACACCCTGCCTGCCGGCGCGACGTGCGAGCAGCTGGTGGCGATAAACGTTCCGGCATTCATCATGCCGGGAAACGATCCCCTGCACACGACTTCCTGCGCGCACGTTCTGTGCGAGCTC
>DASWHI010000093.1:0-4352 GCA_036398235.1 Burkholderiales bacterium
CCTCACGCATCGTGGACTCACGCCGGAATCGACATTAACCAAGAATGTTCCGGGCCTGCTGGACACGGGCTGCCATTGGGTAAAAAAAGCCGATGGGCGTCCCCGGCGCAGACTTGAGGATTCACGAATACCTAGGCAATCTGGCAATCGGGAGGGGGCGGTGTCTACGTGCGCGATTTCAGCGACGGGCTGCCCGTTCCGCACGGAGGCGCAGTGAAGGTCAACTTGCAGAACAACAAGGACTTCCTGGCAGGCCTGCTGATGATCGCCATCGGCGGCATCGCGTTTTACATGGCGCTCGATTATCCCTTCGGCAGCGCACTGCGCATGGGTCCGGGATACTTTCCACGGGTGCTCGCTGGCATCCTCATCACCTTCGGCGTCTACGTCAGCCTGCGCGGCCTGCGCACGAAGGAGAAGGTGGAGGGTGTCTGGGGCTGGAAGGCGCTGGCGTTCATTACGGTGGCGTTCTGGGCCTTCGGCTGGCTGATGGACCGGGTGGGGTTGATACCGTCGCTGGTGGTAATGTTCTTCCTGTCCGCGTTCGCCGGCCACGAGTTCAAGTTGAAGGAAGTGATCATCCTGACTGCCCTCATGACCCTGTTCGCATACGGCGTGTTCATCTACGGCCTCGGCCTGCCGTATCGACTCTTCTGGTGGGACTAACGCCATGGAAATGTTCGCAAACCTTATCTTCGGTTTCGGCGTCGCGCTGTCGCTGCAAAACCTGATCTATTGCTTCGTCGGCGTGTTCGTCGGCACGGCGATCGGCGTGCTGCCCGGCGTCGGGCCGCTGGTCACGATCGCCATGCTGCTGCCGATCACTTTCAATCTGCCGCCGATACCGGCGCTCATCATGCTGTCCGGCATTTATTACGGCTCGCAGTACGGCGGCTCCACCACGTCCATATTGATGAACCTCCCCGGGGAGACAGCCTCCGTGGTGACCTGTATCGACGGCTACCAGATGGCGCGCCAGGGGCGCGCCGGCCCGGCGCTCGCGATCGCAGCAATCGCCTCGTTTATCGCCGGCTGCGTGGGCACGCTGCTGATCGCGATGTTCGGCCCGCCGATTGCGGAGATGGCGCTCAAGTTCGGGGCGCCGGAATACTTCTCCCTGATGCTGATGGCCCTGGTCGCCGCCGCCTGTCTTTCGAGCGGCGACATGGTGAAGGCGCTCGCCATGGTGGTCCTCGGATTGCTGGTCGGCATCGTCGGCACCGATGTGAACTCCGGGATGGCGCGCTACTCCTTCGGACTGCCGGAGCTGACCGACGGATTGGGCTTCACGATCGTCGCGGTCGGCCTGTTCGCCGTATCCGAAATCGTGAAGAACCTCGAGACGAAGGAGCGGGGGGAAGTGTTCACCAGCAAGATCAAGCACATCATGCCGACCCTCCACGACCTCAAGGTCTCCATTGGGCCCATCATGCGCGGCACGGGGGTCGGCGCCTTCTTCGGCACGCTGCCCGGCACCGGCCCGTCGATCGCCGCCTTTTCCGAATACATGGTGGAGAAGAAGCTGGCCAAGGATCCTTCGCGCTTCGGCAAGGGTGCGATCGAGGGCGTTGCGGGACCGGAGGCGGCCAACAACGCGGCCGCGCAGACAGCTTTCATACCCACGCTCACCTTGGGCATACCCGGCAGCGGCACCATGGCGTTGATGCTGGGCGCGCTCACCATCCAGGGCATCGCGCCGGGACCGCAGGTAATGACCGCCAAGCCCGATCTTTTCTGGGGCCTCATCGCGAGCATGTGGATCGGCAATCTGCTGCTAGTGATCCTTAACCTGCCGCTGGTCGGGTTGTGGGTGCAGCTGCTCAAGATTCCCTACCGCTGGCTGTTCCCGTCGATCATCATGTTTTGCGCGGTGGGCAACTTCAGCGTCAACAACAGCGCGATGGACCTCTACCTCGTCGGCGTCCTGGGCATCCTGGGCTACGTTCTCATGAAGTTCGATTGCCCGCCGGCACCGCTCATCCTGGGCTTCGTGCTGGGCCCGCTGATGGAGGAGAACCTGCGGCGGGCTCTTCTGATCTCGCGCGGCGACCCGACGGTATTCTTCACGCGTCCGATCAGCCTGGGGTTCATGATCGCGGCCATCCTGATCGTGATCACCATGATTCTGCCCGCCATCCGCAAGAAGAAAGTCGAGGCGTACACAGGCGGCGGCGGCGCGCCGTAAGCGGCGCGCGGGAAAAACGCGGAAAGCGGGCCGGCCCCCCATTCCGAGACCGGCTGCCTGCCAGTCCTTACGGCGCGGGATCGGGCTTGATCCGGCTGACCGACACCCTTACCAGTTTGGCGACGGAGTGGACGTCGAGCTTGCCATCATGCGCGCGCGGTGCGTGACACGATAAATGAGATTGTTGCGTATAAACATGGTGTTGCAAATGTTGTGGCGTCGCAACATCCTTGTTTTGCCTTTCGCAGGGTCGGGGAGTAGGATTCGCGCCTTCGTTTGGTGAACGGCGTCGAGTGGCCGAAAGCTCACATCCGCAGCAGTCGCGCGCGGCGCTGACCCTCCTCGCGTTCGGTGTCGTATTCGGCGACATCGGCACCAGCCCCCTCTACGCGGTCAAGGAGACCTTCGGGCCCGGGCACGGCATCGCGCTGACGGCGGAAAACATCCTCGGCGGCCTGTCGACGATCTTCTGGGCGCTGATGGTCGTCGTCTCGCTCAAGTACGTGCTGCTCATCATGCGCGCCGACAACCGCGGCGAGGGCGGGATCATGGCGCTGCTCGCGCTGGCCTCGACCTTCATCAAGTCGCGCCCCGAGTGGCACGCGCGCCTGCTCGTCGCGGGCGCGATCGGCGCCGCCCTCTTCTATGGCGATGCGGTGCTGACGCCCGCAATCTCGGTGCTCTCCGCGGTGGAAGGGCTCGAAGTCGGCACTTCCGCGTTGAAGCCCTACGTGCTGCCAATTGCGGTGGGCGTGCTGGTCGCGCTGTTCCTGTTCCAGCAACGAGGTACCGCGGTGGTCGGGGCATTGTTCGGCCCGGTCACCGTGCTGTGGTTTCTGGCCCTCGCCGCGGCCGGCGTCTACGGCATCGCGCAGTCCCCGCAGGTGCTATGGGCGCTGAATCCCTGGCATGCGTTCCGCTTCTTCACGAGCCATGTCCTGGTTTCGTTCGTGGTGCTGGGCTCCGTGGTCCTCGCAGTCACCGGCGCGGAGGCGCTCTACGCGGACATGGGCCATTTCGGCAAGGGGCCGATCCGGCTCGCCTGGTTCGGGATGGTGTTCCCCGCGCTGGTGCTCAACTACTTCGGACAGGGCGCGCTGCTGATCGTGGAGCCGGAGTCGGTCAGGAACCCGTTCTACCTGCTGGTGCCGGGCTGGGCGCTCTACCCGATGGTCGCGCTCGCCACGGCGGCGACGGTGATCGCCTCCCAGGCGACGATCTCAGGCGCCTACTCCATCACCAAGCAGGCGATCCAGCTGGGATTCCTGCCGCGCATGCATATCGTGCATACCTCGGCAAGCACGATCGGCCAGGTCTACATCCCCGCGATCAACTGGATGCTGCTCGCCGCGGTACTCGCCGCGGTGATCGGCTTCGGATCCTCCTCGGAGCTCGCGTCGGCATACGGCGTGGCGGTCACCGCGACGATGCTGGTGGATACGCTGCTGACCTTCTTCGTCATCCGCTACGGCTGGGGCTATCCGCTTGCGCTCTGCGTCGCCGCAACCGGATTCTTCGTCATCGTGGACATGGCATTTTTCTCGGCGACGTTGCTGAAGACCGCAGAGGGCGGCTGGTTCCCGCTCGTCATCGGCGCCGTGGTATTCACGTTCATGACCACCTGGCGGCGTGGACGCGAGATCCTCTTCGGGCGGATGCGCGCCTCAACCGTGCCGCTCGAGCCGTTCCTCGAGTCGCTGTTCCGGGAGGCGCCACGGCGCGTGCCCGGCACTTCGGTATTCCTGACGGCGACGCCCGAGGTGGTCCCGCATTCGCTGCTGCACAACCTGTATCACAACAAGGTGCTGCACGAGCGGGTGGTGTTCCTCACCGTAACTGTCAAGGACGTGCCGGCGGTAGCGCCGGAGGAGCGCCTCTCGGTCCAGGCGCTGGGCCACGAGTGCTACCGGGTGACGCTCGATTTCGGGTTCATGGACCGGCCCGACGTCTGGCATGCATTGAGCGTGCTCGCCCCCGTGAAGGGGCTCGGATTCGATTTGATGCAGACCTCGTTCTTCCTCAGCCGCGAGACCGTGATCCCCGTCGTCGGCGCGGAGGGCGGCATGGCGCTGTGGCGCGAGCGGATTTTCGCCACGATGGCACGCAACGCCGGCAGCGCGGTCGAGTACTTCAACATTCCCACCAACCGCGTGATCGAGCTCGGCAC
>DASWHI010000094.1:0-10069 GCA_036398235.1 Burkholderiales bacterium
TACCGCCAGGTCGAGAGCCTCGACGAGGTGGTCGAAAGCCTCGTCGTCGGCCAGGACTGGCCCCCGGACCGGCCTTCGGACGTGCGCGTCGTCCTGTTCGTGCGCCTGCGCGACGGGATCCAGCTCAACGATGCGCTCACGGACAAGATCAGAACCACGATCCGCGCCAACGCCACTCCGCGCCACGTGCCGGCGAAGATCGTGCAGGTCCCCGACATCCCGCGCACCCGCAGCGGCAAGATCGTCGAGCTCGCCGTGCGCGACGTCGTGCACGGCCGGACCGTGAAGAACCTCGAGGCACTGGCGAACCCCGAAGCGCTCGCCCACTACAAGGACCGCCCGGAGCTCACTTCTTGAGGGGTTACCAGGTCCAGGGCCGCCACCACGAACGGCTGGCCTTGCCCGCGTTGCCCTTGAGATATTGGCTGTCCGGGAAATTCTTCTTCATCACGCGCTCGGCGTCGTCGCGCAGGACGTTCAACCCGAGCTTGTCGTACGCATCCACCAGGATCATCAGACCCTCCTCGTTGGCCGGCGCCCGCGGGTAGGTCTTGAGGGCGTACTGGGCGCGGTTGGCGGCCGCGACATAGGCCCCGAGCTTCATGTAGTGGCGCGCGACGTGGATCTCGTGCGAGGCCAGCGCGTTCACCAGATAATTCATGCGCGCAATGGCATCAGGTGCGTAGCGGCTGTCCGGGAAACGCGTGACGAGTTCCTTGAACGATTCGAACGACTCGCGCGCCGCCTTCGGGTCGCGATTGGTCATGTCCTCGCCGCTGATATAACCCGTCCAGCCCAGATCTTCGTTGAAGTTGGCGAGGCCTTTCAGGTAGTAGGCGTAATCGACGTTGGGATGATTGGGGTGGAGCTTGATGAAGCGCCCGATCGCCGTGATCGCCTGCGCCGGCTCGTCGTCCTTGTAATAGGCGTAGGCGATCTCCAGCTGGGCCTGCTGGGCGAAGCGCCCGTAGGGAAAGCGCGCCTCGAGCTTCTCGTAGTACTTGATCGCCTGCTCGTAGTCGCGGTTGTCGAGCTTTTCCTTGGCTTCCGTGTAGAGCTTCTGCGCCGACCAGCCCTTGGTTTCGTCCGCGTCGGGCAGACCGCCGCACGCCGCGACGAGCGCGCCGAGAAGTAGCGCTAAACTATATCTGACGATGGGCACGGCAAACCCTCTTGAAAATTATAGCCGAGACATGCCGTTCTCCGGGCCGGTGAGGATCACCGCACCCGCCGCCTGCGCCGGTCTGCGGTTGGACCAGGCGCTTGCGAAAATGTTGCCGGAATTCTCGCGCAGCCGGCTTGCGCTGTGGGTGCGGTCGGGCCGGGCGACCGTCGATGGCCGGCCGGCGCTGCCGCGGCACAAGGTGCGGGGCGGCGAAGTCATAGAGATCGCTCCCGCGCCCGATGCCGCGGCGCTCGCGCACCGGCCGGAGGACATACCGCTCGACGTCGTTTTCGAGGACGACACGCTGCTCGTCGTGAACAAGCCCGCGGGGCTCGTCGTGCACCCCGGCAGCGGCAACTGGCGGGGCACGCTGTTGAACGCCCTGCTGCAGCGCGTGCCGGAGCTCGTCGGCGTTCCGCGCGCGGGCATCGTGCATCGGCTGGACAAGGACACCAGCGGCTTGCTGGTGGTGGCGAAGACGCTCCGCGCGCAGGCAAGCCTCGTCCGCCAGCTCCAGGCGCGCACCGTGACGCGGGAGTACCTCGCGGTGGCGCACGGGCGCGTCGCGCGCGACGGCAGAATCGAGGCGCCGATCGGACGCCACCCCGTCCGGCGCACGAAGATGGCGGTGGTCGCGCGCGGTCGGCCGGCAGTGACTCATTACCGGGTGCTCGAGCGCCATGCCGGAGCCAGTGTGCTCCGCTGCCGGCTCGAGACCGGGCGCACCCATCAGATCCGAGTGCACCTGAGCGCGCTGGGCCATCCGCTGGTGGGCGACCCTGTGTACGGGAGGCGCGCCGGCATCGCGTTCCCGCGCCAGGCGCTCCACGCCGAGCGGCTGGCATTGGTCCATCCCAAGACCGGTAAGACGATGGAATGGCGCGTTGACCCGCCGGACGATATGCGGCGGCTGATGGAGTCGCTGAGCGGCGAAAGCGCCACGACGCGCAAGCCGTCAGTCGTCACCCGTCAGTCGTCACGCCGTGCTCGATGAGTGCCCCGCACCCCGACTGGATCGTACCGGATTGGCCCGCCCCAGATGGCGTCAAGGCGCTCATCACCACTCGCGCCGGGGGCGTCAGTCAGGGGCCGTACGCGAGCTTCAATCTGGGACTGCGCACGGGTGACGATCCGCAGGCGGTCGCGGCCAACCGCGAAAGGTTGAACGAGCTCCTGCCCCAGCAGCCGAAATGGTTGCGGCAGGTGCATGGTGCCGGAGTCGTCGAGGCGGACGCGTTGACTCATGTGCCCGAGGCCGACGCCGCCATCGCGCGCCGCCCGGGCACGGTCTGCGCGGTACTGGTGGCCGACTGCATACCCGTCCTGCTCGCGGACGGCTCGGGGGTCACGGTTGCGATTGCCCATGCCGGCTGGCGCGGCCTCGCTGCCGGAGTGGTCGAGAACACGGTGCGCGGCATGGCGTGCGATCCCCGCGGCGTCACCGCCTATCTCGGCCCCGGGATCGGTGCCCGCGTCTTCGAAGTCGGCAACGACGTGCGCGACGCGTTCCTCGCGCGTGACGCGGCAGCGGCGGCGGCGTTCACGCCACACGCCGCCGGCAAGTGGCTGGCCGATCTTTTCCTGCTCGCGCGCCAGCGCCTGCGGCGCGCGGGGGTCGGCGCGATTCACGGCGGCGAGCTGTGCACCTATTCCGATGCACGGCGTTTTTTCTCCTACCGCCGCAGCCGCACCACGGGACGCATGGCGGCGCTGATCTGGCGTAACTGAGATCCCGTATGATTGCGCCCCTCTCCCGAAGTGAACCCGCTTTTCTCATGACCCCCGTCTGGATACTAGCCGCGAGCGAGCTGGCGCATGACCACGCGTGATCCGATCGAGGCGCTGAACCGCGAGCTGATCGAGGCCGTGGTGCGCCCGCTGGGTCTCGACTCGGGCCTGGGGACGGAGGAGCTGGTGCGGTCGCTGACCACCGGCCTTGCGCAGAACACCGAGCGCCTGGCGGAGATCCAGAGCCGCTACTACCGCAAGCGGCTCGAGCTTTGGGCGGCCTACGTGCTGCCCCAGTCCGGACCGCCCGCACAGCCGGTGATCGAGCTGGATCCCGCCGACCGGCGATTCCGCGCGCCCGATTGGAAGGCGCAGCCGTTTTTCGATTACACGGCGCAGTCCTACCTGCTGGCGGGCCAATGGCTGCGTGAGCTCGTCGACACTGCAAGCCTCGAGCCCCACGCCAAGCACAAGCTCGAGTTCTTCACGCGCCAATACGTCGACGCCATGTCCCCGGCCAACTTCCCGTGGAGCAATCCCGAGGCGCTCAAGCTCGCGGCCGAGACCGAGGGCGAGAGCGTGAAGCGCGGCATGCGCAACCTCGCCGGCGACCTCGACAAGGGCATGATCTCGATGACCGACGAATCCGCCTTCGAGGTCGGCCGCAACCTCGCCATTACGCCGGGCGCGGTGGTGTACGAAAACGACTTCATGCAGCTGATCCAGTACCGGCCCTCCACGGCAACGGTGTTCGAGCGCCCGCTGGTCATGGTCCCGCCGTGCATCAACAAGTACTACATCCTCGACCTGCAGCCGGAGAACTCGTTCGTCCGCTATGCCGTCGAGCGCGGGCACACCGTATTCATGGTCTCGTGGCGCAACGTGCCGCCCGCCATGGGCCGCGCAACCTGGGACGATTACCTCGAGCACGGCGTGATGAGGGCGCTTGCCGTCGCGCAGGAGATCTGCCGCGCCGACAAGGTCAACGCGCTTGGCTTCTGCGTCGGCGGCACGCTCCTCGGCGCGGCGCTTGCGGTGCTGCGCTCGAAGGGCGATGAGCGCGTCGCGAGCCTCACGCTTCTCGCCACCATGCTCGATTTCAGCGACACCGGCGAGCTTTCGGTATTCGTGGACGAGGCCTACGTCAGCCAGCGCGAGCGGGATTTCGCCGACGGAGGCGTGTTGCACGGGCGGGAGCTCGCCATCACCTTCGCCAGCCTCCGCGCGAACGACCTCATCTGGCACTACGTGGTGAACAACTACCTCAAGGGCGGGACTCCCGAACCCTTCGATCTGCTCTACTGGAACGCCGACAGCACCAACCTTCCGGGGGCAATGTACGTCTATTACGTGCGCAATACCTACCTCGAGAACAACCTGCGGCGACCCGGGAAGCTCACGATGTGCGGGGTGCCGGTGGACCTCGGCCGGGTGGACATGCCGGCATACGTGCTGGCGACCCGGGAGGACCATATCGTTCCCTGGCGTACCGCCTTCGCCAGCACCCGCCACCTTGGGGGTAGAATCGAATTCGTCCTGGCGGCAAGCGGGCATATCGCCGGCGTCATTAATCCGGCCTCGAAGAACCGCCGCAATTTCTGGCTCAATCCAGACCTGGCGCAGGACCCGGATCGATGGCTTGCTGACGCGACTTCCCGCCCGGGCAGTTGGTGGAAACACTGGGGAGACTGGCTCGCGGCCTTCGGCGGGCGCGAAGTCCCCGCACGCAGCGACTTGGGCGGCGCGCAGTACCGGGAAATCGAGCCTGCGCCGGGGCGCTACGTGAAGGAGAAGTGCGGCTAAGGCGGTGACGGCTGAGGAGAAACGAGGAACGAATCAGGGCGGGGGAATGAACATGGCACAGCGAGTGGCGGTCGTAACCGGCGGCATGGGAGGAATCGGCGAAGCAATCTGCGTGCGGCTTGCCCAGGCCGGGCACCGGGTCGTTGCGACCTATTCGCCCGGCAACACCAAGGCCGCCCAGTGGGTGCAGGACATGAAGGGCCGGGGCTTCGAATTCCATGCGGTGCAGGTGGACGTCACCGATTTCGATTCGTGCCAGAAGGCGGTGGCCAGGATCCAGTCCGATGTGGGACCGATCGACATCCTGGTGAACAATGCCGGCATCACGCGCGACGCGAGCTTCAGGAAGATGGGCAAGCCGGACTGGGACGCCGTGCTGCGCACCAACCTCGACAGCGTCTTCAACGTGACCAAGCCGGTATGCGACGGGATGGTGGACCGTGGCTGGGGCCGCATCATCAACATCTCCTCGATCAACGGGCAGAAGGGCGCGTTCGGCCAGACCAACTATTCGGCGGCCAAGGCCGGCATGCATGGCTTCACCAAGGCGCTCGCGCTGGAGGTCGCGCGCAAGGGCGTGACCGTCAACACCGTCTCGCCGGGATACATCGGGACCAAGATGGTGCTGGCGGTTCCCAAGGACGTGATGGACACCAAGATCCTTCCCCAGATCCCGGTCGGACGGATTGGCACGCCGGACGAAGTCGCGGCGCTGGTCGCATACCTGTGCACCGACGACGCAGCCTTCATGACCGGCGCCAATCTCGCTATCAACGGCGGCCAGCACATGTACTAGGATCCCGGCGGACCAAAACCGATCCCATTGGCTTCCCGTATTGTGTTGCACCATTGATGCCGCGCACAAAATTTATCAGCGGGCAGCGCCCGGTTTGAGCGGCATGACGATTTACCGATATATTTCAATCCTTTAGTTTGCAATCGCTCGACCAGAATGGAATAATGGCAACCCCTGGCTGAGAGCGGTCACCCCATGGCGCAGCAACCCCGGATCATCAAGAAATACCCGAATCGCCGGCTTTACGACACCGAAACAAGCAGTTACATCACGCTTTCGGACGTCAAGAAGCTGGTGCTGGAGCAGGCCGACTTCAGGGTCGAGGACGCCAAGACCCACGAGGATCTGACGCGCAGCATTTTGCTGCAGATCATTCTCGAGGAAGAAAGCGCCGGCGCGCCGATGTTCTCGAGCGACATGCTGTCGCAGATCATCCGCTTCTACGGCAACGCCATGCAGGGAATGATGGGGAATTACCTCGAGAAGAACATCAAGACGTTCATCGACATGCAGAAGCGCCTGCAGGAGCAGTCGCGCCAGATGTACGGCGGAAACCCGATGCTCAGCACCGAGGCCTGGAATGAGTTCGTCAAGATGCAGGGGCCGGCGATCCAGGGGCTGATGGGCAGCTACCTCGAGCAGAGCGCCAACGCCTTCATGGAGATGCAGCAGCAGCTGCAGCAGCAGACCCGCAACCTATTCGGTAATTTCCCCTTCCCCGGTTTCCCGGGCGGCGGCGCGCGCCAGGGAGGCGATGCCCGATCGCCGCAGCCGCCGGCGCATGACAGCAACGAGAGCGAAGACGACAAGAACAAGCCCTGATCGCGGGGCGGAGTCGCGCCGCTCCCGCGCGCAGGTCCTGACGGTCGGGTTCGTCTCCCTCGGCTGCCCCAAGGCGCTGGTGGATTCCGAGCGCATCCTCACGCAGCTGCGCGCGGAGGGCTACCGGGTTGCACCGACCTACGACGACGCAGATCTCGTCGTCGTCAACACCTGCGGCTTCATCGAAGCCGCGATCGACGAATCCCTCGACGCCATCGGCGAGGCGCTCGCCGCGAATGGAAGAGTGATCGTCACCGGCTGCCTCGGCGCCAAGGGCGATATCGTCAGGAAGACCCACCCGCGGGTGCTGGCGGTGACGGGCCCGCACGCGACCGAGGACGTGATGCGCGCGGTGCACCGGCACCTGCCGCGGCCGCACGATCCCTACGTGAGCTTGATCCCGCCCCAGGGAATCAAGCTCACGCCGGCGCATTATGCCTATCTCAAGATCGCCGAGGGATGCAATCACCGGTGCACCTTCTGCATCATCCCCGCCCTGCGCGGAGATCTCGTGAGCCGGCCGATCGGGGAAGTCATGCAGGAAGCGGAAAACCTGGTGAAAGCGCGCGTGAAGGAGCTCCTCGTCGTCTCGCAGGACACGAGCGCCTACGGCGTCGATGTGAAGTACCGCACCGGCTTCTGGCGCGGGCGGCCGCTGAAGACCCGCATGACGGAGCTCGCCCGCGCGCTGGGTGAGCTCGGCGCGTGGGTGCGGCTGCACTACGTCTATCCTTATCCGCACGTCGATGAGGCCGTGCCGCTGATGGCGGAGGGCCGCCTCCTGCCCTACCTCGACGTGCCGTTTCAGCACGCGAGCCGCCGCATCCTCAAGTTTATGAAGCGCCCGGCGAGCGCCGAGGACAACCTTGCCCGCATCCGGCGCTGGCGCGAGATCCTCCCCGACATCACCCTCCGCAGCACCTTCATCGTCGGCTTCCCGGGCGAAACCGAGGCGGAGTTCGCGGAGCTGCTCGCCTTCCTCGAGGAGGCGCAGCTCGACCGCGTCGGCTGCTTCGCCTATTCCGCGGTCGACGGCGCGGCGGCTCCAGCGCCGGGTCGGAAGGACCCTGACCGTGCTGGTGGACGAGGTTGGCGCGGATGGCGCGATCGCGCGCTCGAGCGCCGATGCCCCCGAGATCGACGGCGTCGTCCGCGTCGCGCCGGACCGGCGCCTCACGGCCGGCGAATTCGCCACCGTTCGCGTCACCCGCGCGGACATCCACGATCTGTGGGCCGAGGTTTCGTGAAGAAGGCGATCGCTTCCTCGGGGCGGTGCGTGAGCGTCATAGGCGGCAGGCTCGCCAGCACGCGCTTGCCGTAGCCGCGAGTGAGAAGGCGCGGGTCGCATATCATCAGCACGCCCCGGTCGGTTTCATCGCGAATCAGCCGGCCGGCGCCCTGCTTCAGCGTGATGACCGCCTCGGGCAGCTGGTATTCGAGGAACGCGCTGCGCCCCTCGCGGTTGATGCTTTCGATGCGCGCAGCGAGCACCGGGTCGTCGGGCGGCGCGAAGGGCAGCTTGTCGATCACGACCAGCGACAGCGCCTGCCCGCGGACATCCACGCCCTCCCAGAACGAATGGCTGCCTACCAGGACGGCGTTGCCGAGGTCGCGGAAGCGCACCAGCATGTCCGAACGCGAGCCGTCCCCCTGCGCAAGCAGCGGATAGTCCCATCCGCGTTCCGCAAACGCGCGCTCGACCCGCTCCCGGCCGAGGCGCATCGCGCGCAGGCTCGTGAACAGGAGGAAAGCGCGTCCCCCCGCAGCCTCGATCAACGGCAGCGCCGCCTCGATCACCGCCTCCGTGTGCTCGGGCGTGTTGGGATCGGGCAGCCCGCGCGGAACGTAAAGCAGGCCTTGGGCGGCGAAATCGAACGGGCTGTCCCAGCTCGCCGTGCGGGCCGCGGCGATTCCCATCTGGCGGCAGTAGTAGCCGAAATCGCCGTTCACCGACAGCGTCGCGGACGTGAAAATCCACGCGCGCGGGTGGTCGTCGATCTGCCTGCGAAAGATTTCCGCAATGGAAAGCGGCGTCGAATTGAGGCGCAGCGCGTGGCCGAAGATCTCCACCCATTTCACGCGCGCCTCGTCCACGCCGCTGCGCCAGCGCTCGAGCCACTCGGCCAGCGACAGCGCGCGCTGCCAGCAACTCAGGAGGCCTTCGGCACGCTCGGCCTGCGACTTCAGCTCCCGGGCGAGCGCGTCGAGCGCGCCGATCGCCGTGGCGAGCCCCGTTTCGAAACGGACATTGCCGGCGAATGAGCGCGCCGGCATCCGCCCGCTGTCCTCCGCAATGACGAGCCTCAGGTCGCGCGCGGCCTGGTCGAGTTCCCGGGCCGCCTCGGGCAGCGGCGCATAGTCCTTCGCCGCGGCGGCCGCCTCGAGCCGGGCGTCGCGCGCCAGGTCGATGAGCTGCGATGTCGATACGCTCTCGCCGAAGAACAGGCTCGCGGTCTCCGGGAGCTGATGCGCTTCGTCGAAGATCACGGTATTGAAGGCGGGCAGCAGCTCGGCGGCGCCCTCGTCGCGCAGCACCAGGTCGGCGAAGAACAGGTGATGGTTCACCACCACCACATCGGCCGCCAGCGCCTCGCGCCGCGCCTTCATCACGAAGCACGCGTCGTAATGCGCGCATTTCGACCCCAGGCAGTTCTCGCGCGTGGAGGTGACGTAGGGCCAGATGCCGGCGTGCTCCGGAACCGCCGTGCAGTCGGCCTTGTCGCCGGTCGCGCTTCCGCGCGCGAAACGGTCGATCGCCGCCAGATGACGCGCATCCTCGCGCGCGGGCAGTCTCTCATCCTGCAGCGCCCG
The DNA here is from genome assembly GCA_036398235.1 of Burkholderiales bacterium. Lineage (GTDB taxonomy): Bacteria > Pseudomonadota > Gammaproteobacteria > Burkholderiales > SG8-41 > SG8-41. The sequence goes on from DASWHI010000094.1 coordinate 9,126, forward strand.
CTCGAGATGGTAATGACAGACGTAGTTCGCGCGGCCCTTGAGCAGTGCCACCGTAACGGGCGCGCCGAGCGCTTTCCGCACCGTCGGAATATCGCGGTCGAAAAGCTGGTCCTGCAGCGTCTTGGTGCCGGTCGAAACGATGACCTTGCCGCCGGCGAGGAGCGCCGGGACCAGGTAAGCGAAGGTTTTACCGGTCCCGGTTCCGGCTTCCGCGACCAGCACGCCGTGTCCCGCGAGCGCTTCCGCCACGGAGCTCGCCATTTCCACCTGGAACGGCCGCGCGCGGAAATTCCTCACGACCCGGGAAAGCGGCCCCCGCTGGGAAAATATCTCTTCGAGATCAATCATTCGCGGATGCAAGATTCCGTCATTCCCGCGAAGGCGGGAATCTAGAACGACTCGGAACTCCCTGGGTCCCCGCCTCCGCGAGGACGACCTGATGGCGAATCCTAGCGCGCTTCCTCGACCTTGATCAGCACGCGCCGGCTGTCGCGCGCCGCGGTGGCCGAGCGTCCGAGCAGGACCGACTGCTGTGCGCTCGTGTCGCGGCTCGCGCCGCCGATCTCGATCCACTCGCCGAGCCGTCCGGAAACAGTCGTCACCACGCCCTGCACGTTCACGCCGCCGTGCGCCCGTGAAAGGGATTCGCGCTGAGCGCTGATGTCGAGCGTGACGCGGTCGCCGCTCACGCGCGGCAGGACGTAGATGCCGTCCGCGGCATCGCGGAACTGCGTGGTCTCGACGGTCTGCTCGACTACCCGTCCGCCCACTACCGACCGCTGCACCTGCCGTTCACGCACGGGCGCCGACTGGCCGATGCGCAGGAACGCCTCGCGCCCTTCCATAACCCGCACCGATTGCGTATTGCGATCGCCCAGCTCGCCGCTTTCTTCCAGCGCCCGCAACCGCACGTAGTCATCGCCGTCGCGCAGCACGACGCTGCC
>DASWHI010000095.1:0-3944 GCA_036398235.1 Burkholderiales bacterium
CGGACCAGGATGATCGTGGACATGAAGCACGGGGGAGCTGCCCTCGCCCGGCCGCTCTGTGAGCTGGTACGCCGCTCGGGGATGACAGAGAAGGCGCTGGTCGCATCCATGAACGCGGATGCGGTGGCGGCCTTTCGCGCCGCCTGCCCTGAAGTCCTGACCGCGATGAGCGCGGCTGAAGCGCGCGTGTTTCACGGCTTCCATCTCGCCGGGCTCGAGTTCGCCTACACCCCGCCGGTCATGGCGCTGCTGATTCCCGACCGGCTCCGCGACCGCACCCTCGTCACGGCAGCGCTGGTCGAGGCCGCCCGCCGCCGCAACGTACGGGTCCAGGTCTGGACCGTCAACGACGGGGAACGGATGCGCCAGCTCGCGCAGATTGGCGTCGGCGGCATCATGACCGACCGGCCCGACCGGCTGATGGAGGTACTGGGCCGGTCCGGCGCGCCGCGCTGACCCGCGCTACGCCCCGCAGCCGGCACGCGGAATTTCCTCCGTAAATTCAAAGCTTTTTCCACCGGGCGGAAGCGTAAGCCGTCCGTTACCCATCAGTAAGCGATCTGGAAGCGCTCCGGCCGCAGCATGGCTTCACGAGCGGCGGGCGACCCGCTGCGATGAACCCGGACAGGAGGGCACATGAAGGCGAAAACCCGATCGCACCGCAACGCGCCGGCCGAGCTGCCGCGCGACACGCGGGCCGAGGAAATCCTGGAATTCGTCTACAACGACGAGGAAGAGGCGCTCTGCAACGAGGATCTCGTGCTGAGCCACCAGCGCGAGATGCCCGGGCTCCAGGAGTTCCTGCAGGAGATGACCGAACTCGACGCGCGGCCCGCCGCCGACCGCTGGCACTGAAGAGATGCATAATGGGGACGATGCCGAGCTGCACGAATTCAGGCAACGTCAAGAAGACCCCGATGGCATCGAAGCAACTCTTTCTGATCGTACCACTTCTGTTGGCCTGCGCTGGGCTCCCGGCTTGCGGCACCACGGGCAAGACTTCGACCTTTGTCCTCGACCTGGACCCACCCCAGACGCGGCAGGTGATCTCCGGCATCCGTGTCAAGTCCGCGGCCATGGATCCGGATGCGGCCGTCCTCAATGCCGTGAACGTCCACCCGTGGGGCAAGTTCGACGCCGATGACTTGAGGAACGTCGAGCAATCCCTGCGCGACACGATAGCGCCGCACGTCCCGGCAACGACCCGCCCCGCTGAAGCGGCACTGGACATTCACGTGATGATCCGGCGATATGTCGTAGGTGTAAGCAATACAGGCGGAGCGGTGCTGGTCAATGTGACCTGGGCCGCGACAGACTCCGAAGGAAAGCTGGTATTCAAGGAGCAGTTCTACGCGTCGGATTCCGTGTACCTGATCGGAACGATCGGTTTGCTCAAGGACTCCGTGCACCAGGCCATTGTCCGCAGGATTGCGACGACATCGCTCGTCCTCGCCTCGAGCCCGGAAGCCACCGGCGCGCGGCCGGTGAGTTTCGAGAATACCTACGCAACTTTTGAAGAAGCTGCCGCGCGGCTCCCGCAGACCATGGTGTCGATGGGCAATCCCGGGCTGATGGCGTCTCCGCATCGGGTTGTCGGTGCCGTGGGCCTGCTGACGCCTTCCGGCATATCCCGGATTCAATGGGGCATCGGCAAGCCGTCGGCGGATTTCGACTGGCAGGGATATCTGGAAGCGCTGAACAGGGCGAAGTAAGGCTGTTCCTCCGCCAGAGCACGCAGGGCCGGCCTCGCAAACCGCTCGCCGGACGGCGCGCGTCGGCCCGCGGGCGCGTGTGCTAACATCGTTTCACTCATCCTGGCGCGGGTTTGCGGGTCCCCATAAGTGGAAACATCCGTCGCGAGGCAAATCGAGATCGGTATCACCGCGATCGGCGCCGACGCGCTGGTCGAAATGGTGCGGAAGCTTGCCGGCGAACTGCACCCCTCGCGCGCCGCAATTCCTTCTTCGCTCGACGGGCGGCTCGAGCAGGATTACGGCTTCGACAGCCTGGGACGGGTGGAGCTATTCCTGCGCATCGAGCGCAACTTCGGCGTGAGCCTGCCGGAGGCGGTCATGGCGGAGGCCGAGACGCCGCGCGATCTCCTGCGCGCGATGCTTGCCGCGAGCCCCTTGCACCTCGCGCAACCCGTTTCGATGGAGCGCGTCTCGGCGCTCGCCCTGGAATCGGAGACTCCGGACGAAGCGGCCACGCTGCCGGAGGTGCTCGTGTGGCATGTGCAGCGGCATCCCGACCGCCCGCACATCGTATTGCAGGACGAGGAAGGGGGCGAGCGCATCGTCACCTACGCTGAGCTTGACCAGTCCGCGCGTGCCGTCGCCGCCGGGCTGATCGAGCGCGGCGTGGAGCCGGGGCGCGCGGTGGCGATCATGCTGCCGACCAGCGTCGAGTATTTCTTCAGCTTCTTCGGCATCCTGCTCGCCGGCGGCATCCCGGTGCCGATCTACCCTCCGGCGCGTCTCTCCCAGATCGAGGACCACCTGAAGCGTCACGCCGGCATTCTCTCGAACGCGCTGACCCGGGTGCTCATCACGGTGCCGGAGGCCAAGCGGCTCGCGCTGTTGCTGAAGCCGAGAGTGGATACGCTGCAGGACGTGGTGACGCCGGCCGAACTGATGCGGCCGGGCGCGCCCGCCGCGGCGCACCGCGCCAATCCGCAGGACGTCGCGATGCTCCAGTACACCTCCGGCAGCACCGGCAACCCCAAGGGCGTGGTGCTCACCCACGCCAACTTGCTCGTCAACATCCGGTCCATGGGTCGCGCCCTGCGCGTGACCCCCGCGGACGTTTTCGTGAGCTGGCTGCCGCTCTATCACGACATGGGCCTGATCGGGGCGTGGATGGGCAGCCTCACGTTCGGCTTCAAGTTTCCCGTCATGTCTCCGCTCACCTTCCTCGCGCGGCCGGAACGCTGGCTGCGGAGCATCCACCGTCACGGCGGCACGATCTCGGGAGGGCCCAATTTCTGCTACGAGCTGTGCCTGCGCCGGACCCAGGACGCTGATTTGAAGGGCCTCGACCTATCCACCTGGCGCCTCGCGTTCAACGGCGCCGAGCCGGTCTCGCCCGACACGATGGCGGCGTTCACCCAGCGCTTCACGCGCTTCGGCTTTCGGCCCGAGGCGATGACGCCGGTGTACGGGCTCGCGGAAGCCACTCTCGGCGTCGCATTTCCGCCGCCTGCACGCGGGGTGAAGCTCGACCGCGTCGACAAGGACCGGTTCATGCGCGGCGGCGAGGCCGTGCCGGTCGCGCCGGAGCACGCGGATGCGCTCACCTTCGTCGCGTGCGGCCCCCCGATCCCCGGCCACCAGATTCGCGTCGTGGACGCCTCGGGCCGCGAGCTGCCGGAGCGCGCCGAAGGCCACATCCAGTTCAGCGGGCCGTCCGTCACCAGCGGCTACTATCGCAGCCCGGAATTGACGCAAGAACTCCTGCACGGCGAATGGATGGATACCGACGACTACGGATATGTCGCGGAAGGCGAGATCTACATCACCGGGCGCATCAAGGACACCATCATTCGCGCAGGCCGCAACATCCATCCCTACGAGCTCGAGGAAGCGATCGGGAATCTCGACGGCGTGCGCAAGGGCTGCGTCGCCGTGTTCGGCAGCCCCGACCACCGCTCCGGCACCGAGCGCGTCGTCGTTCTCGCCGAAACGCGCGAAACCGATGCCGCCCGGCGCGACGCGCTGCATGACCGGATCAGCGACCTCGCCGTCTCGCTCATCGGCACGCCGCCGGACGACATCATGCTCGCGCCGCCGGGGACGGTGCTGAAGACCTCGAGCGGCAAGATCCGGCGTGTGGCGAGCCGCGAGGTCTACGAGCGCGGCGGCACGAGCGGCGCGCGCGCGGTGTGGTGGCAAGTCGTGCGCCTCACCTGGTCGGCGCTGCTGCCGCAGGCGCGCCGCAGCCTGCGC
>DASWHI010000096.1:0-2846 GCA_036398235.1 Burkholderiales bacterium
GCACCGGCTTCGTGCCGGAGGAGCATATCCGCAGCCCGATCGAGCACACCGCCTGTTTCGCGAGGACCGGAAGCGGCTGGCGCCTCACCGTCTTCGGCCCCGCCGGGCGCGACTGACCCGGTGGGCGGTGACTACTCGCAGATCCTGGCGCAACCTGTTGGCCGCCACGCTCGCCATGACATCCACCGCTAGTCTGGCGCTCGACATCCAGGGCCACCGGGGGGCGCGGGGACTTGCGCCCGAGAACACGCTGCCGGCGTTCGCGCGGGCGCTTGCGATCGGCGTGACCACCCTCGAGCTCGATTGCGCCATCACGAAGGACGGCGTCGTGGTCGTGAGCCACGATCCCGCGTTCAATCCCGACATCACGCGCGGGCCGGACGGTAAGTGGCTCAAGGAGACCGGTCCCGCGCTCTGGAGCCTCGGCTTCCGGGATACCCAGCGCTACGACGTCGGCAGGATCAATCCTGCCAGCGCCTACGCCAGGCGCTGGCCGGAGCAGCGGCCGGTCGACGGCACACGCGTGCCGCGGCTCGCCGACCTGTTCGCACTGGTGCGAAAGTCGGGCAACGAGACCATCCGCTTCAACATCGAGACCAAGATCTCGCCGCTGGAGCCGGGCCAGTCCACCACCCCCGATGATTTCGCCCGCAAGCTGATCGCGGCAATCCGCGCCGGCGGCATGGAGCACCGCGCCGCGATCCAGTCCTTCGACTGGCGCACGCTCCAGGTCGTGCAGAAGGAAGCGCCCGGCATCCCGACTGTCTACCTCACCGTGGAGAAGGGCTTCATGGACAGCATCCAGAGGGACAAGCCGTCGTCGCCCTGGACCGCGGGTTTTCACGTGAGCCGCTACGGCGGTTCCATCCCGCGCATGGTGAAGGCGGCGGGCGGTGCCGTGTGGTCGCCCTATTACGCCGAGACGACCCGCGAGCAAGTGAAAGAAGCTCAGTCGCTCGGCCTGAAGGTCGTAGTGTGGACCGTGAACGAGCCCGCCGATATGCGGCGCATGATCGAATGGGGCGTGGACGGCATCATCAGCGACCGGCCCGATCTGGTGCGCAGGGCCGCCAGCGATCTAGGTGTGACGCTCCCGCGCTCGACGCCGGTTACGCCTTGAACCACCCCCATCCCAACCTTCCCCCTGAGGGGGAAGGTGCTTCCTTTGCGATTCCTCGTGACGAACAGTTCCCTCCCTCTCAGGGGGAGGGATAGGGTGGGGGTGGTTTCAGCGGCGTGCTACGATTCCCCGCGCTACCCGATTCATTCAGGAGCCATCATGGTCAAGCTGGAATTCCACGATCCGTCCGGCGTGCTCGAAGTGACGCAACCGCATGCGCCGCGGCTCACCTCGCTCGACGGCAAGCGCATCGGCTTCGTGAGCAACGAGCAGTGGCAGGCCTACCGCATGCTGCCGATGCTGAAGGAGATGCTCGAGCAGGACTTCCCGGGCATCACCGTGCTGCCGATCGACGCCTATCCCCAGGGCAATGCCCTGATCGGCACCGAGGAGACCGCCGCTCTGGTGAAGAAGAGCCGCGTCGATGCGGTCATCGTCGGCAACGCGGCCTGAGGGGCCTGCGCCACAGCATGCGGCCGTGCAGCCGCTAGGATCGAAGCGCTGGGGATCCCGACCGTCACGCTGACGCGGACGGATTTCGTCGGGGTCATGAAGAACGCCGTGTCTGGCGTCGGGCTTGCGCCCGACGCGTCGATGGTCACGTTCCCGATTCCCATGTTCCTTCCGGGGAGCGACCTCTCGTCGCTCAAGGAACGCAAGCGCGAGTTCTACGACGGGCTCACACGCTGGAAATCGGAATTCACGCAGACGGCGGGATCGGCCAAGATGCTCGCGGTCGAGGGTGCGACCTTCGAGGACGCGCTCGTCAAAGCGAACAACCTGCTCCTCACTAACCTGTGGGGTGACGGCCTGCCGCTATGGCCGGCGACGAAGGAGCGCGTGGACTGGATCCTGCGGGGTTCGACGCTCCCGCGCACGCACGTGCTTGGCAAGTTCCCGCCGCGCGGCGGTATCACCACCATCGAGACCTGCGCGATCGCGCTTGCGATGGCAGGCGGACGGCCCGAGTACCTGCCGGTGCTCGTTGCGGCGGTGGACGCGTGCCTCGCCGCGGAAGGGTTCGACCAGTTGCAGGCGACTTCCGGCGGGCCGTTTCCGGCGGTCATCGTCAATGGGTCGATCGCGAAGCAGATCCGCCTCAACTCGGGATTCGGCCTGCTCGGGCCGGATCCGCAGCGGCCGGCCGGGGCGAGTATTGGACGCGCGCTGCGCCTCATGCAGCAAAACGTGGGCGGTGCGCTGCCGGGAGTCGGCACGATGGCGATCTTCGGCGCCATGCGCTACACCAACGCAGTCTTCGCCGAGGACGAGGAGGGGCTGCCGCCGGGCTGGCTGCCGCATGCCACCGCGCGGCACGGCTTCGCGCCGGGCACGAATTCGGTGTCGATCGTCTTCGCGAGCGGGGTCACCAACGTGCGGCGCCGCGGCGCGAAGAAGGAGACGCCCGAGGAGGACGCGTTGAACGGCATGTGGCGCATGGCGGACTTCATGCGCACCCCCAACCTCGCGGCGCTCGCCGGCTGGGAGAAGGGCACGCCGGGCATCATGATGATCCCGCCGATCGTCGCGCGGCGTATGGCGGAGCTCGGCTGGACCCAAAATTCGATCCGCGAATTCCTGTGGAAGAACTCGAAGATTCCGATGGATCAGATGCGGCGGGCCGGTGCGCCGGCGTGGATCGAGATCGACGCCAACCCGGTGACGCGCGACAGCATCAAACTGGACCCCTGGCCGATCTGCCAGAAGCCGGACAACATCGTGCTCC
>DASWHI010000097.1:0-10036 GCA_036398235.1 Burkholderiales bacterium
TAAGAAATTCTATGACGAGAAGGCACTGAGGTTGCTGGATGATCGGTGGTCGTTGCAACGTTTGTTCTCGACCCCTTTTTTATTCATCTTCGAGAAACTGTCGAGATCCGTCAAACAGTACTGCCTGGTCGCGACGTATAAGAAGGTTTAGCTTCAGGCACCCTAGTGTCGTGTACCGCAAATAACTTGCACAATCCCGTTCGGTCTGAGCCTGTCGAAGACCGAACGGAATCAAGGCCGTTCATGGTTCGACAAGCTCACCACGAACGGTAGCTTATCTGCGGGACGCCACACTAGGGCAGTGCCTGGGAAGTTGAACCAGTTCGCCACGATGCCGCGTGATCTCTCAAACACGATCGGAGCTGGTCCTCCCAGCGTGGCATCTCGATCCCGAATACCCGCTTGATTTTGTCGGTGCTGGCGACCGGATGAGGCGGCCTTCTTGCCGGTAGCGGGTACTGGTCGGAGGTGATCGGCTTCACGCTCGCCCAGCCATCGGGGATTCCCGAGACCTCTTTCATGATATCGATGATGGCCCTGGCGAACGCATAGCGTGAGGTGTGGCCACCGGCCGTCAGGTGATAGACCACGCTCGCCCGGGTGATGAGCTCCTTTCGCCGCAACAGCTCCGCCGTAGCGCTTGCCAGCGCGCGCGCCCAGGTGGGCGAGCCGCTCTGGTCATCCACCACCGACAGCTCGGGCTTTTCGCGCGCGAGCCGCAGCACCGTGAGCACGAAGTTGCTGCCGCGCGCGCTGTATACCCAACTCGTGCGCAAGATCAGGTGGCTTCCACCGGCGGCCGCGACGGCGCGCTCGCCGGCGAGCTTGCTCTTCCCGTACGCGTTTACGGGATTGGGAGGGTCGTCTTCGATGTACGGCCGGTCGCGCTCACCGTCGAACACGTAATCCGTCGAGTAATGGACGAGGATCGCCCCGAGGCGCTTTGCCTCCTCGGCCATGACACCGGGCGCAATGCCGTTGACCTGCATCGCGAGGGCGGACTCCGATTCGGCCCGGTCGACGTTGTTGTACGCCGCCGCGTTCACGATCACATCCGGTTTCGCGCCCCGGATGGCGCGCCGGATCGAATCCGGGCTTGCCAGGTCCATCCCGTTCCGATCGAGCCCGATTACCGTGCCGAGTGGCTCGAGCGCGGTCAGCAATTCCCAGCCGACCTGGCCGTTTCGACCGATGACTAGAATGCGCGGCATTCGTGAACTGTTAATGGTCAAGCTGCCGAACGCGGTCTGTTTGATCGAACTTTCTGGTGCGCCCCGAACAGGCGGGGGAGATCTCCGACCGGCGTTGCCTGGATGCGCGGACCCAGCGCAAACCTCTCCTGGACAGGACATACGACGTACGCCTTGGCGAGGCCGAGGTCTTCCATTGCCGCGAGCAGGCCCTTGGACGGACGAGGCGCTGCGGAGCGCTTGATCTCGAATCCAAGCAGGTTCCCGGCCGGCAGTTCTACGATCATGTCCACTTCCGCACCGGCCCCCGTGCGATAGAAGCTTGCGCGCGCACCCCCCGGCGCAAGCGCGAGTATCTGCTCGATGACCCATCCCTCCCAGGATGCGCCGCAAACCGGGTGGGCAAGGACTTCGTCCCGCGTTTTCAATCCGAGCAACCCGTGCAGGATGCCGGAGTCCCGGATGTACACCTTCGGGGTTTTCACCAGCCGCTTTTTCAGGTTGGGGTGATAAGGAGGCAGCTCGCGCACCATGAATGTCGCCGACAGGATATCGAGGTAATGGCGCATCGTCGGCGCCGTCAGTCCGAGGCTCGCGCCGACCTTGGAGGCGTTCCAGAGCTGACCGTGGCTGTGCGCGAGCATCAGCCAAAAGCGGCGCAGGTTCGACGCCGGCACGCGGATGCCGAGCTGCGGCAGATCTCTCTCCAGATGGGTAGCGATAAAGGCTTCACGCCAGGCAAGCGACGCGGACTCGGACCGGGCGAGAAAGCTCCCGGGAAAACCGCCCCGCAGCCACAGGCGCGCGGCATGCGCGTTCCCGACCTCATGCAGCGCAAACGGCGCAAGCTCGTGGTAGACCACGCGACCGGCGAGCGACTCCGCGCTCTGACGCAGCAGGTCGGGAGAGGCCGAGCCCAGGAGCAGGAAGCGCCCCGGCTGGCGGCGGGCGTCCACCAAGGCGCGCAGCACCCGGAACAGCCCGGGGATCTGCTGGACCTCATCGAGCACAACGAGCTTGCCGGCGAGTGGCTCGAGGTAGAGTTCCGGCTCGGCGATCTTCGCCAGGTCCGAGGGCCGCTCCAAGTCCAGGAGCACCGGCTGGCCCGGCATGCGCCGCAGCAGGCGGCGCGCGAGGGTCGTCTTACCAACCTGGCGCGCGCCGACCAGGGCCACCACCGGAAAACGGCGCAGGGAGGCGCGCACGGTCGCTTCGAGGCTCCTGGGAATCATCCTTGCAATCTTAAATGTTATCCTTAAATTTGCAAGGATAGGCTGAAGCGGGACTGGCTGAGGCGGTGCCCGGACTGCCGGGTGAACGCCCGCCGTGCCCGGCGCTCCCGCCTCGCGGTTCGCCCGCTCAGGGAAACAGTTCAGCCACCCTGAGCGGCAGGCCGGCGCGGTCCTTTGGCGACAGAACCGGCTCGCCCTCTAGCGGCCAGGATATGGCGAGGTCGCGGTCGTTCCAGGCGATGCAGCGCTCGTGCTCGGGCGCGTAGTAGTCGGTCGTCTTGTACTGCACCTCGGCGTGATCGCTGGTCACGAGGAAGCCGTGCGCGAAGCCGGCGGGGATCCAGCACATGCGGCGATTCGCGGCCGAGAGCCCCACCCCCGCCCATTTCCCGAAGGTCGGCGAGCTGCGCCGGACGTCTACCGCGACATCGTAGATTTCCCCGGCCGTTACCCGCACCAGCTTTCCCTGCGGCTGGCGAATCTGATAGTGCAGCCCGCGCAGCACGTTTTTTGCGGAGCGCGAGTGGTTGTCCTGCACAAAATGGATGCGAAGGCCGGTTGCGTCGGCGAACGCGCGCTCGTTGTAGCTTTCGTAGAAGAACCCGCGGTCGTCGCCGAACACGCGGGGCTCGACGATCAGAACGTCGGGCAGCGAGGAGCTGACGACCTTCATTTCAGGAAGCGTCGCGCCACGTCCCTGAGGTAGGCCCCGTAAGGCGCGTTGCCCATGGCCGCGGCCAGCTTATCGAGTTCAGCGGCGGTGATGTAGCCCATGTGAAACGCGCTCTCCTCGGGACAGGCGACCATGAGTCCCTGGCGCTTCTCGATGGTCTGGATGAACATCGATGCGTCGAGCAATGCGTCGTGGGTGCCGGTGTCGAGCCAGGCGATGCCGCGGCCCAGCAACACCACCTCGAGCTCGCCGCGGTCCAGGAAATGCAGATTGACATCTGTGATTTCGAGCTCGCCCCGGGCCGATGGCTTGAGTCTGCGCGCGATGTTCACCACCTCATTGCTGTAAAGATAGAGACCGGTCTGTGCAAAGTTCGATTTTGGGTGCTTTGGCTTCTCCTCGATGGACAAGACCTTACGGTTCTCGTCGAACTGGATTACGCCGTAGCGCTCCGGATCCTGTACGTGGTAAGCGAAGATCGTGGCGCTCCTGACGTTCTTCACTGCCTGTTGGAGGTCGATCGAAAGATCGTGGCCGTAGAAGATGTTGTCGCCGAGGATCAATGCGCAGGAGTTTTTGCCGATGAAGTCCGCGCCGATAGTGAAGGCCTGTGGGATGCCTTTGGGCTCGGGCTGCACGGCGTACGACAAGTGGATGCCCCAGCGCCTGCCGTCGCCCAGCAGCTGCTCGAAGCGCGGCGTGTCCTGCGGCGTGGAGATCAACAGGATGTCGCGGATGCCCGCCAGCATCAGCGTGGTGAGGGGGTAATAGACCATCGGCTTGTCGTACACGGGCAGGAGCTGCTTGCTGACCGCCTGCGTTGCGGGATAGAGCCGCGTGCCGCTGCCGCCCGCGAGGATGACGCCTTTCATTGCCATGGGGAATGGGAAATGGAGATCGTGAATTGGAAACAGGGATCAGTCCGTATCCGCGGCCAGGAGATTCCTTACCTCCACACGCAGCTGCGGAAGTCTACCCTCGATCACACCCCAGACGATCCGATCATCGATCGTCGCGTAGGCGTGGATCAGGATGTTCCTGAAGGCGATGATTCTGCGGTATTCGGTCAGCTTCTCGGCGAGTGCCGGATTTAATTGCGCCAGCCGCGTGACCGCCTCGCCGACGATCTCGAGCTGCCTCTCAATAGCCGAGCGGAGCATCGGGTCCTGCTGGTAGTCCGGGAAACTCTTCCCGGCGCAGAACCCCTCGATCAGCTCTAAGGCCTGCTGGATGTCGTACAGGTACTTGCGCGCTTCAAGCGGCATAGAGCATCGATTTCGTCTGCTCCAGGCGTTGCTTGAAGAAGGGATTGCGAAGGCCGGGCGTCGTCACCAGGTCTACGGGTCGCGAGAAAAGTCGCTCGAGTGCCTCCCGCAAACTGAAGTAAGCCTCCGCATACTCTTTCGGAGGAAGATCGCCCAGATCAACCAGAAAATCGAGGTCGTGAACTTGCAGGCTGTCGTCACCGGACGCAGCGGATCCAAACAGGTCCAGTCGCCGTACGCGGAATCGACGGCAGATAGCCTGGATTTCGCTCTTGCGCTGCTCGATTTCCTTCAGCATGGCGTCATGATGCGAATCAGGTGACCGCATGAGTTTACGCCGCGGGGGAGCACTGAGGAAGTCCCGCAAACATCGCCTTTCACCAAGCGTCAAACTTCTCCTGGGGATGGGACATTCTCCATTTACCGGTTTGAGTAATTGGTGTCGATCCAGCGCTGGTACTCGCCGCTGGTGACGTTGTCGGCCCATTTCATGTTGTCCATGTACCACTCGACGGTCTTGTAGAGACCGGTCTTGAAGCTCTCTTGCGGCTTCCAGCCGAGCTCGGAGCGGATCTTCCGTGCGTCCATCGCGTAGCGCCGGTCGTGCCCGGGCCGGTCCTTGACGAAGCTGATGAGCTTCTCGTGCGGGGCGTGGGCGGGGCGCGCTTCGTCGAGCAGGGCGCAGACCGCCTTCACCACGCCGAGGTTGGTCATTTCGCCCTCGCCGCCGATGTTGTAGGCCTTGCCCGGGCGGCCTTTGGCGAGGGCGAGCCGCACGGCGGCGCAGTGGTCGCCGACGTAGAGCCAGTCGCGGACGTTCAATCCGTCGCCGTAGATCGGCAACGGCTTCTGGTGCCATCCGTTGAGGATCATCAGGGGGATCAGCTTCTCGGGAAACTGGCAGGGGCCATAGTTGTTGGAGCAATTGGTCGTGATCGCCGGGAAGCCGTAGGTATGGTGGTAGGCGCGCAGCAGATGGTCGGCGGCGGCCTTGGATGCGGCGTAGGGACTGTTCGGCGCGTACGCGGTGGTCTCGGTGAACGGCGGGTCGCCGGCCCCGAGCGAGCCGTAGACCTCGTCGGTCGAGACGTGCAGGAAGCGGAAGCGGCTCTTTTCCGGCTCCCCGAGCGCCGACCAGTATGCGCGCGCTTCCTCGAGCAGCGCGAAGGTGCCCATCACGTTGGTCTGCACGAAATCGGCGGGGCCGTGGATCGAGCGGTCGACGTGGCTCTCGGCCGCGAAATTGACGATCGCGCGCGGCTTGTGCTCCAGCAGCAGCCGGCCGACCAGCGCGCGGTCGCCGATGTCGCCGCGCACGAAGATATGGCGGGAATTTCCCTGGAGGCTCGTGAGGTTCTCCGGGTTGCCGGCGTAGGTGAGCTTGTCGAGGTTGACGAGCGGATCGGACTCGGCTGCGATCCACTGCAGGACGAAATTCGAGCCGATGAAACCGGCGCCGCCGGTGACGAGGATCACGCGCAGGCTCCCGTCATGCGTCCACGCGTGAAACGTAAGTACCTGAATTCGAACCGTTGTTCACGCCCGCTATTCTATGCGCAAAGCGGGTTTCAGTGTAGGCTACGGAACCGCCGCGATGCGCTTTCTCTACACGCTTCTGCTCTATCTCCTGTTGCCGCTCGCGCTGGCGTTCCTGGCGTGGCAAGCGCGTCGCCACCCGGGCTTTCTGAAGCACGTCGGGGAACGCCTCGGCCGCTACGCGCCGGCGCCCGCAGCGCCCGTCATCTGGGTGCACGCCGTTTCGGTAGGCGAGACCCGGGCGGCCGAGCCGCTGGTGCGCGCGCTGCAAGTGAGGCATCCGCAGTGTCGCATCCTTCTTACGCACATGACGCCGACGGGGCGCGAGACGGGCGAGACGCTGTTCGGCGGTAGGGTCGAGCGCTGCTACCTGCCGGTTGACCTCCCTGGCGCTGTCGCGCGGTTTCTCGACCATTTCCGGCCGCGGGCCGGCATCGTGATGGAGACCGAAATCTGGCCCAACCTGATCCATGCCGCGCGCGCGCGCTCCATCCCGCTTTATCTGGTGAACGCGCGGCTCTCCGAAAAGTCGTACGCCGCCTACCGGCGGTTCGCGGGGCTCGTGCGCGCGAGCCTGGCCGCGTTCAGAACGGTGGCGGCACAGAGCGAGGACGACGCGCGGCGCCTCACCGCGCTCGGGGCGCGCGATGCGCGCGTCACCGGCAACTTGAAATTCGATGTCGCCCCGCCGGCCGACCAGCTGGAGCTTGGGCGCGCGCTGCGCCGCGACTTCGGTGCAGCGCGCCCGGTCCTGCTCGCCGCCAGCACACGCGAGGGCGAGGAAGCGTTGCTGCTCGATGTGCTCGAGGGGATTGCCGTGCCGGGGCTTCTGATGGTCATCGTTCCCCGCCATCCCCAGCGTTTCGAGGAAGTGGCGAGGCTGCTCGAGGCTCGCGGCCTCCGCTATCAGCGCCGCAGCGCCAATGCCCCGTTGCTTCCCGAAACCCGCGCCGTGCTCGGCGACAGCATGGGAGAGATGTTCACCTACTACGCGGCGTGCGATGTCGCGTTCATCGGCGGCAGCCTGGTCCCGCTGGGCGGGCAGAACCTGATCGAGGCGTGCGCGGCGGGCAAGCCGGTGCTGATCGGGCCTTCCGTCTATAACTTCGCGGAAGCAACCGAGCTCGCGATACGCGCGGGCGCGGCGATCCAGGTTGCGGATCCCGCCGCGCTTGCGCGCGAGGCCGGGAGAGTGCTGCGCGATCCGCAAACGATGCGGCGAATGTCGCAGGCGGCGCTCGCTTTTGCAGGCGCGCATCGCGGGGCCACTGCCAGGATTCTGGAGCTCATCGAGCTCAAAAACCCTTAATCCCTCTCACGCATCGCGCCGGTATTCGGCGTTTTCCGTCACGACGCGATCTACGCTCTGATCGCGCCCGGAAACCGGAAGCTCCTGCAGGATCTGGAGGGAGAACGCCGCGGCGACAAGCGGGGGCCGGCGGGCGAGGCCGCGGATGAATCCGTCGTAATAGCCGCCACCGTAGCCCAGGCGCTCGCAACGCGCGGTGAACGCGACGCCAGGCACCAGCACGAAGTCGAGTCGTGACGCCGGGACGAGAGCGCACAGGTCGGCACGCGGCTGCGGGATGCCCCACACTCCGGGCGCGAGCTGCCGCGCGGGGTCGTCGACCGCATGGAGCTGGAGCGCGCGGCTGCCGCGCGCGACTGCGGGCAGCACGAGCGCCTTGCCCTGAGCGAGGACATCGGCGACGAAGTCCGCGGTTTCGAACTCGCCTCCGAAGCTCGCATACGCCATCACGCAGCGGGCGCCGCGATAGGCGTCGAGGGCGAGCAGCCGCGAGGTGATGCGCTCGCTCAGAGTACGCCGTTCCGTCGCGGGCAGCGCATCGCGCCGCGCCAGCACCTGCTTCCGGATTTCGCTCTTGTCACTCAGCGGTCGAGCCAGGCGTTGACCCGAATGAGATCCTGCTCGGCGAGCTGGCCGGCAGCGGCCTTCAACCTCAGCAGCGCCAGGATGTAGTTGTATTTCGCCTGCGCGAGGTCGCGCCGCGTTTGCGAGAGCTGCTGCTGGGCATTGAGCACGTCGATCACGGTGCGCACCCCGACCTCCTGCCCGAGCCGCGTGGAGTCGAGCGAGCTTTGGCTCGAGACCAGCGCCGCTTCCAACGCCCTCACTTGGGACACCCCGGTCGCGACGCCCAGAAATGTCTGCTGGGCGGTCAACTGGGCGGTGCGGCGTGCGTTCTCCAGGTCCTGCCGTGCTTTCTCCTCGTTCGCGAGCGCCTCGCGCACGCGCGAGCTGGTGAGCCCGCCCTGGTAGATGGGGATCGCGAGCTGCAATCCGACCACGCCCGTCCGGGTGTCGACGCCCGAAACGGTCGACGTGCCCGTGCCGCTGCCCGCGTCGGTATAGGTTGCGAACGCGTCGAGCGTGGGCCGGTGCCCTGCGCGGTTGCGCTCGACTTCCTTGGTCGCGAATTCCAGGCCGGCCTGGCTGATGCGCACCTGCGAGTTGTTGATCCCCGCGATTTCGACCCACGCCGCCGGATCGTTCGGCTCCGGGAAACCCGGGTTGAATTTCGGCCCGAGGGGCGATATCCCCGGCGCCGGCCGGCCGATGATGAGTTCGAGAAAGCGTTTCCGGATTTCGAGGTCGTTCTTGGCCGTGATCTCGAGCGACACGGTCAGGTCGTAGCGGGATTGCGCCTCGTGCGTGTCGGTGATGGTGGCGGTGCCGACCTCGAAGTTGCGCTTGGCCTGCTCGAGCTGCCGGCCGATCGCGACGAGCTGCGCCTGCGCGAACACGATCGTGTCCTGCGCGAGCAGCACGTCGAGATAAGCCTGCGCGACCCGCAGGATCAGGTCCTGGGCCGCCTGCGCAAACGTCGCGTCGGACTGCGCGACCTGGGACTTCGACTGCTGGTACGCGGTGTAGTTTTGCGGACGGTAGAGCGGCTGCGTGATCGAGATCGACGCGAGGTTGGAATTAAACTGGTTGGTGACCGTGGGGGCTTGCGAATCGCGCGAGTCGGTCTCGCGGTCGTTGTACTGGGTGCTCGCGGATACCGTGGCCGAGGGCAGCAGTCCGGAGCGTCCCTGCGGGAGCTTTTCCTGGCCGGCGCTCCACGCAGCCCGCGCCGCCGCATACTGCGCGTCGGCGGACTGCGCCATTTGGAAGATCTCTATCAGATCCGCGGCGTGAGTCGCGGCGGCCGCGCCGAGCAGAAACGCAAGCGATGTCGACTGAAGTATGCGCATCACGATCATCCGCTAGAAAACGAAGCGTTCTGGCTGCACGGCGTTCCGCAGCGGCGCGATGCAGGTCTCGAATAATCCCGTCGTGCTGTAGGCGCCGGCCGTGACGCAGGTGATGAGCTGCGCCTCCATGACCGGCGGCTCTCCCACGACGACGATCAGCCGGCCCCCCGGCCGCAGGCATTTCGGAAACGCATCGGGCAGCACCGGCAGCGAGCCGGTCACCACGACGGCGTCGTAGGGTGCGTGGCGGTCCCAGCCGCGCGCGGCGTCGCCGGATTCGAGCGTCACGTTGGTGACGCCGTGGGCGGCGAGCTTGACGCCTGCGGTCTGGATGAATTCGGGAACGATGTCCACGCTGTAAACATGGCTTCCCAGGCTGGCGAGCAGCGCCGTCATGTAGCCGCTGCCCGTTCCCACCTCGAGGATCCGGTCTTCGGGCGCGAGCGCCAGCTCCTGCAACATGCGCGCTTCGATCTTCGGGGCGAGCATCGTCTCGCCATGCCCGATCGGGATCTCCATGTCGGCGAAGGCTAGCGCAACGTATTGCGCCGGGACGTAGTCCTCGCGCCGCACCCGCATCAGGAGATCGAGCACGCGCTGGTCCAGCACCTCCCACGGCCGGATCTGCTGCTCGACCATGTTGAAGCGGGCGCGCTCGAAGTCGAGTTGCGGGTTCACAGGGAAATTCAGGGAGTTATCGTTCGATTCGGCGGTTGCAATTATCCCATAATTCGATTAGCGTTAGGGCTACACGTTGGGGGTCCTGATTGCCTTTGGCAATCGGGTGAGAGACACCCTTTGAACCTGATGCGGGTAATGCCGTCGGAGGGAAGCGTGGGCCGGGATTCCCCTTCCCATCGCTCCCGCCGCAGCATCCCCGAGGAGCGAACATGAACGCCAACCCGAAGTTCCTGAGCGCGA
>DASWHI010000098.1:0-2824 GCA_036398235.1 Burkholderiales bacterium
GCAGATCGCGAAGTCCGGGTCGGTCGCGCCCGCTGTGACGCCGACGGTGCGCATCCCGCCCAACGGCAACGAAAAGAACCAGTTCTTCGCCAAGCAGGCGCTCGACCTCGGCTACTACGGCATCATCTGGCCGCACGTCAGCACGGTGGAGGAGGCCTACAACGCGGTCGCGGCCTGCCGCTATCCACGCCTGAAGGGTAAGCCGCTCTACGAGCCGGCGGGAATTCGCGGCGACGGGCCTGGCCAGGCGGTGCGCTACTGGGGCGTCATGCAGCAGGAATACTACGAGCGCGCCGACGTGTGGCCGTTGAATCCCCAGGGCGAAATCTTCGTCATTCTCATGATCGAGGACACCACGGGCATCGCCAACCTCGACCCGATGCTCAAGAACGTGCCGGGCATCGGCGCCGTCCTGATCGGCGAGGGCGATCTGAGCCAGGAGCTCGGCTATCCCCGGCAATACGAGCACAAGGCGGTGCTCGATGCGATGGCGCAGGTCGTCGCCACCTGCAAGAAACACAACGTCGTCGTCGGCCACCCCCACGTCGAGGCTGCGAATGCCGAGCGCATCATCAAGGAGGGTTACCGCTACCTGATGTGCGCCGCGCCGCGCAGTTTCGCCACTCTCGAAAAAGCGCGCTCGCTCGCCGGCCGTTCCTGACCATGGAGAGGGTGACCGTCGCGGCGCTTCAGCAAATGAAGCGCGAGGGACGCAAGATCGTCGGCGTGGTCGCCTATGACTACCCCACCGCGCAAATCGCAGACCGCGCGGGGGTTGACCTCATCTCCGTGGGCGACTCCGTGGGTGCCAATGTGTGGGGCCAAGCCACGGAGACGGAAGTCACGGTGGAAGAAATCCTTATCGCTTGCAAGGCGGTCAGCCGCGGCGCGAAGCGCGCGCTGGTGAGCTGCGACATCCCGTACGGCCCTGTGCAGGCGGGTATCCAGGCCACGGTGAGCGCCGCCATTCGCCTCGCGAAAGAGGGCGGCGCCGGAATGGTGAAGATCCCCGGCGGTCCCGAAACCGTGGGCGCGGTCGTCCGTGCGGGGGTGCCGGTGTTCGCCGAGTTTCACGGGGGAAAGGAGAAAGCCGTCGCGAAGCTTGTCGAGGAGGCGAAGCGGCTGGAGGAAGCTGGCGCGGTGCTGCTCGATTTCCGGCACTCCGGACCGGAGGCGGGCGCGGCGGTGGCGAAGGCCGTCTCCATTCCGGTGATCGGCGGGCTCGGCGGCGGGCCTTGGCTCGACGGGCGGATGCGCCTCGCGCACACCGCGATCGGCTACGGCGCGAAATGGATCGATTCCACCACGGATACCTATGCGAACACCGCGAGGCTCAGCCTCCAGGCGTTCACCGCGCTCATCGCCGACGTACGCGCCGGCCGGCAGATCAAGGGATGAAGAGAATCCCCCTTCCCCCTTGATGGGGGAAGGTTGGGATGGGGGTGAATTCTAGGCATGCCAACCGCGGTCATTGACGGCATCAAGACACGCTACGAGGTGGTCGGCTCCGGGCCACCTGTGCTGATGTTCTCGCCCGGCGGCTTCGACGGGATTCTGGAGAAATGGACGACGACCGGGATCTACGCCAAGACCCGGCTCATGGCCCATCTGCCGAAAAAATACTCCTGCATCGTCTTCGACCGGCGCGAGACCGGCCAGTCGGGAGGCCGCGTCGAGCGCGTGACCTGGGCCGATTACGCGACGCAGGGCAGGGGACTGCTCGAGCATCTTAAGATTCCGCGAGCGCACCTCATGGGCGGCTGCATGGGATGCTCCCCGGTGCTGTCGCTGGCCGTATCTCATCCGGAAATCGCGCTGAGCCTGGTGCTGTGGTGGCCCGTCGGCGGCGCGAAATACCGGATCAACGGCCAGAGCCGCTTCGCGCAGCACCTCGCGTACGTCCAGAGCCACGGCCTGGCGGAGGTGGCCGCGCTCGCAGCCGGCTCGGGCAAGAGCTTCAACGAGGACCCGCGGGGCGGGCCCTGGGCGTCGGTGATACGCATGGACCGCCCCTTCGCCGAGTCCTACGCGAAGCAGGACGTCGAGCGCTACAAACTCATCGTTGCCGGAATGGCGCGCGCGCTGATGGATCGCGACACCGCGCCCGGCGCCGAGCCCGAGGACCTGATGCGCCTCGATATCCCCGCGCTCATCGTTCCCGGCCGCGACCCGTCGCACGCGACCTCGGCGGCGCGCTACCTGGAAGAATGCCTGCCGAAGGCGGAATATTGGGATGTTCCGCCGGACGGCCAGACGGAGGAAACCGCTCCGGCGCGCCTGCTCCAATTTCTCGGGAGCGTGACGGCGGCAGCCAGGTAGGCTTTGGCGGGGCCCCTGCATCTCGCGCGGGACCGGCGCTCGCCGTTCCGGTTTTTTGCTAGTATGCCGGCAGGTAGTGACTTGCAGCTCTCAGCTCTCGGGTATTGGTGTAAGGTGATCAAGAAACGAGGAGGTAACATGAAAACCAAAACAGTGCGTTGGGCGTCCATCGCGTTAGTGGCGCTGGCAACGGCGGCGCAGGCCGCGCAGGGTCCTTCGACAAGCGCAGGACAGGCCTTTCCGCAAAAGCCGGTCCGGCTCATCATCGGCAGCGCGCCGGGATCCGGCCCCGATATCATCGCGCGGCTCGTGGCAGATCACCTTTACAGGGTGTGGGGCCAGCGCGTCGTAGTGGACTCCCGTCCCGGTGTCGCCGGCATCATCAGCGCGGAACTGGCCCTGCGCGCGGAGCGCGACGGCTACACGTGGATGATGCTGACCTCGCAGCTCTTCGTCGCGACGTCGGTGTACCCGAATCTCAAGTTTAATCTGGACAAGGATTTCG
>DASWHI010000099.1:0-16193 GCA_036398235.1 Burkholderiales bacterium
CGCATCCGGTCCGTCCTGGCCACAACGCATCACGCGCCTATATATGAAATAGGTTCTGGACAACGCGATGGCCAAGTCAATTGCCGGAAGGCGCTCGGGAGAACGGAGCAGGCGCCGGCCGTTTCGACAGGACCCGGCCGCGGCGAAGTGGGCCATCCTTCCAAGCTTTCTTGCCGCGGCGGCTTGAACCCACGACAGAGGCTGGTGCGGACTTGCGGCTAACGGGTCGGGTGGCAGGCCGGTTGTGATCTGGGTCCGGATTTCCGGTACTGGTACTGACTCCAGATAACGCGACGGCCAAGTCTTTTGACTACATGCGCCGGGAAATCCGGAGAGGATCGCGACCGGCCTGACAGGACCCGACCCTTGCGCGGGAACGTAGAATCGTTGCACAAACGCGCGGGCAGAATCGGAGCAAGTGCCGGCCGTTTCGACAGGACCCGGCCAGCGGCGAAGTGGCCCAACTACGCGAGTGGCGAATCGACAAACCTTTCGCTAGCCCCCATTCGGCTTGGCGGGTTCTAGTGGAGATGCTTGCCGCGTGGGTGCAGCGGAATGACCGTGGACGAGCCGGGCGCGTGCTCGCCGGTGATTTTTTTCGTCGCCCAGTCCTGCTCGAAGAGCTGGTTGACGAGCGCCGCGACCTGGTCCACTTCGGCCTTGCCGAGATGGCGGATCAGCATGGCCGAGACGTCCTCGGTCACGCACTGGCGGCGGAATTCGTGGATCGCCTCGGGCGTGGGGCCGACGAACAGCTGGTAGAACTCGTCCTCGCCGTTCTCCGGGTAGTAGGTGGCCTCGACCTCGGAGGCGTACTCGGTGAGCGGCCCGAGATTCTGGAATGCTTCGGTCAGCCGCGCGTGAAAGCTGCGGCCGACTTCCCCGGTCCAGCAGATGTTCAAGGTGCGCTCGCGCGTGTCGAACTGGATGCCGGGCTCCTCGCGCTCCATGCTGTGCGCCTCGGCGATCGTGTCCACGTCGAGGTACTCGAGCCACGGCCGCAGCGCGTGCTCGACCTGCGACAGGCGCACGCCGCGCCCGAGGAAGACGTTGCCGTGAACGTGAACTTCCATTCTCATCGCGGTTTCCGTCCTTGGCGCAAAAGCGGGGGCGATAAGAATAGCACGACCGGGGTGGCTCGGTTCACGCGGTGGCGGCTTTCCGGTGCGACGGCTGCTCGTCGGGCATGAATACGATCAGCAGGTTGGCGAAGAGTATGGTGCCGGCGAGGAAGTAGAACGCGGTGTACAGGTTGTAGGCGTCGGCGATCATCCCGAAGAGCGCCGGCGAGATGCTCGCCCCGATGTGCTGGATGCCGAATTGCAGCCCCACGCCGCTGCCGGCAAGCTCCCGCGGGGTCGCTTCCACCGCCCACGCCTGCAGCACCGGGCGCATCGCGTAGAGGAAGAAGCCGACCAGCGCGATGAACAGCACGAAGGCGAAGCTCTTTCCGGCGAGCGCCATGAACACGATCATCACGCAGGTGAGCACCATGCTCGACATGACGATGCGCTTGCGGCCCAGCTTGTCGGAGAGGTGTCCGCCGATCGGGCTCGCGGCGAAGCCGGCGACCTGCATCGCCGACATGCAGACGCCGACGACGAACGGCGAGTAGTCGAGCTCGTAGGCGAGATAGACCGGGAGGAAGGTGAGCAGCCCGGTCTGGGTCATCGTGCGGAACGCGGAGCCGATCGACACCAGCATCAGCGCGCGGTTGCCGAGCAGGCTCACGACGTCCTTCAGATAAGCCTTCACTCCGCGCGACCGGGCGGCGGCGTTGACGTGGTCGTGCGACGAGCCCATGGTGAAGGCGCCCAGCATGACGAGGATCATCGCCGCCATCACGAGTCCCGGCACGACGTTGATCACCACCACCGTGCGCCAGGTGAACCAGGCGAGGAGCGCCCCCACCACGAGGGGAGCGAGCCCGTCGGCCACGTTTCCGCCCATGCCGTGGATCGAGATCACCAGCCCCTTGCGATCGGGATAGCGGTAGGCGAGCGTCGTGATCGCGGCGGGGTGCCACAGGTTGTTGCCGATGCCGACCAGCGTCACGCACACGAGCAGCATCCAGTAGTCGTGCGTGAGGCTCATCAACGCGTACGGGAAGCCGACCCAGAAGAGCGAGGTCGCCATCAGGTAGCCCTTCTTGCCGACCATGTCCACCACCATCCCGCCCGGCAGGTTGGAGAGCGCGCCCACGGCGTGCTGCGTGGTCATGATGAGGCCGATCTCGGTGAAGGAGAGGCCGAGCTCCCTGCCGATCAGCGGCAGCAACAGGTAGAAGGTCGCGGTGTACCAGTGCGTGAAGGCGTGGCCGGCGGAGATCAGCCAGATGTCCTTGAACGAGCGCGGCGCGGCGGCGGCGGTAGCGACAGTGTTCACGATGTGGTCCCGGGGATTTTCGCGGCACGCGCATGATAGCATCCGCGCCCCGCTTGCCCTAGGTCGGTCATCGTATAATTTCACGTTGAATCCGGACGCTTCGCGCCGGTTCAACTCCGCGCGTTCGAACCGACGAATGGATCGCGGCTCAACGCGCGGGGTTCCACAATAAGAACTTTCCTGGCAGCGTGCGCACCGACCTCGAACGCTTCTTCAATCCACGCGCGATCGCGATCATCGGCGCGTCGCAGGACCTCGACACCATCAGCGGCCAGCCGCTGAAATTCCTGAAGAGCCACGGCTACAAGGGAAGACTCTACCCGGTGAACCCGCGCTACCAGGAAGTCGCGGGCGTCAAGTGTTATCCCTCGATCGCGGACGTGCCGGAAACTCCGGACCTCGTGTTGATCCTGGTGAACTCCGCACGCGTTGCCGACATCCTGCGCGAATGCGGAGTGAAGGGCGTGCCGTACGCGATCATCTTCACCTCGGGCTTCTCCGAGATGGGCGGCGAGGGCGTCAGGCTGCAGCGGCAGCTGACCCACATCGCTCAGGACCACGGCATTGGCGTGATCGGTCCCAACTGCCAGGGCATGATCAACGTCGCCGACAGCGTCTTCGCGGGCTTCGGCTCGGTGTTCAACGCCGATTACGACCCCGGCACGGTCAGCATGGTCTCGCAGAGCGGCGGCTTCGGCTTTTCCGTGATGAACCTCTCGTCGAAGGACGGGGGATTGCCGTTCCGCCAGATGGTCACCACCGGTAATGAAATCGGCGTCTCCACCCTTGATTTCATCGACTACTACATCGATGACCCGAAGACCGAGATCATAGTCGGCTACATCGAGGGGCTGAAGGACGCGGGCCGGCTGATCGAGGTGGGTAACCGGGCGCTCGATGCGGGAAAGCCGATACTCATGTGGAAGGTCGGCAATACCGAGCAAGGCCAGCTCGCCGCGCGCTCGCACACCGCGAACCTCGGCGGCGAGATGGCGCTCTACAAGGCCGCTTTCAGGCAGTCCGGCATCATCCAGGTCGAGGACATCCAGGACGTGGCGGACTACGGCCGCGCCTTCGGCTGCGGCCGCCTGCCGCGCGGAAACCGCGTCGCCATCATCACCATTTCCGGCGGCGCGGGGATCCTCATGACCGATGAGTGCATCGCGCGCGGCATGCAGCTGCCGAAGCTCGCGCCGGAGACGGGGGATAAGCTGCGCAGCTTCGTTCCCGCCTACGGCTCGCTGCTCAACCCCGTGGACGTCACCGCGGCGATCTTCAACAACACCGAGCTGATCGGCCAGACGCTCCAGGCGATCGTGGATGACCCCAACGTGGACTGCGTGGCGATGATCAACGCCTCGCTGCAGGGCGAGCTCGCGGCCAAGGTCGCCGCGCAGATCGTCGCGGGGGCGTCCCGCACCGACAAGCCGGTCTTCATCTGCTGGAGCGCGCGCGAAGAAGTCGCGCCCGAAGCGTATGCCGCGCTCGATGCCGCGCGCATACCGCGCTACAAGTCGCCGGTGCGCGGCGGGCGCGCCATCGCAGCGCTGTCGTGGTACGCGCAGGCGCGGCGGCGGCGGGAGCGGCAGAAGCAGGAGAAGGCCCTCGTGCTGACCAGCGCCGCCGCCCGGCGGACGCTCGGGGAACAGACGGGCGATGTCGTGGAGTACGTCGCCAAGCGGGTCCTGGCCGATTACGGAATTCCCGTCACGCGCGAAGCGCTGGCGGAGCGAAAGGACGAGGCGCTCGCCATCGCGCGCTCGATCGGCTTCCCGGTCGCTCTCAAAGTGCAGTCGCCGGACATCTCGCACAAGACCGAGGCGCGCGCAGTGCGGCTCGGTGTCGATTCCGACAGCGAGTTCACGGCGGCCTATGACGAGGTGCTCGCGAACGCGCGGGCCCACCGGAAGGGCGCGAGGATCGAGGGAGTCCTCGTGCAGGAGATGGCGCAGGGCGGCATCGAGGCGATCCTGGGAGTGACCAACGATCCCCTGTTCGGGCCGGCGGTGATGTTCGGGCTCGGCGGCATCTTCGCGGAAGCGCTGAAAGACGTTTCGTTCCGGCTCGCCCCGGTGACCGGCTCGGTCGCGCGCGAAATGGTCGAGGAGATCGCCGGCTATCCGGTGCTGGCGGGCGCCCGGGGCCGGCCGCGCGCCGACGTGGACGCGCTGGTGGATGCGATCGTGCGGCTATCCGCGCTGGCGGTAGACTTGAAGGATCTCATAGGCGAGCTGGACATCAATCCGCTCTTTGTCTTTGCCGAAGGGAAGGGCGTGAAAGCCGCCGACGCCTTGATCAGGCCCAAACCGCGACCATGACGCTTGCTCCCGAAGTTGCCCGTTTATGCGATGAGGTGCGCCGCTTCGTCGAGAAGGAGGTGGATCCCCGCGCGCGCTGGATCGAGGAGCACGACGCGATCCCCGATGAGCTGGTGCGAATGGCGCGCGAGATGGGGCTCTTCGGCATCACCATTCCCGAGCAATATGGCGGCATCGGGCTCGACCTTGCGGGCAAGTGCGCGATCGAGGAGGTGATGGGTCGGACTTCCTACGCCTTCGCCACTTTTCTCGGCAACCACACCGGCATCGGCACCGCGGGCATCGTCGCGCTGGGCACGGACGCCCAGAAGAAGAAATACCTCCCGCGCATGGCGAGCGGAGAGTGGCTCGGCTGCTTCGCGCTGACCGAGCCGCAGGCGGGCTCCGATCCCGCGGCGATGCGCGCGACCGCGGTGCGCAAGGGCGACCGCTACCTGCTGAACGGCGAGAAGATCTTCATCACCAACGGCGGCGTCGCGCAGATCTTCACGGTGATGGCGATCACCGACAAGTCGAAAGGCATCAAGGGCATCTCGGCCTTCATCCTCGAGCGCGGCTTCACGGGTTTCACCATCGGGCGCAACGAGCACAAAATGGGCATGCACGGGGTGACGACCGTGCCGCTCGCGTTCAATAATTGCGAGATTCCCGCCGCGAATCTTCTTGGTCCGGAAGGCATGGGCTACGTCCAGGCCCTGAAGACGCTGACGATGGGGCGCGTCACGATCGCGGCGCGCTGCTGCGGCATGATGGACCGGCTGATCGAGCGCTGCGTGGAATACATGAAGACGCGCGTGCAGGGGGGCAAGAAAATCGCCGAGCACCAGGGCCTGCAATGGATGCTCGCCGACATGGGCGTCGCGCGGGACGCCGCGCGGCTGCTCACCTGGCGCGCGGTCGAGACGATGCAGGAGGGCGCGCGCGGCACGCTGGAGGCCTCGGCCGCGAAGCTCTTCGCGACCGAGGCGCTGGCGAAAGTCGCGGACTGCGCGGTGCAGATCCACGGCGGCATGGGCTACATGCGTGAGGCGGGGATCGAGACGGCGTACCGCGACGCGCGCATCACGCGGATCTACGAGGGCAGCTCGGAGATCCAGCGCAACATCATCGCCGCGCAGCTGTTGAAGGACGATTAGCGGCGGATGCGACACAGAACTCCCCTCCCCATTCAGGGGGAGGGGTAGGGTGGGGGTGCTGCTAACTAAGGAAGGAAATTTTCTGTGGCTACAGTTAAGCAACTGATGAGCTTGGAAGGGCGGGTGAGCGTGGTGACCGGCGGAGCGACGGGGCTCGGCCTGCAGATGGCGACCGGCCTGGCGGAAGCCGGGTCGAACGTCGTCGTCTGCTCGCGCAAGCTCGAGAACTGCGAGGAAGCCGCCGCCGGGATCGAGAAGCTCGGCGTGAAAGCGCTTGGACTTGCCGCCGACGTCA
Organism: Burkholderiales bacterium; assembly: GCA_036398235.1. GTDB lineage: Bacteria > Pseudomonadota > Gammaproteobacteria > Burkholderiales > SG8-41 > SG8-41. The sequence continues at coordinate 6,135 of DASWHI010000099.1, forward strand.
CCCAGCCGGACCAAGTCGAAGCGGTGAAGGACGCTACGCTCCGGAAATTCGGGCGCGTGGACGTGCTCGTCAACAACGCGGGCAAGGCGTGGGTCGCGCCGGCCGAGACGATGCCGCTCGACCGCTGGCAGCAGATCATGGACTTGAATATCACCGCGCCCTTCATCTGCTCGCAGATCTTCGGGCGCGTGATGATCAAGGCGAAGCGCGGCAAGATCATCAACATCGCCTCGATCGCCGGGCTCCAGGGCCGCAACCCCAGGGCCTACGACTCGATCGTCTACAGCACCAGCAAGGGGGCGCTGGTCAATTTCACCCGCGATCTCGCCATCAAGTGGGCGCAGCACAATATTTACGTCAACTGCATCTGCCCGGGATTCTTCGTGACGCCGATCAACCAGAAGCTATTTGAAAAAAATGCCGAGCCGATCCTGCGCGAGATCCCGCTCGGGCGCACCGGCGGGCCGGACGACTTGAAGGGAATCGCCGTGCTGCTCGCGTCGGACGCCTCCAACTTCATGACCGGCGCGATCATCCCGGTGGACGGAGGCAGCGTCGCCTGGTGACGGCTGCTATAGTGGCGCGCTGATGGTCGAGGTCAGCCAACTTTGAATAGGAGGATGTCATGAGCAAGCGAGTGCCGGTGGGTCTGGTTCTGTCGATTTGCATGGCCATTGCGCAGCTGGGAATTTCCGGCGAAACCTACGGGCAGGAGGGCAAGGGGCTGCGGGTCGTCTCTGACCAGACGGTCACGGGCATCTCGTTTCCCGAGTCGGTGGCCTACGACCCCAAGGCCAAAGTGCTGTACACCGGCCAGTGGGCAGAGCTGAAGCCCCCGGAGAAGGACGGCAAGGGCAGGATCAGCAAGCTGTCGCTCGATGGCAAGGTCCTGGAGGACCGGTTTCTTCCCGCGCACGGCGAAACGCTCCACAAGCCCAAGGGCATCTGGGTCAGGGGCGAGCGGCTGTGGGTCACCGACATCGACGCGGTGTGGGTGTTCGATTTGAAGTCCCGGAAGGGCAGAAAGCTCGACCTGCCCGGGATGGGCTTCGCCAATGACCCGGCGGTCCAGGGCGGCGCGCTTTTCGTCAGCGACAACCGGAACGACTTGCTCTACCGCGTGGAGCCGGCCGACTTCCTCAACCATGAAGGCAGACCGCTGATCGCGGTTGTCTTTGCGGGAAAATCGATCAACCCCAACGGACTTTATCCGGCCCGCGACGGTTCGCTGTTGGCAGTGGGCTCCCTCTCCCCGAAGCAGGCGCGAGGCATCTACTCGGTGAGCAAGAGCGGAGTCATCAAGACGCTGGCGAAGGAAATCGGGCGGCTCGACGGCGTATATCAGATGCGGGACGGCAGCCTGCTCGTCACGGACTGGGACTCGGGATCTCTCTCGCATTGGACCCCCAAGACGGGCATGCAGGCGCTGGCCAAGGGATTCAAGGGGCCGGCCGACTTCTGCGTGATTCCCGATAATAAGGGGCTTACGGTGATCGTGCCCGACCTGGTGCAGAGCCAGTTGAGGATCATCCGGCTCGCCCGATGAGCGTCATCCATCCCTGGTATCAACTGGGCTACGTCATTCCCCATCTCTACACGGACATGGACGCATACCAGTTCTATCGCGTCGCGCCGGAGGGCATGATGCTGGTGACGACCGGCCTGGACCTGAAGGATTACACGCGCGCCGCCGTCGAGCAGGAGTTGCCCTCCCTGTGGCAGCGCTTCGGTGTGCTCGCGAAAAAGAGAGTAGATCGGATATCGCTCTCCGGCGTGCCGGTCGCCTCGGCGCTCGGGAGGAAGAAGATGCGCGAGATTCTTGCCGAAGGCCGGAACCGGACGGGATTGGCGTGCGACACCGACCTCGAGGCGCACATCGCGGTGCTGCAGCGCATCGGCGCGAGTCGGATCGCGCTGGCCACCCGCTGGCCCGAGACGGTGAACGCCGCGCTGACCCGCTACCTTGCCGAGGCCGGAATCGAGGTCATCGCCTGCCGCTCGCGTGCGCGGACGCTCGAGGAAAACAAGCAGTCGAGCGCGGCCGACGACCATCGGCTCGCGCTCGAGCTGGGCGGCCAGGTCCTGCGCGAGGCGCCGGACGCGCAAGCGCTCCTGATGCCGGGCGGGCTGTGGCACGCCATCCACGCCGTGCCGCTGCTCGAGGCCGAGTACGGCCGGCCGGTGCTGCTCAACATCCTCTCCACGATCTGGACGGCGCTCCACTCTGCGGGTCGCGTCCCGCACCGTCCCGATCCGCGCTGGGGCCGGGTGCTGGCAAGCATCTAGCTTCGAGGACAATCGCTTTCCCGCGATCGTTGGGGCGCCACCGGGGTGCTAAGATTCGACCTCCCCGGTTGACTTCCAACAGAAGCGAAAATGGCAAGCAAAGGCCGCCAGCTGAAGGAGCTGATCCACTCTCCGGAGATACTCGTCACGCCGGGGGTCTACGACGGCTACAGCGCGCGGCTGGTGGAGAAAGCGGGCTTCAAATCCGGCTCGATCACCGGCGCCGGGACTTCCGAGAGCCGCCTCGGCTGGGCCGACCGCGGCGTGATGGGGCTCGATGAGAACGTCGCCAACGCGCGGCGCCTGGCCGATTGCTGCAACCTCCTGCTGCGCGCCGACGCCGACACCGGCTACGGCAACGCCATGAGCGTCTATTTCGCGACGCGCGCGTTCGAGAAGGCGGGGGTCGCCGCGGTCATGTTCGAGGACCAGGTCTGGCCGAAGCGCTGCGGGCACATGGCGGGGAAGAGCGTGATCCCGGCGAACGAGATGGTGCAGAAGGTGAAGGCCGCGTGCGATGCGCGCCTCGATCCCGATTTCATCATCATCGCGCGCACCGACGCGGCCGGCACGCACGGCGTGGACGAGGCGATCCGGCGGCTCAACTTGTACGCCGAAGCGGGCGCGGACTGCATGTACGCCGACGCGCTGCTTTCGCGCGAGGACATCGCGAAGGTCGCGAACGGCGTGCCAAAGCCCCTCATCGTCAACATGGGCCTCGGCATGCGCACGCGCAAGACGACGCCGCTCATGACGCCGAAGGAACTGGAAGCGCTGGGCGTCGCGGTGGTGAGCTACCCGCGGCTGCTTACGACCGCGGCGTTGAAGGGCATGATGAACGCCATGGCGGTGTTCAAGGAGGAGGTGGTCGGAAAGCACCGTCTCGTCGACCGCACCGACCTGCAGGTGTCGTTCGAGGAACTAAATGATTTGATGGGCCTGCAGGAATTGGACGAGCTCGAACGCCGCTACGCCGGCGGCTGAAATCACGGGACTTGATATGGGAATGACGATTGCCGAGAAGATATTGGCGAAGAAGAGCGGCCAGAAGAAAGTGTCCCCGGGCGACCTGGTCACGGTCGAGGTGGACACCGTGGTCATGATCGACAACAGTTTCATGGCGAGTCGCTGGCGCGAAATTCAGAAACTGCGCGACCCCGCCCGCCTCGTCGTCGTGTTCGACCACCGGGTGCCCGCGGCAACGGAGGACGCCGCAGCCGCGCATTGCACGGGACGGCGGTTCGTGGAGAAGTTCGGCATCAAGCGCTTCCACGATGTCGGCTACAACCAGGGCATCAGCCATCAGCTCGTCGCGGACCACGGCTACGCGCTGCCCGGGACCGTGCTCGTCTGCAGCGACTCGCATACATGCAGCGGCGGCGTGTTCAACTGCATCGCGCGCGGCGTGGGCGAGCCCGACGTCGTCTACTCCGCGATCAAGGGGGAAACCTGGTTCCGGGTGGGCGAGACCGTGCGCTACGAATTGACCGGCAAGCTCCCGCCCGCGGTGACGACCAAGGACGCCTTCCTCCAGATCGCCGGGCATCATGGCGATCACGCTACGCAGAACATCGAATGGGGCGGCCCCGGCGTCTCGGGGCTCTCGATTGCCGCGCGCAAGACGCTCACCACGATGTCCGCGGAGCTCTCGGCCGAATTCTCGACGTTCGAGCCCGATTCAACGATGCTCGACTGGGTGCGCGCGCGCAATCCGGCCCCGTTCGAGCCGGTCTATCCGGACCGGGACGCAGCCTACGCGGTGGTGAGGAAAGTGGATTTCGCGCAGCTCGAGCCGCTGGTGGCGTTTCCGGATACGGTCATCGAGAACTCGCGCCCGGTCGCCGCCGCGGCGGGGACCCGCATCGACCAGGCGTTCATCGGGTCCTGTGCCAATGGGACCATGGACGATCTGGAGCTCGCCGCCCGCATCCTCCGCGGCCAGCGCGTCGCGCCGGGCGTGCGGCTCATCGTGACGCCGGGATCGCAGAGCGTGTTCCGCGAGGCTGCGCGCGCCGGTATCGTGACGGCCCTCGTCGAAGCCGGCGCGGTGGTGACGCCCTCCACCTGCGGCGCGTGCGGAGGCGGGCACCTGGGGATCCTGGGCCCCAACGAGACCTGCATCACGGCGAGCACGCGCAACTTCAAGGGGCGCATGGGCGATTCGAGCGCGAAGATCTACATGGGATCGCCGGCGACGGTCGCGGCTTCGGCGATTCGCGGCGTGATCACCGATCCCCGCGAGTTTCTCAACTGACAGGCGTGGACGGTGGCTGGCGGATAGTGGATAGAGTCTGACATGAAATTTAAAGCTCGAGTCTGGAAGTTCGGCGACAACATCAACACCGATCTCATTCTGCCGGTCCAGGCGTTCTACCTGCCGGCTGCGGAGCAGCCGAAGTACGTCTTTCAGGCCAACCGCCCCGGCTGGGTGAAGGAGGTAAAGCCGGGCGACATCATCGTCGGCGGCAAGAACTTCGGCATGGGATCGAGCCGTCCGGCGGCGCGCTCGCTGAAGAACCTCGGCCTTGCCTGCCTGGTCGCACCTTCGATCAACGGCCTGTTCTTCCGCAACTGCGTGAATTTCGCCTTCCCCGCGATGGAGTGCCCGGGCGTCGATGCCGCGTTCCAGGAAGGCGAGACGGCGGAAGTGGATTTCGAGGCCTCGGTCGTGCGCAACCTTACCCGCGGCGTCACGCTCAACGGACGCCCGATCCCGCCGAAGCTGATGGAGCTGGTGAAAGCCGGAGGGATCTACCCCCTGCTCGAGAAAGAGGGCCTCATTGCTCCCAGGGCGTAAGGCACATTGCAGACCGGATCATGACGAGAGGAGAGGGAAGATGCTTCGAGCGTTGATCGCACCGTGGATGGCTGCCGCAGGACTTGCGCTGGTTCCCGTTCTGGCCCCGGCCCAGGGCAAGCCATCGGGACTCCCCGAAGATGCCGGCAAGGAACGGGTGGAGGCGCTCTGCCTGGCGTGCCACCGGGCCCGGGAAATCCTGAACAGTTCCGGCTATACGCGCGAGGGCTGGAAGGAGCTCACCAGCACGATGATCGACCTGTCGCGTGTTCCGGAGGACCAGGAACGGATCACGCAGTATCTCGCGACGCATTTCCCGCCGAACAACAAGCGCGCGCCCAAGCTGGTGTCCGGGACCGAGCGCGTCGTGTTCAAGGAATGGCGGACGCCAACGCCCGGCGCGCGCTCGCGCGACCCGATCCAGGCGGCCGACGGCAGCATCTGGTACGCCGGTCAGTGGACCAATCAGATCGGGCGGATCAATCCTGCGACCGGCGAGATCAAGGAGTACGCGCTGCCGGCCAACGCGATGCCCCATACCGTCACCCTCGATGCCAGGGGCAACGTCTGGTACACCGGCAACAAGAACGCGACCATCGGTTACCTCGACCCCAGGACAGAGAAAATCACCGAGTTCAAGATGCCGGATCCGGAAGCGAAGGACCCGCACTCGGCGATCTTCGATGCGAAGGGGATACTCTGGTTCACCATGCAGGTGAGCAACCGCGTGGGCCGGCTCGATCCGGCAACCGGCAAGATCAAAATCGTCGCGATGGCGGTCCCGAATTCGAGGCCGTACGGCATCAAGATCTCCCCCGTGGATGGCGCGCCCTGGTTTGCGTGCAACGGCCGCGGGTGCATCGTGCGCATCGACCCGGCGACGATGGCGCTGACCGAGGTCAAGGTGCCGGGCGACAGGGCGACGGTGCGGCGGCTCGATTTCGATCGCGACGGGACGATCTGGTACGTGAACTCGGGCGAGGGGCGGCTCGGCCGCTTCCGTCCGAAGACCGGCGAGATCAAGGAGTGGCCCTCGCCCAGCGGGCCGAAGTCCCATCCCTACGCCATCGTCGTCGTGAATGGGATCGTCTGGTACAACGAGTCGGCGCAGAGGCCGGATGCGCTGGTCCGCTTCGATCCCGGGACCGAGACGTTCCAGAGCTGGGCGATTCCGTCCGGAGGCATCCATGCCGGAATCATCAGGCACATGCGCGCGACACGGGATGGCAACCTGATCATCCACCAGAGCAGCACCAACCGCGTCATCCTGGTGACCCCGGTCCGCAGCGCCGCACGCCTGTAGGCCGCGCGCGCGCCGCTCATCCCAGCGCCTTGCGGATGAGGTTCAGAGCGATCAGGAAAAGCACCACCGCGAGCGTCTTGCGGAACCGCTCCTCGTCGATGTAGCGGCGCAGCCACGTTCCGAACAACACGCCGGCGAACGAGGGAACGAGCGCCAGCAACGATCCCGCGAGGTCGGCGCCCCCGAACAAATTGAAATTCGCCATCGCCGCGGCGAGCACGATGGTCGCCCAGGTGTTGGCGAGGGCAACGGCCGCGACGAACGCTTCCTTGCCGAGTCTCAGGCCGGAGATGTACATCGCGTAGATCGTCGCGAACAGCATGGATAGCCCGCCCACCAGGCCGGATGCCGCGCCGACGGCGGGACCCGCCCAGGGCTCCGCGCGCGGGCCCACGGAGAAGACCAGCCGCCGGTACAGGACAGCGGCAAAGATGGCGACGATTGCGCCCAGGATGAGGTAGAGCGTCCGCGCGTCGAAGCTCGCCAGCAATCTGACGCTCACCCACGTGCCGGCGGCCATGCCGATCAGGAACGGCCACAGGCGCCGCACCGAAGCGCGGAACTGGCCGCCGTGGAAGGTCTGCCACACGCTGGTCGCGAACGAAGGAAGCAGCAGCAGGGCGATCGCCTTGGGCACGGTGATGAAGCTCGCCATCACCGGCAGCGCCACCAGCGGCAGCCCGACTCCCACCACGCCCTTGACCGTGCCGCCCGCAAGCATCGCGAACGCGCAGGCGGCAATGGCGGCGGCGCCGAGGCCGAGGAAGTCCGTCATGATTGACACTGAATCCGCGGCACTTGTATATTCGCTGCGCAGTTTGTCTACTGCGTCACCGCACCCGTATCGCGCGAGCTCACCAGGGAGGAACGAATGTCCAAGCTCACGTTGCAGCAGGCCAACACCATCATCGCAAAGGCCCTCGCCAAGGCGCGCGAGATGAAGATCAAGCCGCTCGGCGTCGTCGTGCTCGATGAATCGGGCAACATCAAGTCGGCGCAGCGCGAGGACGGCGCGAGCATGTTCCGTCTCGACGTCGCGCGGGGCAAGGCCTGGGCGTCGGTGGCGATGGGCGCCTCCAGCAAGGCGCTCGCCAAGCGCGCGAAGGACAATCCCAACTTCTTCATCACGCTCGCGGCCACCGCCGGCGGCAGGTTCCTGCCCCAGACCGGCGCTGCCCTGATCAAGGACAAGGACGGCACGATCATCGGCGCGGCCGGCGCGAGCGGCGGCTCCGGGGAGGAAGACGAGGCGTGCTGCGTCGCCGGCATCGAGGCCGCGGGCCTCACCGCCGACGCCTCCGCCTAGCGAACAGTGACGATTAATGGTGACGAAAACCAGCCGGAGCCGGAGTCCCGTCACCCTTATCTCGTCACCCGTATCTCGTCACCGCTTGAGTAGGCCGAGCTCGCCGAGCATCCGGGCGATCAGCTCTTGCTCGCTGTCGAGATGCTTGCGGGTTTCCGCGGCGTTCTTCAGGTCCTCGGCCCAGGCGTTTCTTTCGAGATCCTTTTTCCAGTCCTCGACCTGCAGCGCGTGGGCAAACGCCGCGTCCCAGAACGCGATCTGGGCCGGCGTGATGTCCTTCGCCCCGAGGAAGCCGCGCCAGCTGTAGAAGACGGCGTCGATGCGCTGTTCCTTCAGCGTCGGGAGCTCGGCCGCCGCCCCCGGCTGCCGCTGCGGGGCGCTCAAGCCGATCGCGCGCATCTTGCCGGCCTGGATGTGCGGCAGCACGTTTGCGGGCGCCCCCACCAGCACGTCGATATGGCCGCCCATCACCGAGGTCGCGCCGACCCCGCCGGATTTCTGGATGACGACCTTGGATTGCTTGGGGTCGGCCCCGGCGGCCTTGAAGATCATGCCGATGACGACGTGATTGTGGTTGCCGGGCGCGGCGGCGAACGCGAAGCTCAGGGCCGACGGATCCTTCCGGATATGCTCCAACAGCACCTTGCCCGAGGTGATCGGCGAATCGGCGCTCACGCTCACCAGCACGTACTCGCGCAGGATGATGCTGAGGGGGGTGAAGTCGGTGTAACGAAGCGTGGAGACTCCGCGGAGCTGATTGGTGAGCATCGTCGGCGAGAACGTGGCGATGTAGTGCGGATCGCCCGGCTGCTGCGCGAGGTAGGTCCACGCGATCGTGCCGCCTCCGCCCCCCCGGTTGGTGACGCTGATGCTGGGAAATGCCGGATTGGCCTGCAACAGCCTCTGCACCACCCGCGCGGTGCGGTCGGACGAGCCCCCCGCCCCGGAAGCGACCACGATGTCCACGTTGCGTTCCGGCTTCCATTCCTGTGCAGTAGCAGTGCCGGCGATGACGCAGCAGGCAATCCAGCCGCAAATGGCTTTCGAGTTGCGCATATCCTCCTCCTTGTTTTGTGCCGGGTTGGTGCAATGCCCGGGACCCGGCTGCGGGATTTCATCGTATACACGAATCGCCGCGCTGTCACCCTGCCGCGGATTGACGGGGACCGGTTCGCTCTCTATGCTTCGCGGACACCGGCGCGGCCAGCCACGATCCCGTCACCCGTATCTCGTCACTATTTCAACCTATGAATAGCTATCGTCCCGCTGAGATCGGCATGGCGCTCGCCGACGTGGATACGCCGGCGCTCATCCTCGATCTCGACGCGTTCGAGCGCAACCTGGATCGCATGGATGCTTCGCTCAAAGGCAAGCCGATCAAGCTGCGCCCGCACGCGAAGAGCCACAAATGCCCGGAGATCGCGTTGATGCAGATCCGGCGCGGAGCGGCCGGCGTCTGCTGCCAGAAGGTGAGCGAGGCGGAAGCGATGGTGGACGGCGGCGTGCCCGACGTGCTGATCGCGAACGAGGTGGTGGGGGCGCCGAAGCTGAAGCACCTGGCGGCGCTCGCAAAACGCGCGCGCATCGCGGTGTGCGCCGACGACCCGGGCAACGTCACCGCGCTCGACGACGCCGCGCGCGCTGCGGGCGTGAAATTCGACGTGCTGGTCGAAGTGAATGTCGGCGCCAACCGCTGCGGCGTGGCGCCGGGGGAGCCGTCGCTCAGGCTCGCGCAGGCGATATCACGGTCGAGAAACCTGCGGTTCGCCGGGATCCAGGCCTACCAGGGCGCGGCGCAGCACCTGCGCAAGGTGGAGGAGCGGCGCGCGGCGATCGAGGACGCGTGCGCGCTCGTGCGCGAGACGACGGAACTGCTCGAGGACGCGCGCATTCCCTGCGAGCGCGTGACCGGCGCCGGCACGGGTACCTATATGTTCGAGGCGCTGAGCGGCGTCTACGACGAGCTCCAGGCCGGCTCCTATATCTTCATGGACGTGGATTACGCGAGGAACGACTGGACCGAGAGCGGCATTCCGCGCTTCGAGCACAGCCTGTTCGTGTGGACCACCGCGATGAGCCGGCCGGCGGCGGAACGGGCGGTGGTGGATGCGGGGCTCAAGGCCACCAGCGTGGATTCCGGCATGCCGCGGGTGGCGGAGCTCGAAGGCGCGGAGTACGTGAAGGCGTCCGACGAGCACGGCGTGTTGAAGCTGAACGGCAGCGCGCGCCTCGCGGTGGGCGACAAGCTGAAGCTGATCCCCGGTCATTGCGATCCGACGGTCAACCTCTACGACCAGTATGTCTGCGTGCGCGGCGGCCGCGTCGAGGCGATCTGGCCCATCACGGCGCGCGGCGCCGTGTGGTGAG
>DASWHI010000100.1:0-5458 GCA_036398235.1 Burkholderiales bacterium
TACACCCCGTAGCAGAACGCGAGGAATGCGATGATGAATCCGAGGCGCACGGCCAGCCGCAACGGCTTGTCCGAAAAGGCGATCATGATATCGAAGGCAAGCTTCGATAGCTTCGCCAGCGTGTAGGTCGTCTTGCCGGCGAAACGCTCGGCCTGCTGGACATTGACATACGCCGTCGGAAACCCCATCCAATTGAGCAGGCCCGCCGAATATCGCAGCTGCTCGCGCAACTGGCGAAAGTTCTCGACCACCTTGCGCGACAGGATGCGGAAATTGCCCGGGGTGTCGTCGCCGACGTCGGCAAGAAACCTGAGCAGCTTGAAATAGGCATTGGAGGCCCAGCGCTTGACCATCGAGTCACGGCGCCGGTCGCGCTGCGCGTGCACCACGTCGTAGCCTTCCTGCGCCTTGGCGTAGAGCACGGGAATCTCCTCCGGCCGGTCCTGCAGGTCGCAGTCCATCACCACCACCCAGTCGCCGTCGCAATGGTCGAGGCCCGCGGTGATGCCGTAGTGCTGGCCGAAGTTGCGGCTGAACTGGATGCCCTTCACCCGTGGGTCGCGGCGCGCGAGGCTGCGGATGATTTCCCACGAGCGGTCGCCCCCGCAGTCCTCGACCATCACGATCTCGAAATCCTGCGTGATGCCGGAAAGCACGGCGACGAGCCTGCGGTAGAGCTCCTCGAGGCAGCCCTCGGCGCGGTAGACGGGCGTGACGACGGAGAGTTGGGCCATCGCTACTGGCTGGTCACCGGTTCGCCGGGAGCAAACTGGATGCGGTAGAGCTTGTCGTAGAGACCGCCGCGCGCGAGCAGCTCGCGGTGGGTGCCGGTCTCGACGATGCGGCCGCGGTCGAGCACCACGATGCGGTCCGCGTTCTCGACCGTCGACAGCCGGTGCGCGATGACGATGGTGGTGCGCCCGCGCATCAGCGCCTCGAGCGCCGCCTGCACGTGGCGCTCCGACTCGGTGTCGAGCGCGGAGGTCGCCTCGTCGAGCACCAGCACCGGCGCGTTCTTGAGCAGCGCGCGCGCGATCGCCAGCCGCTGGCGCTGCCCTCCGGAGAGCCTCACCCCGTTCTCGCCGACGAGCGTCGCGAGCCCCTGCGGCATGCCGCGGATGAACTCCATCGCGTGCGCCGCCTCCGCGGCGGCAACGACGTCCTTCTCCGCCGCGCCGTTCATCACGCCGTAGGCGATGTTCGCCGACACCGTGTCGTTGAACAGCACCACGTCCTGCGACACCAGCGCGATGTTGGCGCGCAGGCTCCCGAGGGTGAGGCTCTCCAGGTCATGCCCGTCGAGCAGCACCCGCCCGCGCGTCGGGTGGTAGAAGCGCGGCACCAGGTTCGCCAGCGTGGTCTTGCCCGCGCCCGAGGGCCCGACCAGCGCCACGGTCTGGCCCGGCGCGATCGAGAGGTCGATCGCCTCGAGCGCGAGGCGCCCGGGGTCGCCGTAGTGGAAGCTCACGCTCTCGAAGCGGATCTCGCCCCGCGCGCGCCCGAGCGCGCGCGTGCCGCGATCGGGCTCCGCCTCCTCGTCGATCAGCCGGAACACGCTCTCGGCGGCCGCCAGCCCCTTCTGGACATACTCGTTGATGTCGGTCACGCGCTTCAGGGGCGCCATCAGCAGCATCATGCCGGTTACGAACGCCGCGAAATCGCCGATCGAGAGGTGCGCGGTGCTCAATTGCCCCATCGCGTACCAGATGACGAGGGCGAGCGCGACCGCCCCGATCAGCTGCACGATCGGCGCGCTCGCCGCGATCGCCACGGCCTGCTTCATCAGGTAGCGCCGCACGTGGTTCGCCTCCTGATCGAAACGCCGGCTCTCGTAGTCCTGGCCGCCGAACAGCTTCACCACCTTGTGCCCTCCGATCGCCTCCTCGATCACCTGCGTGATGCTGCCCATCGCGTCCTGCACCTCGCGGCTCGACTTGCGCAGCCGGACGCTGAATACCTGCACGATCCCGACGACGAGGGGCGCCATCGCAAGCGCGAAGAGCGTCAGCTTCCAGTTGAGCCAGACCAGGTAGCCGAGCAGCCCCGCAATCACGAGCGCGTCCCGGAACACGATGGTGAGAGCGCTGGTGGCGGCAACCATGACCTGGGTCACGTCGAAGGTGAGCTTGGAGATGAGCACGCCCGAGGGCCGCTGCTCGTAGAACGCGGCGGGCAGCGCCAGGAGCTTCGCGAACATGGCGTTGCGCAGAGCGGTCACGAGGCGCGTGCCCACCCAGTTGATGCCGTAGGCCGAGACGAAAGCGGCGAGGCCGCGCACGACGAAGAGCAGGACGATCGCTGCCGGCAGCCACTGCATCACGACCGGGTCGCGTTCGATGAAGGTGCCCTCGATGAGCGGCTTCGCCAGCGCCGGCAGCACGGGCGTGGTCGCCGCGTACACCACCATTCCGAGTATGCCCAGCAGGAACATGCGCCAGTACGGTTTGACGTGGCGGAGCAGCCGCAGGTAGAGCTCCGTGCTGGTCATGGCGTGCATGGGACGCACGATAGCAAATACCCCCTACCGGGGAAAGGCGTGATCAACGAAAAGTGTATTCCGCCGTCATCGTGAAATTGCGCTCGGGCAGGGGGTAGGCGTTGTAGCGGTCGGGGACGAACTGGCTGCGCACGGCGTAGTTGTAGTACTGCTCGTCGAACAGGTTGTTCACGGCCGCGGAGAGGCGCCAGCCGCGGTCCTCCCACGCGAGCTTGAGATCGGCCACCGTATAGGCCGGGATCTTCGTTCCGGTGTTGCCTTCGTCGTTGTCCATGTACTGGCTGCCGACGTAGGTGACGAGCGCATTGAGCCGCGCTTTGGGAACGAAGGTCCAGGACGCGCCTGCGTTGAGCTTGTGGCGCGGCACTAGCGGCACCGTCTTGCCGGCGATCACGACGTCCTGCTGCGTAAAAGCGCTTCCCGGCAGCACGCCTTCGAGGAACTCGGCATCGGTGTAGGTGTAGCTGCCGGCGAGCCGGAGCGCTTTCCCGAGCATCTGCTGCCCCTCGAGCTCGAGGCCCCGGCGCCGCGACGGAGGCAGATTGGTGTTGCCGATTCCGGTGCTGAAGACGTCGAGATGGATCTCGTCGTGGACGTCGATCTGGAACAGCGTCGCGCGCATCGCGCCGCTTGCCGTCCGCCGCTCGAGGCTCGCCTCGTAGGTTTCCGCGGTCTGCGGCCGCAGGAACTGGAACTCGCGGGAGAACAGCGGGGGCCCGGAAAACTCGTAGATCTCGTCGACGTTGGCGAAGCGGTAGCTGCGCCCGATCCTGCCGACGGCCGCCCAGTCCGCGGCGAACTGGTGGCGGAGGGCGAGCTCGTAGGCGTACTCCGTTTCGTCCTGGCTGCCTGCCGGCGCACCCGAGCCGAAGGCGCTGCCCGGCGCGGTCGGGTCGTAGGAGTCGCTCGCGTTGATCTTGTAGCGCTCGCCGCGCGCGCCCGCGACGAGCGTCAAGCGCCGCGAGAGCTGCGTCGTGTTGTGCAGATAAAGCGCGGCGTTTTCCTGCGTCGCGTCCACGGTATTGAAGGGCTGCACGATGTTGGCCTGCGAATTCGAGATCCGCTGCCGGTAGTCCCAGCGGTAATAATCGATCCCTGCGACCAAGGTATTGGGCAGGCCGGCGACGGGCTGCGGAAAACGCATGCGCGGCGAGACCGACCACACGTCGAGATCGGCGACCCGGTAATCCGGAAACCCGCTGAAGTCGAAGTAGGATTTCTGCTCCTTGTCGCGGTAGCCCAGGCCGAGGCTGAATTCCCCGAGTCCCGTCTCGCGGCGCCAGTCGAGCGTCGCGCGGTTGCCTGCGCGATCGGCATAGTCGAAGGGCGTGGAGGTGCCGCGCCGGTCGGTTTCGAGCTGATTCACCCCCGCGCTCGGCTGCACCGTGCGCGCCCCCGGCAGCCGCAGGTCCTGGTCGTCGGTGCCGACCTTGAGCGACAGATCGCCCCGCCCGGTAAGCCATCTCACCTCGGCCTGCAGGTTGTTCTGGCGATTGTCGTTGTTGTCGCGGTAGCCGTCGGAGCGGTAACCGGAACCGATCAGGTTGAAGCCGACATCGCGAGTGAAATAGTTGGCGTAGAGCTGGCCCTCCAGCGTGTCATACGAGCCTGCCCGCCCCTGCACCACGGCGAAATTGCCGATCGTGGCCGGCGATTTGGTAATGATATTGATGACGCCCGTCGTCGCCCCGTCGCCGTACTGCACGGCCCCGCTTCCGCGCACGATTTCGATGCGCTCGATCGCGGCGAGCGGGATCGCCGACCATTGCACGCCGGAAAGGTCGTTGTCGGACAGGCGCCGCCCGTCGAGCAGGATGAGGGTGTTCTGCGTGCCCGTGACGCCGAAGCCGCGCAGGTCCACCGTCGTCGCGGCGGCATTGTTGCCGAAGAAGTCATGGATCGCGATGCCGGCCTGCTCCGACAGCAGGTCGGGAACGGTCTTCGCGGTGCTGTTCTTTATGTTCTCCGCGGTGATGACCGTCGCGTTCACCGGCTTGTCGAGGTAGCGGTCCTCGAAACGCGTCGCGGTGACGATGACCGGCTCGCCGGCGGTGACCGGCAGCTCCGCCGCCGCCGCGCACCACGCCGCGGCCGCCAGCACGGATGCCGCCCCCTTTCTGACCCGCATGATTTCTCCTCGCGCACGCCCGCCGCATGCAAGAAAGCGCAAGGAAATGACGCTGGAAGACCGGACCGGTAACGGTCACGCCGCTTCCCCGCGGCATTTCCACCATCGGTCGAGGCCGGTATACGGGCTCGCGAGAACCTGACGCGCCGCCTTCCCATGCGCGAACTGCGCACAGTGGCCAGGAGCCCCTGCCGGGACTCCTCGGCGCGCCCACGCTCGCTTACCGTTGCGGGGGCAGCACAGGTCTTTCACCTGTTTCCCGTTTGACCCGCTGCGAGAAATCGCGCGCGGGCACCCGGAGCCGAGTGCGGGGGAAGCGGCTTACGGATAGCGCGCTCTCCCCGCGTAGGGTCCGATTGTAGACGCCGGCTCCGGGCCGCTCAAGATTCGTTCCGCGCTGCGGCAAGTTCCGGCGGCCGGGCGTTGGTTTTCCGCGCCATGTCAGCCCCTTAAGCATCGCGCCTCAGGCGAGGGGGGAGGAAACCACTACCGCTTCACGGGACGCGCAACTATGTCCGCGGCATTGCCTCATCGCTTTGATGCTAAACAACATTCAAAAATGGCTGTTAGCAGTTGACTTAACAGGATTTTTGAAATTATAGTGTGGCGATGGACGCGGAATTCAAATCGCTCGAGCGCAAGCTCCACCAGTTCGTCGAGCTGTGCCAGCGATTGCGCGAGGACAACCAGCAATTGCGCCAGCAACTCGCCTCCGCCATGAGCGACAACAAGCAGCTCGCCGACAAAATCGGCACTGCGACCAACCGCTTGGAAAGTCTGCTTGAACAGATTCCTGAAGAAGACGCATGAGTGTTGACCCAAAGGCTCTGCAG
>DASWHI010000101.1:0-3080 GCA_036398235.1 Burkholderiales bacterium
GCACGCCGATCGTGGTGGACAACCGGCCGGGCGGCAACGGCTTCATCGCCTCGGATATCGTGGTCCGGGCCAATCCCGACGGCTATACCGTGTTCGTCGCATCGAGCCGCGAGGTCTCGATCAACACCGTGCTGTTCAAGAAGCTGCCCTATGACCCGGTGAAGGACTTTGCGCCGATCACGCTCGGAACAGTCTCCGCCATGCTGTTCGCAGCGCATCCGTCGTTTTCCGGCAACGCGTTGCGCGACATCATTTCCCTCGCGAAGTCCGCGCCGGGCACGGTGTCCTTCGGGACGCCGGGCGTGGGCACGCCGATGCACCTCTCGCTCGAGCTGTTCAACATCCTGATCGGAACCAAGACGGTCCACGTGCCGTACAAAGGCGGGGGTCCGCTGGCGGCGGCGCTGCTGGGCGGACAGGAAGTCAAGTTCGGCATCGTCGGGATGGGACCCGCCATCCCGCACATCCAGGCGGGCCGGGTTAAGCCGATCGCCATCACGACTGCCAAGCGCTCGAAGTTGCTGCCCGAAGTGCCGACGGCCCAGGAAGGCGGGCTCAAGGGATACGACACCAGCATCTGGTTCGCATTCTACGTGCGCAGCGGCACGCCCAATCGCGTGGTCGGCAGGCTCCATGGTGAGCTCGTTCGGATCCTCAAGCTGCCGGACGTTGTCAACTACCTGGAAAACGTTACCGGAGTCGATGTCCTGCCCGGCACGCCGCAGGAGCTGGCGCGTTTCGCCAGCGCGGAAGCCGCCAAGTACGGGAAGATCATGAAGGCCTCGGGCATGATGCCCCAGTGAGGGATTCGCGTCGAAAGGAGGGTTCCGCCATGTTCCAACAGAATGCATTGCTGATTGCGTGCGCCGCCTGGAGCCTCACGTTTGCCGCAGGCGATGCCGTCGCGCAGGCCTATCCCGCCAGACCGATCCGGGTCGTGGTGCCGTACGCGCCGGGCGGCGCGACCGACCTGACCGCGCGCCTGGTCGGGCAGAAGATGCAGGCGGCCATGAAGCAGAACGTCATCGTGGACAATCGTCCCGGCGCGGGCGGCGTGATCGGCGCCGACATCGTGGCGAAAGCGGCGCCGGACGGCTACACCGTGCTGATCGCGGTGCCCGCGGAAATGGCGATACTGCCGCACCTGCAAAAAATGCCGTACGACGTCCCTAGGGACTTCGCACCGGTGTCGCTTGCGGCGGTGACTCCGCTCATTTTAGTCGTGCATCCCTCGCTGCCGGTGAAGTCGGTCAAGGAGCTGGTCGCCTTCATCAAGGCTCGACCGGGCCAGCTGAGTTACGCGTCCGCCGGCACCGGCGGCGTGCAGCACCTATCGGGCGAACTGCTCAAGATCACGATGAAGCTCGACATGGTGCACGTGCCGTACAAGGGGGCGGGACCGGTGATGCCCGACCTGATTGGAGGTCACGTGCCGATGTTTTTCTCGGGTATGCCGCCGGCGATGCCGCATGTGAAAGCCGGGAGGCTGCGCGCGCTGGCGGTGACGACGACTAAACGCTCGCCCGCGGCGCCCGAAGTGCCCACCATGACAGAGGCGGGCGTGCCGGGATTCGACATCAGCAACTGGTTCGCGTATTTCGTGCCGGCAGGGACCCCGCCTGACGTGATCGTCCGCCTCAACGCGGAGGTCAATCGCGGGCTCAGGTTCCAGGACGTGAAGGAAAAGCTTGCCAGCGTGGGCGCGGAGACGGTGGGCACGACGCCCGAGGCGCTGGCGAAGTTCGTGCGCGCCGAGACCGGGAAATTCGCGCGACTGGTCAAGCTGTCCGGCGCCAAGGGGACGGACTGACGGTCGCTCCTTCCCCCCTTGCGGGGGAAGTTTCAAGCGCTCCTTCCCCCCTTGCGGGGGAAGGTTGGGATGGGGGGAACGCCGGGCTCGGCGGAACAGGCAATATCGAAATGATGCGATTAACGGCCGAGGAACAGGCCATGCTGCGCGGCACGCGCGGCGAGCCGGTGCGCCGCGCGCTCGGACTCCAGCTCGAGGTCGGGAAGTTCTACGGGGCGCGGCGCTTCGTGCCGGTTTCCAACGTGCACATGATGGGCGACATCGAGGTCATGGGCGACGGCGGCCTCGATCATCTGCAGCGCCTGGCGCAGTCGGGGGCGCGCTGCCGGGTTCCGATCACCACCAACGCGCGCTGCTTCGATTTTGCCCACGTCGAGCGGCTCGGGCAGGACGCCGGCGAGGCGGCCAAGGAGCGGCGGCTGATCGGCTGCCTGCGCGAGATGAACGTCGTGACCACCGACACCTGCATCAACTACCAGACCGTGTACCAGCCGCATTTCGGCGAGCGCCTCGCCTGGGGCGATACCGGCACCGTGATCTGGGCCAACTCGGTGTGCGGGGCGCGCACCAATTTCGAGTCCGGCCCCGCCGCCATGGCCGCCGCGATGACGGGACGCGTGCCGGAGTACGGCTTTCACCTCGACCGCCATCGCAGGGGCACGTTCGTAGTCGAGGTGGCCACCGAGCTGAAGGACTTTGCGGAATGGGGCGCGATGGCGAAGCTCGTCGGCGAGTCGCATCAGAGTTATTTCGCGGTGCCCGTGTTCACCGGGGTGAAGCAAGCACCGGCGGCCGACGAGCTGAAGCACCTGGGTGCCGGGCTCGCGAGCTACGGCTCGATGGCGATGTACCATATGATGGGCGTCACGCCCGAGGCGCAGACGCTGCGGGCGGCAATCGGCGGCAGGAGAACGGGCCACCGGATGCGCATCACCCGCGCCGCCATCGAGCGCGTATTCGCCGGCTACCGGAACCCGGACGGGAGCTGCAATTTCGTCGTGTTCTCGGGGCCGCAGCAATCGCTGCTCGAGATGAAGCAGCTCGCCGAGCTTTTCGACGGGCGGCGCGTTCACGCGGGCACGACGGTAATGGTTACCACCGCGAACGGCGTGCTGGCGTCGGCGCGGGCGCTCGGCTACGCGCAGAAGCTGGAGGCGGCGGGCGTTACCATCCTCGAGGGCGTTTGCGTCTACATCCTGCAGAACCTGACGCGCATGCGCGCCGCAAACGGGTGGACCAACATGATCTCCAATTCCGCCAAGATCGTGAA
>DASWHI010000102.1:0-5775 GCA_036398235.1 Burkholderiales bacterium
GCAGCGGCTCGTCTCGGGCATGCTCGCGCGCGGCTACCAGCGCGAGTTCGCGGAGCGGATCTACCAGCAGATCCTCGGCTTCGGCGAGTACGGATTTCCGGAAAGTCACAGTGCCAGCTTCGCGCTGCTGGTGTACGTGTCCTCCTGGATCAAGCGCCACGAGCCGGCGGCGTTCCTCGCGGCGCTTCTCAACAGCCAGCCGATGGGGTTCTACGCGCCGTCCCAGCTCGTGCAGGACGCGCGCCGCCACGGCGTCGAGGTGCTGCCGGTGGACGCCGCGGCGAGCGACTGGGACTGCGCTCTGGAAGCAGTCGAGAGCCACGAGCGTGCAACCCCCTCACCCTACCCCTCTCCCCCAACTGGGGGAGAGGGAATAACGCGCAGGCCGGCGGTGCGGCTGGGCCTGCGGATGATCTCCGGCTTCTCCGAGGCGACCGCGCAGCGCGTGATCGCCGCGCGCCGCGAGCGTCCCTTCGACTCGATCGAGGATATGGCCCGGCGCTCGCAACTCAACCGCCGCGACCTGAAGCTCCTTGCCGCCGCGGGCGCGCTGCAGCCGCTGGCGGAACACCGGCGGCGCGCGCATTGGGAGGTCGCCGGCGTGGAGCGCGCCACCCCCCTCCTCGGTGATGCGCCGGTGCGGGAGACCGACCCGGTGCTGGCGGCGCCAACCGAGGGCGAGGACCTGGTCGCCGACTACGCGAGCCTGGGGCTCACGCTCGGCCGTCATCCGCTTTCCCTGCTGCGCCCGCGGCTTGCGCGCATGCGGCTCGCCACCGCGGCCGAGCTGCGCGGGTTGCCGCACGGGCGGCCCGCGCGCGCCGCCGGCATCGTCATCGGCCGCCAGCGGCCGGACACCGCCTCGGGCGTCATCTTCGTCACCCTCGAGGACGAGACCGGCAGCGTCAACGTGATCGTGTGGCGCGACCTCGCCGACCGGCAGCGGCAGGAGCTGCTGGGATCGCGCCTGCTGGGGGTCCACGGAACGCTCGAACGGGAGGGGGCGGTCGTGCACCTGATCGCCAAGCGGCTGGTGGATCACAGCGAGCTGCTGGGGGCGCTGCAAACCTCGAGCCGGGACTTTCATTAGCGGCGGGATGCGCGGCTGAAGTAGAATCAGCCCTTCCGAAAACCCGGCATGGAGGCGATCATGCAACGCACATTCGCGCAGGTCCTGGCGTTCACGCTGGCGATAGCAATGGCCGCAGTGCTCGGCGGCTGCGACACCAGCCCACCCACCAAGGAACAGAGGCAATCCGTGAACTACGGTCCCAAGCCCGACGACTACCAGAGAATCATCCGCGATTACCTGAGAAACCGGCTGACCGATCCGACCGCCGCGATCATCGACTTCAAGGCGGGGCCCACCCAGTTGTACCAGAAGGACGCGGCCCTCCGCGATCTGCAGTTCGGATGGGCCGTCTGCACGATGGTGAACGACAAGAATACGCAGGGCGCCTATACCGGGTTCGATCCGGCCGTCTACTTCATTCGCAACGGGAAGGTGGTGGCCGCGAACGGCGGTCCGGGCGACGGGCCGATCGGAACGCAGTTTGCGCGCAGGCAGTGCAAGGAGCTCGGTTACGAGGTGCCGTAATCGCGATGGCAAGCGCCATCAAGGTACTCGCTTCCAACAGCATCCGCGCTGTGATGGGCGAGCTCATCCCGCAGTTCGAGCGCGCGAGCGGGTGCAAAGTTTCGGTGAGCTATGACCCGGCCAAGGTCATGCTTGCGCGCATCCAGAAGGGCGAGACCGCCGATCTCGTCATCACCGGCTCGGGCGCAATCGATGAGCTCGTGAGGCAGGGACGGGTCCTCGCCGAGAGCCGCCGGAAACTCGCCCGTTGCAGCGTCGGCGTCGCCGTCCGCGCCGGAGCACCCAAGCCCGACATTGGCTCGGTCGAAGCGCTCAAGCGCGTGCTGCTCGGAGCTAGATCGGTTGCCTATACCCAGGAAGGCGCGAGCGGCATGCATTTCTCCGGCGTGATCGAGCGCCTGGGGATCGCGGAAGAGGTGCAAGCCAAGGCCGTGAGGCAGCCGGGAGGCCTGATCGGCGAGCGGGTCGCCGCGGGGAGCGCCGAGATTGCGATTCAGCAGATCCCCGAACTGATGGCCGTGCCGGGCATCGAGCTGGTCGGCCCCTTGCCAGCGGAAATCCAACTCGTCACCGTCTCCTCCGCCGGCGTCTTCGCCGACGCGGGGGACGCGGAGGCGGCGAGCGGCTTTATCCGGTTTCTTCTCACTCCTGCCGCGGCACGGGTCATGAAAGCGAAAGGCCTCGAGCCGATGGCCTAGTCCAGCGGATGCCTGCCGCCAGCGCGCAAAGACACCACCCAACAGAGGACGTTCCATGAAGATCGCCCACACCACCGCGCACACGCTGCGCGTTCCGTTCCAGTTCCCGCTGATCAAGGAGACCCAGCACGCGCTCGTGACCTTCGTCGAGATCGAGACCGACGATGGCCTGAAGGGCCACGCCTTCTCGGCCTACCCTCTGCGCTTCAGCATCTCCGATTTCATCAACCGGGAGGCGG
The DNA here is from genome assembly GCA_036398235.1 of Burkholderiales bacterium. Taxonomy (GTDB): domain Bacteria; phylum Pseudomonadota; class Gammaproteobacteria; order Burkholderiales; family SG8-41; genus SG8-41. The sequence goes on from DASWHI010000102.1 coordinate 2,535, forward strand.
GCCCGGCAATCGCGGGCATGGATCCGCTGCGGCCCGAGGCCGTGCGCACGACGCTCTACTGGAAGCTTTCCAACAAGCACTACATGGGCACGTGGTCGTGCGCGGCGAGCATGATCGACGTCGCGCTGTGGGATATCAGGGGGAAGAGCGTGAAGCTGCCGATCTGGAAGCTGATGGGCGGCGCGCGCGAGAAATGCCCGATCTACATCACGTGGGGCCTGCCCCGCTACAGCCGCGAGGAGCTGGTGGAGGCGGCGAAGCTCATGATCGCCGAGGGGCACACCCAGTTGAAGATGGCGATCGCGGCGGGCAGAGACCCGGCGGCGCACATGTACGGCGAGCCGACCGACGACGACATCCTCGAGGATGCCGCGCGCATCCGCCACGTGCGAAACGCGCTGGGCGACAAGGTGACGCTCATGATCGACGCCAACAAGAACGCGAGATTGCCGCAGGCGATCCGCCTTGCCAAGCTCGTCGAGGATTGCAGGCTCGCGTGGTTCGAGGACCCCGTGCTGAAGGCCGACCCGCGGCTGATGGCGAAGCTGCGCCGCGAGACCACGATCCCGATCGCGGCCGGCAGCAGCGGCACCTACGACCTTGCCTACCTGCGCGAGTATTTCGTGAACGAGGCCATCGATATCGCGCAGCCCAACGTTCGCGACATCGGGGGCTTCACCGGCGGGCTCTACGCGGCGGGCCTCGCGCAGGCTTTCAACATCCAGCTCGAGATGGGCGGCAACTATCCCCACCTCAACATGCATCTGCACGCCGGCGTGCCCAACGGCGGGCGCGTCGAGTTTCACCTCGGCGGCTGGCGGATCGGCGAAGCGCTGTTCGACGGCACACCGAAACCGGTGAAGGGATGGGTGACGCTGCCCGACACGCCGGGGCTCGGTTTCACGCCCAAAGCCGGAATACTCGACCTTGCCGTCAAATGAATCTCCAGCTCAGCATCGGATTAGCGTCGAACCCGCGCACGTGGCCCATCTTCGACGGCCGCGTGAAGCCCGACGGCATCGACTTGATCGCGAGCCGCGTGCACCCCTCCGAGCTGTTCTGGCGCCAGCTCCGATTCGCGGACTTTGACGTCTCCGAGATGTCCTTCTCATCTCTCATGATGGCGAAGTCGAGGGGGGACGAGCGCTGGGTCGGCGTGCCGGTGTTCACCACGCGCAGGTTCTATCACGCCGCGATCCTGGTGCGCCGGAAGGCGGGCATCGCCGCACCGGCGGACCTGAAGGGCAAGCGCGTCGGGGTGCCGGAGTACCAGCAGACCGCGGCGCTGTGGGCGCGCGGGGTGCTGCAGGAGGAATTCGGGGTCGAGCCGCGGCGCATGGAATTCTGGATGGAGCGCGGCGCGTCCCACAGCCACGCCGGGGCGGTCGGCTTCATCGCGCCCCCGGGGGTCACGATCCACACGATCCCGCCCGAGAAGAGCCTCGGCGGCATGATGCTCGCGGGCGAGCTTGACGCGGCGCTTCATTACATCGTGGACCGCAACCTCGTCGACCGCAGCACCGCCGACCTGTGGAACCATCCGGACGTCGGACCGCTCTTCCCCGATCCGCTCGCCGAGGGCGCGCGCTACTACCGCAAGACCGGGATCTTCCCCATCAACCACGGCATGGTCATCAAGAGGGAGATCGCAGAGAAGCACCCGTGGGTGGTCCTGAATCTCGTCAAGGCGTTCGACCGCGCCAACGAGATTGCGGACCGCGAACGCGTGGAGCATGTCGAGTACCACGTCGCCGCGGGACTGCTCCCCCCGGGTGCGACCGAGGCATTGCGGCCGCCGCTCGTGCGGCACGGCATCCGCGCGAACCGCAGGACGCTGGAGACCGCGGCGCGTTATTCCCGCGAGCAGGGCCTGACGCCGCGCCTCGTCAAGCTCGAGGAAGTGTTCGCGCCGAGCGCGATGGAGCAATGAGACTTTGGGGACGGAGCCCGGTTTCCTTTCACGCAGAAGGGCATAATTCGATGCCGTCCCGTTCTCGGGGTAACCTTGGTGCGGAAACCGGGCTCCGTCCCCAAATCGCACCACGATCACCGCGACCGACGCGGACGGCCTGGCTGACATGCGGCCGATGAGGCCGGCCGCCTGAGTGAGGGAGGTGCGGCGGAAAAGGCGGGACGGGTAAAGCCCCGCCGTAAACCGAGGGAGTTACTCTTCCCGCTTGCGGTTCCTCTCGGTGTGCCAGAGGTAGACGAAAAAGCCGATGATCGAGCCGAGGAAGACGACGCCGAAGGCGATGACCCAGATCATGTCAACAGTCTCGGAGGGCGCGGTCGCCGCTTCCATCTCTTTCGCGGCGGCAAACAACGGGCTTGACATCAGAAACAGCATCACTGCGGACAGGAACTTGGACATAAGTCTCCAGAAGCGGAAACCCGCTGGTTGGTCAGGCGCCGGGAACGCGGGCATGCTAAAACCCTCAACCCGGCACGCGCATGATCTTACACCAGGCTTACGCCACGCTGACTGAATAAGTCCATATCGTGACTGACAGCCAGTTCGAGAGTGCATATCTTTGGACTGATCGGCCTTCGGAGTCCATATAGTAAACCTGTCTTGCGCGACGGGATCACCCGGCGGCGGGCACCTCCCGCAAGAACACCGGCAGGTCCGTCGTCGGCGGGCGGGCGGGGACCTGGTAGAAAAGGTCAGCGACGAAGCCGCGGTGATACGACGTGTGGTTGACGATGTGGAGCAGGATTTCACCGCGCGTCATCACGCCGCGGTTGCCGCCGATGAGCATGAAACTGACGCTTTCGTCCAGCGCGGCATCGGACATTGCGTCGCTCCAGCCAACGTACCAGGCGTCGATCTCCTGCTGCGCGCGCCACAGCTCGGCGAGCGGGGGATGGTCAGGCGTATTCCGCGCCGCGTAACCGTGCTCGCGTCCCTCGAGGTGCGCCTGCCAGATGCGGTCGATGACGTAGTTGTGGTTGAGCGTGTGCACCATGTTCCGGAACAGGCTCTTCCGTTCCTTCGTCGCCTCGCCGGAGGGCAAAGCGGCGACCGCGTCGAAGATGAGGCGGTTGGCCCAGGCGTTGTAGCGCGCAAGCATGCGCGCGGTGCGGGTGGTGACCACGGGGTATCTCCAGGGAGTCGTCCGGTCCGGACTGGCTTCGATTCTGCCACCCGGGGAGCTATTCGTGAATGGCAATCAGTGATCGGGACGGGGCTCCCGCTGATCGCGCGCCACTGACCGCGCGTTTTCTTGGTATTCTTCCCGCG
>DASWHI010000103.1:0-2491 GCA_036398235.1 Burkholderiales bacterium
TCTGGCCGTCGCTCATCTCGGTCAGGCGGCGGAAGGTGTCGCGCCACACGCCCGGCAGCAGGAATGGCAGCACGCCCTCGATGATGAGCATCAATGCGAGCGCGGTGAGCAGGATGTTAGCCATGGTCGTCCTGCGGGGCCGGGCGCGAGCGCATCAACCGGGCGCCACCGCGCGTCCAGTGCTACTTGCCCTGCTTGCCGCTCGACCTGAGGTATTTGAAAAACTCGGAATTGGGCTCGAGCACCAGCACGTCGTTGCGGCCGCGGAAGCTCGCCTTGTAGGCCTCGAGGCTGCGATAAAAAGCGTAAAACTCGGCGTTCTGCTCGTAGGCGCGCGCGTAGATCGCCGTCGCCCTGGCGTCGCCCTCGCCCTTGATGCGCTGCGCCTCGCGGTAGGCCTGTGCGACGGTCACTTCGCGCTGCTTGTCGGCATCCGCGCGGATCCTCTCCGACTCCGCGAAGCCGGTGGACCTGAGCTCGTTCGCCACCCGCTTGCGCTCGGCCTCCATGCGGCGGTAGACGTCCACGCTCACTTCCTGCGGGAGTTCCACGCGCTTGATCCGCACGTCGAGCACCTCGACTCCGATCGTCTTCGCGTCCTCGTTGGCCCTGTCGCGCATCAGGTCCATGATCTTGTCGCGCTCGCCGGAGACGACGTCGTGCACGGTGCGGTTGCCGAACTCGGCGCGCAGGCCGTCGTTGATGGTCTGCAGCAGCCGCGTCTGGGCGAACGACTCGTTTCCCCCGACGCTGACGTAATACTGGCGCACGTCCGTGATGCGCCACTTCACGAACAGGTCCACCAGCACGTTCTTTTTCTCCGAGGTGAGGAAACGCTCCGGCTCGACGGAGTCGATGGTGAGGATGCGCACGTCGAAATTTCGCACGTTGTCGAGCAGCGGGACCTTGAAGTAGAGGCCCGGCTCCCTCTTGACGTCGATGACCTCGCCCAACCGGAACACGATCACGTTCTGCCGCTGGTCCACGACGAACAGGCTCATTGAGCCGACGATCAGCGCCACCAGCGCACCCACCAGTATCGCGCCGAGATGGTTTCTCATCAGCGTGACTCCCGCTCGCGCGAGCGGAACGCCTCGCGCGAGCGCATGGTGGAAGAATCCTGGGCGGGCGGTGCCTCGGCGGGTTTCGCCAGCCCCTCGCCCGGCCCGGTTCCGCTCATCTGCATAATCTTGTCGAGCGGCAGATAAATCAGGTTGTTGCCGCCCTTCTGGTCGATCAGCACCTTGGTGGTGTTGCTCATGATCTGCTGCATGGCCTCGATGTAGAGCCGGTCGCGGGTGACCTGGGGCGCCTTGTTGTACTCGGCCACGATCTGGCGGAAGCGCGCCGCGTCCCCCTCGGCCTGCTCGATCACGCGCTGACGGTAGCCCTCGGCCTCCTCCTGCAGGCGCGCCGCCATGCCTTTTGCCTTGGGAACCACGTCATTGGCATAGGCCTGGCCCTCGTTCTTCTGGCGCTCGCGGTCCTGTCCGGCCTTGACCGCGTCGTCGAACGCCGCCTGCACCTGCTCCGGCGGCTGGGCGTTCTGCATCGTCACCTTGCTGATCTGGATGCCGGTGCCGTAGCGGTCGAGGATCTCCTGCATCAGCTTATGCGCCTGCGCCGCGACCTCGGCCCGGCCCTCGAAGATCACGAAATCCATGCTGCTCTTGCCGACGATCTCGCGGATCGCGGTCTCCGCCGCCTGCAGCACTGATTCGTCCGGCACGCGGTTGTTGAACAGGTAATCGGTCGGGCTCTTGAGGATGTACTGCACCGCGAACTGGACGTCGATGATGTTCTCGTCGTCGGTCAGCATCAGCGATTCCTTCAGCACCTTGCTCTTGACGTTATTGCGGTAGCCCACTTCCACGCTGCGCACCCCCGCCACGTTCACCACTTCAGCGGACTCGATCGGATACGGCAGGTGCCAGCGCGGACCCGGCATCGTGGTTTCCACGAACTTTCCGAAGCGTAATACGAGGCCACGCTGGCCTTCGGGGACGATGTAGAAGCCGCTCGCCAGCCACACCGCGAAGAGCAGCCCGAGCAAAAGCCCCGCACCGCCGCCGAACCTTCTGAGGCCCGGCCCCTTCGGCTCGTCGCCGCCACCGCCGCCACGGCGCCCGAACAGCCCGTTCAATTTCTTGTTGAACTCGCGCCAGATCTCGTCGAGATCGGGGGGGCCCTGGCCGGGGCGGCGCCCCCACTGCGGGTCATTGAGCGACATGAGAGCGCCGAGCAGCCGCAGGGAGCGGTCCCGTACAAAGTCGCGGCAGGTCCTGAAGTAAGCCAGCATGGAGGTCCGAAGATTCTTATGCCGCGGCGGTGCTGTCGAGCTCGGCGGGGACCGGCGCCGCACCGGCGTACTCCTCGAGCGCCAGGCGGATGAACTCGGTTCCTTCGCCCGATTGCGCGCTCGCCCAGACGCGCGAAATCTTACCATAACCGTCGCGCTCGATCCGCGCGGGCAGCCGCGTGCGATCGATCT
>DASWHI010000104.1:0-2847 GCA_036398235.1 Burkholderiales bacterium
GAACGCCGCGGCCGCGGGTCTCGTTCGAGATCGCCACGATCGCCTTCTTGATCGTGAAGTACTCGATGTAGGACGGCAGCAGCCGCATGACCAGCAGCGCCACGAACACGAGGACGAACGAGCCCACGATGAGCCCCGTCAGCGTGATACCCCGTTGCCTAGCGCGCATGACCGATCTCCTGGTGCGACGAGCCCTCAGCGGAAGGAGCCGAAGCGGCCCAGCTCCCCGAGGTTGAGCCAGATGAAGAACGCCTTGCCGACGATGTTGGCGTCGGGCACGAAGCCCCAGACCCGGCTGTCGCTCGAATTGTCGCGGTTGTCACCCATCACGAAATAGTGCCCTGGCGGCACGGTGCACGCCAAGCCGGACATATTGTAGAGGCAATTGCCGGCGTGGGGGAACGCGCGTACCTGCGGCACGAACGCCGGCGCGTCCTCCTCGATCATGATCTGGTGCCCGGTGCCGTTCAGCGTCTCCACGTAACGCCGCGAGTACTGCATGCGCTCCCGAGACAGGTAGTCCTCGATCTGCCGCAGCGGTACGGCGCGGCCGTTGATGCTCAGGCGCTTGTTGCGGTACTCGTCGCGGTCGCCAGGCACGCCGACGACGCGCTTGATGTAGTCGAGCGACGGATCCTCGGGATAGCGGAACACCATCACGTCGCCGCGCTCCGGGCTGCCCACCGCCAGCAGCTTGCGGTTGGCCACCGGCAGCCGGATGCCGTACGTGAACTTGTTCACGAGGATGAAATCGCCGACCAGCAGCGTCGGGATCATCGAGCCCGACGGAATCTTGAACGGCTCGACCAGAAACGAGCGCAGCAGGAAGACGATCAGGATCACGGGGAAGAAGCTCACCGAGTACTCCACCCACCACGGCTGCTTGGCGAGCGCGCCGCGGCGCCGGCGCAGCCACGCCGCCTCCAGCGCCCAGACCGCGCCGGTCACGAGCAGCAGCAGCAGCAGGAACAGGGCGAAGCTCATGCCTAGTCGGCGTCCCGCCGCAGCACCGCCAGGAACGCCTCCTGCGGGATCTCCACCGAACCCACCTGCTTCATGCGCTTCTTGCCTTCCTTCTGCTTCTCGAGGAGCTTGCGCTTGCGCGTCACGTCGCCGCCGTAGCACTTGGCGAGCACGTTCTTGCGCAGCGCCTTGACGTTCTCGCGCGCGATGACGTTGGCGCCGATGGCCGCCTGGATGGCGACGTCGAACATCTGCCGGGGGATGAGGCCGCGCAGCCGCGCCGCCAGCTCGCGGCCGCGGCGCTGCGCGACGTCGCGATGCACCATGCTGGAAAGCGCGTCCACGCGCTCGCCGTTCACCAGCACGTCCAGCCGCACGACGTCGGCAGGGCGGTATGCCTTGAAATCGTAATCCATCGAGCCGAAGCCGCGCGTGAGCGACTTCAGCCGGTCGAAGAAGTCCAGCACCACCTCGTTCAGCGGCAGATCGTAGGACAGGACGACGTGACGCGCCGCGTAGTGCAGGTTGGTCTGCACGCCGCGCTTATCGGTGCACAGCGTCATCACCGGCCCGACGTATTCCTGCGGCACGAAGATGGTGGTGGCGATGACCGGCTCGCGGATTTCCACGATCTGCGCGGGATCCGGCAGCTTGGCCGGATTGGACACCTGCGCTGCCGAGCCGTCGCGCAGCAGCACCTCGTACACCACCGACGGCGCGGTGGTGACCAGCTGCATGCCGTACTCGCGCTCCAGCCGTTCCTGCACGATATCCATGTGCAGGAGCCCGAGAAAGCCGCAGCGAAAGCCGAAGCCGAGTGCCTGCGAGATCTCGGGCTCGTAGTGGAACGAGGCGTCGTTGAGATGCAGCTTGCCCAGCGCGTCGCGCAGCGCCTCGTACTGATTGGATTCGACCGGATACAGCCCCGCGAAGACCTGCGGCTTGATCTCCTTGAACCCGGGCAGCGGCCGCGGCGAGCGCCGCTCGGCGTGCGTGATGGTGTCGCCCACTCTCGCGTCGCGCAGGTCCTTCACCCCCGCGATCACGAAACCCACCTCGCCCGCCGCGAGCGCATCGCGCGGCTGGGATTTCGGCGTGAACACCCCCACCTGCTCGCACAGGTGCTGCACATCGGTGCTCATCAGCAGGAGCCTGTCCCTGGGACGCAGCGTTCCCTGCATCATGCGCACCAGCATCACCACGCCGACGTAGTTGTCGAACCAGGAATCGATGATCAGCGCCTGCAGCCGCGCCTGCGGGTCGCCTGTGGGCGGCGGCACGCGCGCGATGACCGCCTCCAGGATCTCCATCACGCCCTCGCCCGTCTTCGCGCTGGCGCGCAGCGCATTGCGCGCCTCGATGCCGATGACGTCCTCGATTTCCTGGATCGCATTGTCGGGGTCGGCCGAGGGCAGGTCGATCTTGTTCAGCACCGGGATCACCTCGACGCCCTGCTCGATCGCCGTGTAGCAATTGGCCACGGTCTGCGCCTCGACGCCCTGCGACGCGTCGACCACCAGGATCGCGCCCTCGCAGGCGGCCAGCGAGCGGCTGACCTCGTAGGAGAAATCGACGTGGCCCGGGGTATCGATCAGGTTGAGCAGGTAGCGTTCGCCGTCGAGCGCCACGTACTCCAGCGCCGCGGTCTGCGCCTTGATGGTGATGCCGCGCTCGCGCTCCAGCGCCATCGAGTCGAGCACCTGGTCGGCCATCTCGCGCGCGGCGAGGCCGCCGCAGCGCTGGATGATGCGGTCGGCAAGCGTCGACTTGCCGTGGTCGATGTGCGCGATGATGGAGAAGTTGCGGATGCGGCCTTGCGGCGTCATGAAAAAAAGGGTGCCGGCGGCACCCTTCCCTGTCTGCAGCGGGCGCTATTCTAGCGCA
>DASWHI010000105.1:0-2253 GCA_036398235.1 Burkholderiales bacterium
TGCACCTGCTTGTCGGGCTTGACGAGCGCGACTTTGCGCGCCGGCGCGAGCGCCCCGGTCGGGCACGCCTGCACGCACTCGCCGCACGCGACGCAGGTGGATTCGCCCATCGGGTCGTCGAAATCGAACACGATCTTCGAACGCTCGCCGCGGAAGGCGTAGCCGATCACGTCGTTCACCTGCTCCTCGCGGCAGGCGCGCAGGCACCTCGTGCACTGGATGCACGAGTCGAGATTCACCGCGATGCCGGGGTGCGACAAATCTTCCGGTGGCTGGTGGCGCGGCGCAAAGCGCGGTCTTCCAACCTTGAGCTTGCGCGCCCAGAGGTCGAGCTCCGAGTCGAGGGAGTAGCGCTCGCGCGGCATGTCGGAGAGCAGCAGCTCGAGCACCATCTTCTGGGACGCCAGCGCGCGCGCGTTGTCGGTAACGACCTCCATTCCCTGCGCGGGCTTGCGGCAGCACGAAGGCGCCAGCACGCGCTCGCCCTTGATTTCCACCATGCACGCGCGGCAGTTCCCGTCCGGGCGGAGCCCCTCCTTGTAGCAGAGGTGCGGGATCTCCACGCCGTGGCGCCGGGCGGTCTGGATGATGGTCTCGCCGGCGTGACCGACCACGTCCCGGCCGTTCAGCCTGAATTCCACCGGCATCGCGGCTTGCTCTTCCTTGCTGATCGCCGTCATCGCCCGCCTCTCGTTCCTCGTCTCTCGTTTCTCGTTTCCCGCCTCACCCGATTTCCTTCGGGAAGTATTTCACCACACAGCGTATCGGGTTGGGCGCCGCCTGCCCGAGTCCGCATATGGATGCGTCCGCCATTGCGACCGAAAGTTCCTCGAGCAGGCCCCGGTCCCAACGCGGTTTCTCCATGAGCCCGAGCGCTTTCGCGGTGCCGACGCGGCAGGGCGTGCATTGACCGCACGATTCCTCGGAGAAGAACTTCATCACGTTCGCCGCCGCCGCGCGCGCCTTATCCTGGTCGGACAGGATCATGATCGCAGCCGATCCGATGAAGCAACCGTACTGGTTGAGCGTGTCAAAGTCGAGAGGAATGTCACCCATCGAGGCGGGGAGTATGCCGCCCGATGCGCCTCCCGGGAGATAGGCGTAAAACTTGTGGCCGGCCAGCATGCCGCCGCAGTACTCCTCGATCAGCTCCTTCACCGTGATGCCGGCGGGCGCGAGATGCACGCCGGGCCTCTTCACGCGTCCCGATACCGAGAACGAACGGAGCCCCTTGCGGCCATGGCGGCCCTGGGAGGCGAACCAGCCTGCGCCTTTCTCCAGGATCCCGCGCACCCAGTGCAGCGTCTCCATATTGTGCTCGAGGGTGGGGTAGCCGAAGAGCCCCACCTGCGCGACGTAGGGCGGCCGAAGGCGCGGCATCCCGCGCCTGCCCTCGATGGATTCGATCATCGCGGATTCCTCGCCGCAGATATAGGCCCCCGCGCCGCGGCGCAGGAAGATCGGCGGCAAAGGGCACGGCGGATCGGCCTGAAGCGCCGTCAGCTCGCGCTCGAGGATCTCCCGGCAGCCGGCGTACTCGTCGCGCAAATAGATGTAGATTTCCGAGATCTGCACTGTCCACGCCGCGATGATCGCGCCTTCGAGAAACCGGTGCGGGTCGCGCTCGAGGTAATAGCGGTCCTTGAAGGTCCCCGGCTCGCCCTCGTCGATGTTGATCGCGAGGAGCCGCGGCGCTTTCTCCGCCCGCACGATCCGCCACTTGCGCCCGGCAGGAAAGCCCGCGCCGCCAAGCCCGCGCAGGGCGGAGTCCTCCAGCGTCTTCATGATCGTCTCGGCGTCGCGCCGGCCCGCGAGGCATTCGGCGGCGATCCGGTAGCCGCCGTCACGCCGGTATTCGGCGTATCGAATGTAGTTGCCGACAGGACAGCGCGTTTTCTTCGCCCGCGCGATCGGCTCGACTTTCTTCACCGTGGCTTGCGCCACCGGGTTCTGTCCCACCACGGCGACCGGCGCCTGCTCGCAGCGGCCGACGCACGGGGCCGGAATCACGCGCACGTCCGCGCCGAGCGCCTGCTTGAGATCCTCGATCAGTCTGCGCGCGCCTGCCAGTTCGCAGGAAAGCGAGTCGCACACACGCACGCTGAGCGCAGGCGGAGGCGTCTCGCCTTCCTTGACGACGTCGAAATGGTGATAGAAGGTCGCAACCTCGAAAACCTCGGTATGGGAGAGATTCATCTCGCGCGCGAGCGCGACGATATGCGCCGCCGAGATGTGGCCGTAGCGGTCCTGGAT
>DASWHI010000106.1:0-4756 GCA_036398235.1 Burkholderiales bacterium
TTGGACTTGCGCGGAGGCACCTCGACCGGGACCCGCTCGGCGACGGTCAGGCCGTAGGCCTCGAGCTGCCGCACCTTGTCCGGGTTGTTGGTCATCAGGCGCACTTTGCGCACGCCCAGGTCGAACAGGACGTGTGCCCCCGCCTTGTAATCGCGCATGTCGGCGGCGAAACCAAGCGCGTGGTTCGCTTCCACCGTGTCGCGGCCCCGGTCCTGCAGCTCGTAGGCGCGGATCTTGTTGAGGAGCCCGATGCCGCGGCCTTCGTCGAACATGTAGACCAGGACGCCGGCGCCCGCCTTGTCGATCATGGCGAGCGCCGCGTCGAGCTGCTCGCCGCAATCGCAGCGCTCGGAGCCAAAGACATCGCCCGTGAGGCACTGGGAATGCAGCCGGACCAGGACCGGCCGATCGGGCTTGATCTCCCCCTTCACCAGCGCCACGAACGCCTGCGACTCCAGGTTGTCGCTGTAAACCATGCAGCGGAATTCTCCGGCCCCGCGCGTGGGCAACCGGGTTTCCGCGCGGCGGCGGATCTCGCGCTCGCTCTGGCGGTAGGCGATGAGGTCGGCGATCGCCAGGATCCGGATGTCGTGCGCGCGCGCGAAGCGCTCGAGATCCGGCATGCGCGCCATGGTGCCGTCGTCCTTCATGATCTCGCAGATCACGCCGGCGGGCTTGAGTCCGGCAATCCGCGCCAGGTCCACCGCGGCCTCGGTGTGGCCGCGGCGCGCAAGCACGCCGCCGTCCAGCGCGCGCAGGGTCTGCAGCCGGCCCGGGCGGATCAGGTCGGAAGGCTTCGCGCCGTCCGCGATCGCAACCGCGATGGTGCGCGCGCGGTCATACGCCGACATCCCGGAACCCACGCCTTCGCGCGCGTCGATAGGCGTCGCGAACGCGGTTCCGAACCGGGTCTGGTTGCCGGTGTCATCGGTGATGAGCGCAAGGCCGAGGGCGCGCATGCGCTCCTCCGTCAGCGCGAGCGAGACGAGCCCGCGCCCGTGGGCCGCCATGAAGTTGATCGCCTCGGGCGTGGCCTTCTCTGCCGCAACGAACAGATCGCCCTCGTTCTCGCGGTCCGCGTCGTCGACGAGGATCACCATCCTGCCCTTGCGCACGTCCGGCAGGACGCTCTCGACGATGTACTCGCTGGTCTTACTGGTCACGGATCACCGGTCACCCGTCACCGATTCCTAGCCGACCGGATTCGAGCGGGCGATCAGCCGCATGAATTCCGCCCGCGTCTTGTCGGTGTTGAACTCGCCGGTGAACGCGGACGTGGTCGCGATCGAATGCTGCTTCTGGATGCCGCGCATCACCATGCACATGTGCTGCGCTTCGATCACCACCGCGACGCCGTCCGGCTTCAGCGTCTCCTCGATGCAGTTGCGGATCTGGACCGTGAGGCGCTCCTGCACCTGCAACCGGCGCGCGAACGCATCCACCACGCGCGGAATCTTGGAAAGCCCGACGATGTAGCCATTGGGAATATAGGCGACGTGGCACTTGCCGAAGAAGGGCAGCACGTGGTGCTCGCACAGCGAGTAGAGCTCGATGTCCTTCACGATCACCATCTGCTGGTATTCCTCGCGGAACATCGCGTCGCGCAGGATCTGCGCGGGATCGAGCCCGTAGCCGTGAGTGAGGAACTGCAGCGCCTTCGCCACGCGCTCGGGCGTCTTCTTCAGCCCTTCGCGCTCGGGGTCCTCGCCGATCTCCTTCAAAATGACGCGGTACTGCTCCGCGATGCGCCGGATGATGGCCGGGTTGTACTGGTCATTCCGGGCATAGCCGTTCATCTCGTTTTCTTCGAGCATCTGCTTGGTGAGCGCCATAATTGTCACTCGTCAGTCGTTACCCAACGATTCTACGCCGCAAGCCGCTCGCGGATGGACTTGAGGATGCCTTCCTTGTTGAGGCCCACGTGCGCGAGCTGAATTCCCGGGTCGCCCTGGTCGATGAAGCGGTCGGGCAGCCCCAGTTGCAATACGGGCACGCTCTTCCTTGCCCGCTGTAACGCTTCCATGACGGCGCTGCCGGCGCCGCCCATGACGACGTTTTCCTCTACCGTCACCAGCAGGCCGTGTGAATCCGCCAGCTCCAGCACCAGCGCCTCGTCGAGCGGCTTCACGAAGCGCATGTTGGCGACGGTGGCATCGATCTCTCCGGCCGCATCGAGCCCAGGCTTCAACACAGAGCCGAAGGCGAGAATCGCGACCGCTTTCCCCCGCCGGCGGATCTCGCCCCTGCCGACGGCCAGGGCCGTCATCTCCTTGCGCACTTCCACGCCCGGGCCGGTTCCACGCGGATAGCGCACGGCGGCCGGCGACGCCATCTGGAATCCCGTGAAGAGCATCTGGCGGCACTCGTTCTCGTCCGCGGGCGTCATCACCGTCATGTTCGGCAGGCAGCGCAGGAAGGTGAGATCGAAGCTGCCGTTGTGGGTCGCGCCGTCGCCGCCCACCAGCCCGGCGCGATCGATCGCGAACAGAATCGGGAGATTCTGGATCTGGACATCGTGGATCAGCTGGTCGTAGGCGCGCTGCAGGAACGTCGAGTAGATCGCCACCACCGGCTTGTAGCCCTCGCACGCGAGCCCGGCCGCGAAGGTCACCGAATGCTGCTCCGCGATGCCGGTGTCGAAATAGCGATCGGGAAAGAGCTCCGCGAACTTCACCAGCCCGGAGCCCTCGCGCATCGCGGGCGTGATTCCGATCAGACGCGGGTCCCTGGCCGCCATGTCGCAGAGCCATTCTCCGAACACCTGCGTGTAGGTAAGCCTGCCACCGGACTTGCCGCCGACGATTCCGTTCACGGCGTCGAACTTGGAAACCCCGTGGTAGAGCACCGGGTCGGCTTCCGCAAGCTTGTAGCCCTGCCCTTTCTTGGTGACGACGTGCAGGAACTGCGGGCCTTTGAGCTCCTTCATGTTGAGCAGCGTCGGGATCAGCGCGTCGAGATCGTGCCCGTCGATCGGGCCGATGTAGTTGAACCCCATCTCCTCGAACAGGGTGCCCGGCGTCACCATGCCCTTCACGTGCTCCTCGGCGCGCTTGGCAAGCTCGCCCAGCACCTTCTCGCCGAGCCCCCGCGCGGCGGTATAGAAGCGCCCCGACATCAGCTTGGCGAAGTATTTGTTGAGCGCGCCGACCGGCGGCGAGATCGACATCTCGTTGTCGTTGAGAATCACCAGAAGGTCCGCGTCGGAGGCGCCGGCGTTGTTGAGCGCTTCGAACGCCATGCCGGCGGTCATGGCGCCGTCCCCGATCACCGCCACCACGTGGCGCTTCACGCCCGCCAGTCGGGACGCGATCGCCATGCCGAACGCGGAGCTGATCGAGGTGCTCGAATGCGCGGTGCCGAAGGTGTCGTACTCGCTTTCCTCGCGGCGCGGAAATCCGGACAGCCCGCCCCACATGCGCATCCGGTCCATGCCCTCGCGCCGTCCCGTCAGCACCTTGTGGCCGTAGGTCTGGTGCCCGACGTCCCACACGATGCGGTCATGCGGCGTGTCGAAGACGTAGTGCAGGGCGATGGTGAGCTCCACGGTGCCCAGATTGGAGGACAGGTGGCCCCCGGTCTGGCTCACCGACTCGAGGAGGAAGGCGCGCAGCTCGTCCGCGAGCTGCCGCAGCTGCTTCTCGTCGAGGCGGCGCAGCTCGTGGGGGTAGTTCACGCTCTTCAGCAGCTCGTACTTCGTGGTGCCCGCCGCGTGCGTGCCACCCAAGCCCGATTTGATCACGTTCTCCGTCATCTATATTCCCGTTACCACCGATTTAGCCGATTACCGATCGCCTATTATCCGCGCGATGAACGGCGGGCGCTCCCGTCCGTTCGATCGCGCGGAGTTAAACCGGCGCGCAGCGTCCGGATTTAACAATACTTAGAACTTGCGCAGCACGATAAAATCCGCCAGTTGGCGCAGGCGCAGCGCCCGCTCGCCGAAGCCCTTGAGCACGTCGAGGGCATTCCGCCGCATCTCCTGCGCGAGCTCCCGTGCGCGGGTGACCCCGATCGCGCTGACATAGGTCGGCTTGTTGGCGACGGCGTCCTTGCCCGCAGTCTTGCCCAGCGTCACAGTGGAGCCCTCGGCGTCGAGCGTGTCGTCCACGACCTGAAAGGCGAGCCCGATCAGCTTGGCGAACTGGTCGAGCTGGCCAAACTCCCTCTCGCCCAGCCCGTTGCCGCAGCGCGCCCCCAGCAGGGCCGACGCCCGGATCAGGGCGCCGGTCTTGTGGATGTGCATGTATTCGAGCTCGGGCACGGTGAGGGTCTTGCCCACGGATTCGAGGTCGATCGCCTGCCCGCCCGCCATCCCGCGCGATCCCGACGCCGTGGCGAGGAGCTTCACCATCTCGAGCTGCATCTTCGCGTCGTCCGCGAGCTGATACTCGCCCAGCAGCTGGAACGCGAGGCTTTGCAGCGCGTCGCCCACCAGCAGCGCCGTCGCTTCGTCGTATTCGACGTGGCAGGTCGGTCTTCCGCGCCGGAGGACATCGTCATCCATGCACGGCAGATCGTCGTGCGCGAGCGAATAGGCGTGGATCAGCTCCACCGCGGCCGCGGCGATCCTGACACGCTCCAGATCCGCGCCGGCAAGCTCACCCGCGGCGAACGCGAGCAGCGGGCGCACGCGCTTGCCTCCGCCGAGGACGGCATAGCGCATCGCCTGATGCAGGCGCCGCGGCGCGATCTCGGGCCCTGGCAGCACGCGCTGCAGCGTTGCCTCGACGTGCTCCAGATGGGCCTGCGACCACGC